>JAESUV010000034.1 GCA_016762975.1 Gammaproteobacteria bacterium | reverse complement strand
AATACGAGTGCTCGGTGTTCAATGGCGAGTATGTTACCGGCGATGTAGACGAGATTTATCTGAAGCGTCTTGAAAATTCACGCAGCGATGCGGCGAAGGCAAAGAAGGCGAGCAAGAAGGCCGCCGCACAAGCTAGGGACTAATTCAGTTTTCAGTTGACCAGCGTGACGACGCTCGAAATAGAGCGGGAAGAAAGCTGAAAAAATGTAGAAGTGAGGCGCCAATGTTATCTGCGAATGCCGAGGAAAATACCGCGAGTCAGGTCGAACTAGTAGATACGAAGTTGTCTCAACAGGTTCAGAGAACTGTCGCAGAAGTAGGCAAAGCCTTACTAGGCAAAGATCATCAAATTCGCTTGGCTCTGTGCTGCCTATTCTCCGGGGGCCACTTATTAATAGAAGACCTGCCCGGCATGGGCAAGACCACCTTGTCTTATGCGTTGGCGAAGGCTCTAGGACTTAGCTACAACCGCATACAGGGTACCAGCGACCTATTGCCGGCGGATATTCTCGGTATTTCAATTTTTAATCAAACTACCAGTGAGTTCACCTTTCATCCCGGTCCTATATTCAGCCAGCTTGTACTTGCCGACGAGATAAACCGAACTACTCCAAAGACCCAGAGCGCTCTGTTGGAGGCGATGGAGGAGAGACAGGTAACGATAGAAGGCGAGACGCGGAAACTGCCGGAGCCGTTCTTCGTTATCGCGACACAGAATCCTGTGACACTCGCTGGCACCTACCCATTGCCTGAGTCTCAACTAGACCGATTCCTCATGCGCCTGCGTCTAGGTTATCCGGATCAACGTGCTGAGCGCGAATTACTGAAAATGAACTCAGAACGTGACAAGGTCGAAGCAGTAAATCAGTGTCTGTCCCTTGAAGAGGTGGTTTCGTTTCGCCGCCAGTCGGCTCAGGTGAATGCCAGTGACTCCTTATTAGACTATGTGCAGCGATTGATTGCCTTCACTCGCGGTAAAGACGAGTTTCATTTTGGTCTATCTCCGCGCGGCAGTCTGGCTATCATGCGCTCGGCTAAGACCTGGGCGCTGATGTGTGGTCGCAATCATGTGGTGCCGGAAGACGTGCAAGCGATATTGCCATCAGTGGTAGAGCACCGTCTGCGTGCGATCTCAGACGACGATGGTCACAGTGGAGCCTCGCTGGTACAACGTCTGTTGAACGAAGTCGATATAATTGAATAGATTTGTCACACGTTAGCGAGCACCGAACTTCGAATCATGCCCCGAGTAACCGCAATGGCATTTAGTCTCCGGGAAGTACTCAGCAAGAACTACCAGCGCTGGATCGCAAAAAACATTCCTCCGCGCGATCAAATTACGCTCAACCGCAAGAATATATTCATCGTACCGACGCGTAATGGATTGTTATTCGTCTTCTCCTCTGGACTGGTATTTATTGCAGCGATTAACTATGCAGTCAGCCTCGCGTTTGCTCTAGCATTTTTGATGGTAAGTATTTTTATACTGTCCATATTGCACAGCTTCAATAATCTCAACCAACTCACCCTGTCAAGTCGCTCGGCTCAGGATGTGTTCTGTGGGGAGGATGCTTGTTTTAGGGTGCAGTTGTCGCGCTCACCGAAGCGGCGTCATGAATCTGTGGAATTGAATTTTCCTAATCCTTCAGCCAACTCAACAATCAGCTATACAGATTTGGTGGGCCGAGACACGGAAGAGGTGGAGGTGTTTGCTCTTGCGAATAAGCGCGGGGAATTTAAAGCGCCTAGACTGCGCGTGCTAACTCGTTTCCCTCTTGGCCTTTGTCGTGCTTGGTCCGTGGTCGATCTGAACCTGCACTGCCTTGTCTATCCTCGACCCGTACAGTTCTCTATGAATCAATTCGACTCCGGTGCTAGCGGCGGTAGTGATTCTGCTATTTACCGGAAAGGTAGCGAGGACTTCTATGGTCTACGAGACTATGTGCCRGGCGATTCACTCAGGCAGGTCGCGTGGAAGAATGTCGCTAGAGGYCAGGGKATGAAACTCAAGCAGTTCGTCGATTATGTCGAYAATAAAGTTTGGTTAGAYTGGGATATGTTCTATGGCTTCAATGTGGAGGAGCGCCTTTCGCGTCTTTGCTACTGTGTYATTCAGCTTTCCAAGACAGGCAGTGTATTYGGYATGCGCATTCCAGGCGGTGAGTAYCCGCCCGCAACCGGGCCGGATCATAGAAAGAAACTACTRCGCGCCTTAGCGCGCTTTGGAGCTGAATAGTGGARCTGAGTTATCAGATACCGCGGCCAGCGCTGATCTGGATTCTCGTCGCCGTCGTGCTTGTGCTTCTCCCACAGAGTATCCGCATGCCGATCTGGATAAGTGTTGTTGCATTGGCCTGTGTCTGCTGGCGTGTACTTATACACAATGGGAAGCTGGCTTATCCCAGCCGTATGGTTCGTGTTGTGGTGGTCTTGTTTACGCTGATGGTCTCGTTTTCACAGATTCGCAATATCGGTATCGGTCTTGATTCGGCCGCAAGCCTGTTGGCGCTAGGCTTCGTGTTTAAACTGATCGAGATGCGGCAGAAGCGAGACATTTATGTAGTGATCTCGCTGTGTTTTATTATGTCTATGGTGGCATTTTTGTATTCACAGAGTGTCTTAATGACGCTCTATGTCGCGCTGGTCATAGCAGTCGTTATGGGAGCTATGATCGCTTTGAATCGCAGTTCTGCAATCGCGGACAATCGGGGCACAGCGAGGTTGGCGATGAAGATTGYCGCACAGGCRCTGCCGCTTACMATAGTRTTGTTCATCGTTTTCCCGCGTATAGCMCCGCTCTGGGCCGTGCCTATGCAGACTGGTGTAAGCTCAACTGGTGTCACTGATGAAATGTCGCCTGGCGATATTAGTCAATTGGGKCGCTCYGCCGAGTTGGCCTTTCGTGTGCAGTTTGAAGRYGGAGTAACGCTTGCACATGAGCAACTCTATTGGCGCGGCTTGGTATTGGACRATTTTGATGGTGTCACTTGGCGCCGCACGCGTAATTCATCCTCCTATTCTGCCGCTACGTCATTGGCTAGTTTCAGAATCAATTACGAGGATAGAATCCGAACTGTAGGTGAGCCGGTAAGTTATAACGTTATTCTTGAGCCTACGCAGCAGCCTTGGTTGTTTGGTCTTCATCTCGCGGAGGACATTAATGATGAATTCTTCAGCGGCCGTAACTTCGAATTGTTTAATAATGGCCGGATAACGCAGCGGCTGAGCTATGATCTCCGCTCCTACATGCAGAATCAGACAGATGTATTGCTATTGGATAGCTCGCGTAATCGAAGTCTGAAGCTGCCAGATGGGGGCAATGAGCGCAGCCGAGAGTTTGCTGCACAGCTACGTGCCTCAGTAGCGACCGACAAACAATACGCGAACGCGGTGCTCGCACATTTTCGTATGAATCAATATTTCTACACATTGAATGCGCCGCTGCTTGGAGAAAACAGGATAGATGAGTTCCTGTTCGACACCATGGCTGGGTTCTGCGAACACTATGCGAGTTCCTTTACTTATTTGATGCGCGCCGCAGGCATACCTGCGCGTGTTGTGGTCGGCTATCAGGGTGCAGAAGCGAATCCCTATGAAAATTACCTCATGGTGTACCAATACAATGCCCATGCATGGAGTGAGGTCTGGTTCGAGGGAGAGGGCTGGGTACGATTCGACCCTACAGGAGCGGTTTCTCCTACGCGAATCGAGCAGGGCGTGCAGGAGGCACTGCGTGACGATCCGGCCTTTATGGAGGATGACTTATTCTCTGCGGCGAGGTTCGGAGGAATAGGTTGGCTAAACGCGATGCGACTTCGACTCGATGCGATTGAATACGAATGGAACCAACTCGTAGTCAACTACGATGAAGATGTGCAGTTCGAGTTGTTCGAGAGAATGTTCGGGGAAGTAACAGAGCGAAAAGTTATTTTGCTTATGGCAACTCTAGCGTTTGTAGTGATAGTTGCAGTTGGCTTTACGGTGATAAATATTGAACCGAGAATTCATCGAACTCCCGTTGATAGGTTCTATTTAAACGTTTGTAAGGGCTTGGGAAAAATAAATTTAGTAAGGCGTAAAGGGGAGGGGCCAATTGCTTTCAGAGATCGGGTCTGTGCTAAGAGGCCGGAGTTGGCTGATGCGATGACTGAGCTTACCCAGCTGTATGTGAAGCTGAGCTACGTTGATAAGTCTGCGAATGAAGCCGAGCAGAAAAACGAGATGCGGGCGCTGAAGGCGGTGTATGCAAAGCTAAAGTCAAAAACCCCCACGTTGCCTAGACTAGGAAGAGTGGGATAGTTTTTCCAAGTAGTTTTTTTGATTTGTGTTGGCCGCCTTCTAAAATCGCCAATCTCGGGCAATGACACGAACTCGTGTTTATTAGTTAATTTGTTTTAGGCTGGTTCCATCTTTATTGTGTAGTCATACCAATCCACGATCTTTCCGTCCCTGATGAAGAACACCCCAACGCCGTGCCAGGTCTTGATCGTGAAGTCCGAAAAGTAGTCAATCCTCTCGTTAATCACCATCGGTCCTCGAGAATAAGTATCTAGCACCTCGAATCGATCGACGTTGTTAATGATCGTCTGAATGCGGGCTGAAACGGCGTCACGGCCATCTGCCAATTCCGTCGTCTCCGTCATTCGGTACGCACCGTCCTCAGCAAAAAAGTCCATAATCTTATCGAGGTCATGGCTGGGCCAAGCCGCGCAAAATTCATTAACGAGTTGAACATTAGCCTGCTCATCCGTTGTCAGCTCCGCCGCGCTAGCTGAGTGGGCAATACCGGCGAGAGCTATCGCTCCAGCGCTAGCCGCCATAAATCCTCGGCGGTTCATTTCCAATTTTATTGATGTCATGTTCTTGCCTTCGCGTTCTTTATTTTTGCAGTGTTTATAGGTGCGACTACACACAGTTTATTACTAGTAAAGGGCCTGCAGTGTGTGCTTGATTCGCTGCGTGTCGATAGCTCAGATATTGATGCCTGTTTTCGTTTGGAAAATCACACCAACATTAACTGTCCTTGTCTAGAACGCAGTTTTCCATTGTTCTGTGTCGATGAACCAGCGTTCTTCAATAATTTTATCGCCATTAAACTTGAACAGTACAGATAACTGGGAGGCCGATATCTTATCTGATTTCCATTCAAGAATTGATACAACTTCACTCCCTTGTTCGATTAGCCGTAGATCAGTAATTTCAAACCCAGGCGGAAGAATATCTCCGAGACCATCCAGCGCGGAGCGGAATGCGCCTCTACCTTCAAGGATGTCAGATTGTCCTGGCATGACGAATATCATGTCATCCGCGTAGTCGGCGACGAGTGTATCAAAATCACTAGCACCAACTGCGTCCCAACCTCGTTGTACTATTTCAGCTAAGCTCATTCTCGTGTACTCCTTCCTCCATTTTATTGTTATTGATTCAATCGCGCGTTCTAAGCAGTTAAACCAATACTATATCGGAGCGCAAGCTATAGAAGATGAAAAGAACTTCCTCTTGTTCTCGTTGGCTTATGTTGTTCATCGTGAGGGCTTTCAATGCATCATCTAGAACGGCCATAAACTCAATTGCGGATATATTCATGCCTTTATGTGCGGCGAGCATGTCTTTGCCTTGATATACCTCTGGCCCGCCAGTTCCTGTTATAAAAAAAGTCGCGGCTGCATTTTTCAATTGAACAGGGTCTGAATCTGCGAATCGTGGCGCTATGGCAGAGTTCGCCAAATGTAAATCTACAAGATCATTGGCGATATTTTCAATTCCGGTAGTGCCGCCAAGTCGCTCGTACAGTGAGTCACTCATATTATGTCCTTTTAAGGTTTCCCTTATAGAGTCTTGTTGTAAAACTGTAATTTCAGTCGCTAAGTTACTTCACAAGAAACAGAAGGACCTTGTAGGCTTGTTCTTGTTCTAGAGCGGGTAAATTGAGGCTGACTTAGTTTTTGCTGGAGGCAAACTGTTCTCCAGACTTTATCCATTCTTGTAACAACGTTATCCCAGGAAAGTCATCCCCAAATGAAAATCCGGTAGAAAAAGCAATGGGCAGGAGCACCAATAGGCATAGAGAAAAAGCTGAAATGGCATAAAACACTAAATCTTTGTTTTTCATTATTATTATCCCCAAAGTTTCTGTGAAARATACTGGCAATATYATTCTGCCTAGATTTGAATGCTAACTAAATKCTRCTTCTCCTAATATGGATCGCYRAGATCATGTGGTKCTATACGGCGCTGRATYGACCCGATTAAYTAGTTCGAACAGTCGAATAAGCGTCAAATTAGAATTTAGCAGGGAAGAGTCCTTATGACAAACCTTTAAMAGRGTAGATCAARCRTAACCGTCGATACCKACGYGGGAAATGGTSYCTRGATGCTGCATACATCAAAGAGATCTATATTGGCMGCTYSWTAATACCCCTARAGTNATTAAGGRATTRCTAGGTAGCTTGGYTCGTKATYAAGTGGAACGACTAGTTATGRAAGTGGCAGRGCSTTATCAATAACCACTAGCGGAGGCGGSKTKWRSMGSKRCMWWMWGSCSKYMSSAWMASYYSTMWKKMTRMSYKGSAGKKSWGSMRGYGSWNGNGNNGGGNAAGGGRMGTWCAAKTTACTCCYGSCNNNNATATCAGCCACCGGCTAACTTCACATTCTTAAATTGTTTRTCYAATTCTTGCTTAATCTGATCGCGATGATCACCCTGAATCTCGATGACAGCGTTTTTGACAGTGCCGCCGGAGCCACACAATGCCTTTAGTTTCTTGGCTAGTATTTTGAGCTCTGCTTCTTTGAGTTCTAAGCCAGAAATTAGGGTAACTCCTTTACCCTTACGCCCTTTAGATTCTCTGCTGATTCGGATTGGCGGGTCGATGATTTGCCGGGGGTTGCCGTTGTCTTGGACGAGGCGGCATTTGCATTTGCGCAGCGGTTTGTGACATCCGGGACAATTGGGGGATTCGGTGCTAAAAACTAGGCGAGAGTTATTCATGATAAAACGCCAGTTGCTTTGTGCTATGTCTTGTAGAGCGGTGGCAGTGAATATTGGTCTTCATGTTGCTGCTTTTTCTGCACCCGTAATTTGCTTTTTCTTAACTGCGAGATAAATTGCAGTAGGCTTTTAGCATCGAAAGTGCTGCTTGCTTGGTTGTTATTACTTTGGAACAGAGCGGTTTGTAGAGTGCGGGCATGCTCCTGTAGGCCGGGTACCTCGCTCTGTTGCAAGATGTCTTCCATGCTAATCACCGCACGGCTATCGATGTGGTGATTGCACCATGTAATGAGCGTCTGTCGTGTTGCCGCGAGGTCATTGCTGCTGCAAGCACGTACAAGCTGTTTGTAGGCTACACGCTCGTTGTTATCTGGGCTGTAGGCAGCTGCAATCTGTGCCTTCAGACGCTGTATAGTTTCGCTGATCTCGTGCTTGTTGTCTGCAAGTGCCAGTTTGTAAATGCTAAACATTACGATGATGAATGCGGCGGCGATTGTAATGTTAAGCCATGAGGCCTCAACTTCGATGAATTCAGCCTCTGCTTGTTCATCGATCATGTCCTGATCCACTATCGGTAACTGAGAGAGCAGTTCTTCCAGGTTTTCCGTGCTGGCTACGGTCTGCTCGGCGGGTATCTCTCCGGTGACAGTGGCAATCACTAGCCTTGTTGCGGGTATGATCGTTGCTTCCAGCTGATTGGTCTCTATGTTCCACCAGGGTATAGAGATCTCGGGAATTGTTATGTTGCCGCTGTCGACAGGCACCATGGAGGTGGTTTCTATGCGCGTGCCAACAATGGCGCCCTCTACAAAGGTGCGCTCTATCTCTGCTGGGTCTGGGTAGAGATTTAGGCCTTCTATTTCGGTGGGGCTGAAAGGTGGTAGCACAGCGCCGTCTAGACCATCGGCGGTCATAGTTATTGTGCGCACCACACTGTCACCAACCTTAAGGTTGTAGATATCAGTGTTCCAGCTTTCTTCTAGCGTGAGGTTTGACACCGGCAGCCAAGAGTCGTCGGCCATTGCCGCAGCAGGGCGCTCCAAAACATCGATCGTTATGCCTTCGATATAAGCTGTGACGCGACGGGTGTTGAGGTTTCTAAATACAAAATTACTGGATCCATCTGTGACCTCGCCGCGAAACAAAATGTCAGGAATCTCTAAGGGCCCGCTGCGCTGTGGGAAAATGACATAGCGTTTTTCGTAGACGCCATAGCGATCACCATCGATGAGCTTCTCGTATTGATTGGGAGAGCCGATCAGTTGGATGACCGAGTCTTCCATCTCGAGCTCAGTGAATTGCGGATTTCGAATGCCGTTGATCGTGTAGTAGAGACGAATTGTAAACAGCAATTGYTCCTGTACGTAGACAGATTCTTTGTTTGTCTCTATYTCTAAGTATAACTCTTCAYTCGATTGATTGGAGCGAGGCCCCTCGTTASTCACAGTAATTTCTATCGGTKCTGTTGTYGTGCCATTAATGTCCAGSSYAGGRATTACTAAATTGCCTTCTTCGAGAGGGAACARTGTGACTATRTAGTCGGTCCACGCTTCAACCGCGCCATTGACACTTCTTATTTGGCTAGAGGTTCGAGTGCCCAGYACGTCGAATTGRCTAGTTAATGGAGTCAGRTCTAATTGCATGCCCTGACGTTGGTCATAGATTCGTATRGTAAGTGTKGCGGTTTCRCCGCGGGCGATTTCAGTACGATCGAGACTGATCTCRATCTCCTGCGCCTGTGCTGTTGAGAATAGTGTTAGGACTAGGCAAAGAAATRTGAATGYCAGTTTTGATTTAATGCTCACCAGATCTGTCCTCCATTCTGCAGGCTGTTTGCCGTGCCATTCAGCTGACGTTGTCGGTATTGGTATCTGAATTTGCGGCGTAGTAGTTCGCCCGGATCGTCTTCTATTCGTCTTAACCACTGCTCAAGAGATTGCTGCTCTTCGAATTCTTCATTGGTCGTTTCGCTAGGCGTATTCTGCTCGCTATTCGATTCGGAGCCTTCCTGTTCTTCAGGTGCTTGGTTCTGCTGTTCTTGATCTTGGGGGTCTTGATTGCCTTCCTGACTCTCTTGATCTTGCTGGTCGCTGTTTTCAGAGTCTTCATCGGACTCATTCTCAGAATTCTGCTCTGACTCGCTATCCTGTTCTTCGCCGTCTTGATTTTCGCCGTTCTCTGCTTCTTCCTGCTCAAGCAATTTCTCGACAATTGCTTTGTTCTGAAGAGCATCGCCATGGCCGAGTTCTAAGCTGAGTGTCATGTCATAGGCAGCGATAGCTTCCGCGTAGTTGCCGGATAGGGCGAGGGCGTTACCCCGGTTGTAGTGTCCATCGACAGTATCGATGGCGCTGAAGGACGCTATGGCTGCCTCGTAGTTCGCCGCCTTGTAGTTCGCGGCTCCGGCCCAGTCTCTCGCGTCGAAGAGTAGTGCGGCGGTAGAGTGCTCTTCACTCGCAAAGGCTTCGGCAGCCTGTTGATCCTTTGTCTTCCAAAGATCTTTCCATTCGAGGGCTTGCGCGTGCTGGCTGGGTAACATCATCCCAGAGCCGGTAATGAGGACGARGCTGAATAGCCAACCACGGCGGAARCTGAGAGCGGCGATYGGTAGAACCAACAGTAGTAGCCAAGGACCGAAYTCATACCAAACATCGAACTCTTCTTCYACATCTGACATCTGTTCSTCATCCAATAGCTCGAARTTTGAAAGTAGGTAGGCTAGGTCAGAATCGGCAAGCTGTATATCGTGGTAGCGYCCGTTGACYCGATTGGCAAGTGACTGCAATACGTTCTTGTTCAGAGTAGGGATGATCAAAGCCCCRGCTTCATCTGTTAGGAAATTGCCGTCGTTRGTGCGAATCGGCGCACCTTCCTCGGTGCCGATACCCATAATCAAAAGTTCATAGTCRTTGTCGGCGAATAGYTCGGTGATCAATAGCTCTTCRTCGAAGCCGCTRATACCGTCAGTCATCAACAGAAYYTTGCCGCGGCKAGCRTCGGTTCCGTTAAGTARCCCGATGGCGCGTTCKATCGCCTCAACTGGTTTGCTGCCAAAAAGYGGCATGATATTAGGGCTWAGCGAGGGCACTAAYGCTTCAATCGTGACGACGTCATCGGTTAGAGGTGTCACAGTATGAGCATCGCCAGCATAGACGACTAGGGCTGTCTGACCTTCTTTACGTAGCGCGAGGATGTCCCGCAGCTTGCGCTTCGCCAGATCGAGTCTATTCGGCGAATGATCAGGCGCGAACATAGACAGCGAAAGATCGAAAACGATGACTAGTGCATCTTCTTTTTTCTGCACCGGCTGTGGCAGCTGTTCCCAAACGGGCCCGGCTAGAGCGAAACTGGATAGCACCCAGGCGGCTAATAACAAGATTAACGGAGTACGCTGCGATGCGTTCTTGCTGCGGTCTAGAAGGTAGGGCAGTAGGGTCTTGTCGATAGCCTTGTCCCATGCTGTCACGACTGAATTCACTCGCCACAGGGCGAGGAAGAATAGCAGTCCAGGAGCCAATGCGAGCAGCCATAGCGGCCTAAGAAAATGAAAATTATCGATCAAGCTGACGGGTATAAGTATCTCCATCAGACTTTACTTCCGCTGGCTGTTTCAATTTCATCATCATCATCGCTATCGCTGATTCTTGCTTTACCCGCGAGTGACATCCACGGAATAGAGAATAAGGCGAGCAGAAAGCTGATCATTACGGCTGACCCAAGGGGCCAGTAGAATAAAACTCTAGTAGGTCTATAGGTCTGCTCGTCCTGCTCGATGGCCTCGAGTTGGTCCAGTTCTTCGTAGATATCTACAAGGTCGTTTACGTCACGGGCTCGAAAATAGCGTCCACCGGTCGATTCCGCGATCTGTGTGAGCACCGCTTCGTCCAATTCTGCCGATGGATTGATCGCTCTAGCACCAAAGAAGGTGCGCTGTACGACCTGATCGGCGCCGATACCGATAGTATAAATCTTGATGTTCTCTGTCTGCGCTAGCCTGCCTGCCTGTTCTGGCGAAACGGCACCGGCATTGTTCACGCCGTCGGTCAATAGTATCAGCACCCGGCTGTTCTCCGGCCTCGTGCGTAGATGGATGACACCTAGCCCGATTGCGTCGCCGATGGCAGTGGCGGATTCTTCTATAATGCCGATCTCAGCTTCGGCCAATAGTGTGCCCACGGTTTCCCGGTCAAAGGTGAGGGGTGCCTGAATATAGGCATGGGCGGCAAATAGGATTAGACCGAGACGGTCGCCTTCGCGGCGCTCTACGAAGTCACCTACAACAGCCTTTACGACATCAATGCGCGAGGCCTGTCTATTTCCTACCACCATGTCTTGAGCCTCCATGCTGCCGGAGATGTCGACAGATAGCATCAGATCGCGCCCCGTAGAGGGTAGCTGCACGGGTTCTCCTAGCCACTGTGGACGGCTAGAGGCAATTACCACGAGCAACCAAATTGCGCAGCAGCAGATTAGATTTAATAACCTACCGGACGTCATGCTTTCGTTGTCTGACTGCAAGCGGCTAAGGGTGCTGAAGAAGGGTACATACAGCGCCGCATCTTGGCGTGGAGCACGCGCGAACAGCTTATAGATGATTAGCGGCAGCGGCAGCGCCAGAAATACATAGGGCCAAGTAAATTCAAGCATCTGAGCTTAATCCTTGCGCAGAGGCGGCATTGGTTTGGGGTTCTTCGCGGGATTTTTTACGGGAATTCGCGCTACCTCTATAGAGGCTCTCGATCCATTGCTGACCGAAGCGCTGCATGGCGTCCACATCCACATCGCATTGGGTCTGAAAGCGCCCGTATTGCAAGGCAGTGGCGATGTCATCGGTCATCAAGGAAGATTCCCCTTTTTGACGGATAAAATCAACCCATGAGGCCCCGTCTAGGCTGGCTGCATTGGCTTGTGGATAGTGTACTAATGCTACGCGTCGGATCACGGTATTGAATTGATTGACGTAGTCGAGCTTGCTCTGAACGATGTTGGCTGGGTCAACTTGCGAATAGCTGTCATAGCAGCGCTGTAGTTCGGCTACAGCGTATTGGCAGATTTTCTGCTGGCGCTGTCTATTGGCGAAGTTTCGAAACAAGATAACTAACAGAACGAGAGCGATGGCAGCGAGAATCCACCAGCCAATAGCCGGCGGCCAGTTGCTTACCGGTTCGGGAAGGTGAATGTCGGCCAGTTGAGCTAAGAGCTCTTCGTTATCCATTGCCGTATCTGCTCCACGACCAATTGATTGGTCCGCATTTTAATGAGTTGAATCCTAAGCTTGTCCAATTCCGACTCGAGGCTTTGCATACGTTGATGAAATTGTTCCTTGTAGCGATTGCGCGCCTTGTTGCTATGGGTATTAAGGGCGCCTTTGCTCGAACCGTCGGTGATGCTGTAGATGCCGGGTACTGGTAATGATTCCTCTAAGGCGTCATACACCATGCAGCAGACTACGTTGTTGTGCTGTGCTAACTGATTTAGATACTGCAAAGCTTTCGCATCGAGGGTCGTGAAATCGGATATTACATACAGCGTACTGCCGGGCTTGGTGATGCGCCGTATTTGACCGAGAGCGTGAGCCAGACCGGGCTTAAAGCCTGGCTCTGGTTCCCGGTGGGTCTCAGGATCTTTTACGTGCTGAAGGTCCTGATTGTATTTGTAGATCTGGTTCAGCAAATGCAGAGCCGACCTGCGACTGCGCTTGGGCCGAACTAGGGACGAGTCCCAGTCGGAAAACACCAATCCGCCGACTCGATCTCCATTATCGATGGCAAGCCAACACAGCAGCGCGGCAGCCTGAGCTGCCAGAACTGACTTGAAGGCAACCTGACTGCCAAAAAACATGTTGTGTGTCTGGTCGACTGCGATGATAACGGGACGTTCCCGCTCTTCTCGGAAGACTTTGGTGAAAGGTTTGTTTGTTCTAGCGGTGACACGCCAGTCGATTAGGCGTATATCGTCGCCTGCTTGGTAGGGCCTGAACTCTTCGAAGTCGAGCCCGCGGCCACGCATCTTGGAAAGATGCAGTCCTGAAATGCCGGCAATGGAGCGGGAATGGGCTAAGTAATCGAGATTCTTGGCAGCATGGCGCTGAATCAACAATTCTTCGAAGGAGATGACCGCTCCAGTACTTTGGTAACGGGCGAAATGTGGGGCGCTGTTAAGCTTCGCTGACATAATTAGCCTTGCCGTTTGCTAGGCTGAAGGTACGCGTTCGCGAATAGTTTCAAGCACTTTGTCTGGAGTGACACCACTGGCTTCCGCCTCGAAGCTCAATAAGATGCGATGGCGCAGGCAATCGAAAAGAACTTCCTGCACATCATCTGGGCTAACGAAGTCTCTACCCTGAATCCAGGCATGTGCGCGTGCGCAGCGGTCTAGCGAGATCGTGCCGCGAGGGCTGGCGCCATATTCCAGCCAAGACGCGAGGTCTTCACCGTAATTCTCGGGTGTTCGTGTCGCCATGATCAATTGAATTATGTATTCCTCAACCTCTGGCGCCATGTGCATGTTCAGTATTTCCAAGCGCGCGGCGAATAGGCATTCTTGAGTTACCTCATTCGGCGCCTCTGCCACGTGATTGGCTGCCTCATTGCGAACAAGGTGTAGAATTGCGCGCTCTGCCTCGATCTTCGGGTAGTCGATCGTGACGTGCATGAGGAAGCGGTCGAGTTGTGCCTCTGGAAGTGGGTAGGTACCTTCCTGCTCAATGGGATTCTGCGTCGCCATCACTAGAAACAAGGGTGGCAGTTGAAACGATTCGCGGCCAACACTGACCTGATGCTCACCCATCGCCTCTAAAAGTGCTGATTGCACCTTTGCGGGCGCGCGGTTGATTTCATCCGCCAAAACCAGATTGTGAAAAATAGGGCCCTTTTGAAAGCTGAAGGTACCGTCTTCTGGCCGATATACCTCTGTACCGGTAATATCGCTGGGCAACAAGTCGGGTGTAAATTGGATGCGGTGAAAGTCACCTTCTATGGCTCGGGAAAGATCTTTAATGGCTTTGGTCTTTGCTAAGCCGGGTGCGCCCTCTACGAGTAAGTGGCCATCAGCCAGCAAGGCAATCAATAAGCGATCAATTAGGCGCTCCTGGCCTATAATTTGAGCCGATAACCAATTTTTGAGTTCTGTTATTATTTCGTGATGGCTCATATTGATAATTCTCTACTGTGTGTGCGSTGYATAAATCGAAGTCAGGGATTTTAAACGTTTTGATATGTATGTCTAGGTCGAGATTGTAGCTGARTGTGGCAYCCTTTTGRGCAGGGCGGTAAATTCGMYKGGAGTAATCGCMGCGGTGGWGAAAGTTAAAATAATGATGAGGCAGCAGATRGGGATGGATAAGCAAATTTTYACKATGATTCGAAGGGYTTACAGTGCTAGASAAYRCTTTGTGCGGGGCCARATGCTATGAGCGCAAAATACCTGCTAGGGCATGAGAAGCTCATGAAGCTYAGCAAGAGGCTGRGTAARGACTAYTCKAAKACAAATGYCGTTGATCTAGATCTATTTGTTACCCATTACTTTGCCAGCACTTCGCGTTCGGACCTGAGTGAGCGTGGCAAYGATTTGATGTATGACAATCTGAAGCAAGCTTGGGCYTTCTATCAGGAACGCAAGACTACTGCGCCCAAGATCGAGTTYCTGCACTTYGATTCCGGCRCAGGAGACGAGAGAAAGGACCAGCACAGYGGAACCCGCATTCTGGTGCTGCTCGATGACATGCCATTYTTGGTTGATTCGATTCGCCAGGCGCTTACGCGCTGCTCGGTAATCATTAAGTACATTAATAACTCCGTGCTCTACAGCGAGCGCAATGCGCGAGGCTCAAAAGGAGCTGGAAAACTATCAATCATTCCGCTTAGTGTGACAGAAGGCTCGGCCAGAGAGGCATTGATCTGCCTCGATTGTGTTCGACTCACTGTGGCCCAGAGCAGGCTCGCCGAAAAGGAGATTCGCGAAACTTTAAAACACGTTGCAGTAGCCGTAAATGACTACCCAGCCATGTGCAAGCAGATGTTGAGTGTAAGAGAGGCCCTTGAGAAGAGTGCGGCAACGGTGCCAGCCTCGGAGGCCAGTCACAATGAATCGCTGGAGTTTATCTCGTGGATGTTGGATAACCATTTCACGTTTCTGGGCTACGAGAAATACTGCATTAACCGCAAAGCCCGTAGCCCGAGCATCGAGCTGCAGGAAAATTCACCGCTAGGTGTCTCCAAACTTAAGAAGAACATCAAGCCAAAGATTAAGTTGTCTGATCTGTCCATGGGAGCGCGTGATTTAATCCTCAAGAAGAAAATCTGCGATTTTGCGAAGTCAGGAATACGCTCGAAGGTGCATCGGCCAGCTTACTGTGACTACGTGCTGATAAAAGAGTTCGATAGTAATGGCGAAGTCTCAGTGGAACATCGCTTCTTGGGGCTCTATACCTCGAGCGTGTATTTTCAAGAGGTGTCAGACATCCCTTTGCTGCGACGCAA
The DNA here is from genome assembly GCA_016762975.1 of Gammaproteobacteria bacterium. GTDB lineage: Bacteria > Pseudomonadota > Gammaproteobacteria > Pseudomonadales > Pseudohongiellaceae > UBA9145. The sequence goes on along the minus strand of JAESUV010000034.1, from coordinate 4,264 downwards.
GGTGAACGCCGTTCTGGAGCAGTCTGGCTTTTCTCTGAATGGGCATAACATCAAAGATTTGATGCAGGTCATCAACGTGTTTCCGCGCGATGAATTGTTTCAAATTAGCAAGAGCCAGCTGCTACATACGGCAACTGAGATTGCTCGAATTCAAGATTTACGAACTAGCCGTCTGTTTATTCGTCGCGACCTTTACGGCAACTTCTTTTCTTGTCTTGTGTATGTTCCCAAGGACACGTTCGCAACAAATGTTAGGCTCATAATCCAAAAGCTTCTTCAGGAGAGGCTGCGGGGGGAAGAGGTGGAGTTTACGACCCATTCCTCGGAGTCGGCTTTTACTCGAATTCATTTCATCTACCGCGTGCCCCGAATAGAGACGGTGGAATACGACGCGGGTGCTATCGAAGCGGAGATGATAAGTCTCATCAAGCCGTGGGAGGAACATCTCTCGATGGCGTTAGCAGAGCAACACTCTGATGTTGGGGCTGGCAAGTTATACGCAGAATATGCCGACTGTTTTTCTCAGGCCTATAAGGAATCTTACACTGCCGCGACAGCGGTAGCGGACATTCTAGATATTGAACGAGTTATCGCGACGAAAGAATTGGTGGTGAATCTATCCTCTTGCGACTCGGAAGGAGAGGCWGAGTTTAGCTTCAAGATATTCAGYTATGACGAGCAGTTGCATCTGTCGAATGTGGAYCCCATTCTAGAAAATTTGGGACTYAATATTATTAGCGAGAARRCTTTCARGTTACAASTCAGTGCCGATGATCGAGTTTGGTTGCATGACTTTTCCGTYTATCGTGCTAAGCAGCTGGGACATTTTACGCGAAGCACAAAGCAGGTCTTTGAGGATGCGTTTCTCGCGATCTTCAATGGGGAGGTCGATGACGATAGCTTCAATGAGTTAGTTACGACTGCGGAGATTAAATGGCGTGACGCGGCTTTGCTGCGAGCGTATGCGTCGTATCTAAAGCAGATTCAGTTTGGCTATAGTGTCGCGCATATTGCTGAAACTTTGTCGAACAATCGAGAAATCTGCCGCCTACTAATTGAGTATTTCGCCAAGTTATTTGATCCTTCTCTTAGCGCGGGAGAGCGTAAGAAGGCGACGGCGGCTAGAGGAAAACTAATCAAGGCAATTGACGCGGTTACCGTGTTGTCTGAGGACAGTGTACTCAGAGCCTATCTAAATTTGTTCGATGCGACTCTGCGCACTAATTATTTTCAACCGCGGGCAGATGACGGYCTACTAAAGRGTTATTTCTCTTTCAAATTCGACCCAACTCAAATTAAAGGCATGCCTAGGCCAGTGCCGCGTTACGAGATCTTCGTTTTCTCGCGTCAAGTTGAGGGYGTTCACCTGCGCGGYGGCAAGGTCGCTCGCGGTGGGCTGCGCTGGTCAGATCGTCGCGAAGATTACCGTACTGAGATACTGGGTCTGGTTAAGGCACAGCAGGTCAAGAACTCAGTCATCGTTCCCGTTGGGGCGAAGGGCGGCTTCGTCATCAAGCAAGATACATCCGCTTTAGATAGGAATGCGTTTAGGGAGTTAGGCATAGCCTGTTATCAAATATTTATTTGCGGCTTACTCGACATTACCGACAATCGAGTTGGCGCTAAAATTTCGTCTCCACCGGCGGTGATAAAACGCGATGACGATGATCCGTATCTGGTTGTGGCGGCCGACAAGGGTACCGCGACATTCTCCGATATTGCGAACGGGCTCAGTGCTCAATATGGCTTCTGGCTAGGGGACGGCTTCGCTTCTGGAGGAAGTAACGGTTACGACCACAAACAGATGGGCATCACTGCGAAAGGTGCCTGGATATCGGTACAGCGCCATTTTCGCGAGCTGGGCAAAGATATCCAAAAAGAAGACTTTACCGTGGTAGGCATTGGCGATATGTCAGGTGATGTATTCGGCAACGGCATGTTGTTGTCTAAACATATCTGCTTGCAGGCAGCCTTCAATCACCTGCACATATTCATCGACCCTGAACCCAACCCCGCGCAAAGCTTTACTGAACGTTCCCGCTTATTCAAGAAGCCGGGTTCCTCATGGGTGGACTACAAGGCAAGTCTAATTTCCAAAGGTGGGGGGGTGTTTTCTAGGCAGTCAAAATCCATAGTCATTACGGCGCAGATGAAGAGATGTTTCGACATCCAGGCGGACTCGCTGACACCTGATGAGCTTATCAGTGCACTGCTAGTTAGTCCTGTAGACATGCTTTGGAATGGTGGCATCGGCACCTATGTGAAGGCAACTTCCGAGAATCACCAAGAGGTAGGTGACAAGGCGAACGATTCGTTACGTGTAAATGGCAAGCAACTTCGTTGCAAGGTAATCGGCGAGGGCGGTAATCTCGGTTTTACTCAGCTCGCGCGGATTGAATACGGGATGAGAGGCGGCGTATCACTCACTGACTTTATCGATAATTCTGCTGGTGTGGATTGTTCTGATCATGAGGTCAACATAAAAATTCTATTGAACACGCTGAGTAAGAAGAAGCAGCTTAGTGAGAAGAAGCGCAGCAGCTTGCTACACAGCATGACTGAAGATGTTTCGCATTTGGTGCTGGCGAATAATTACCGACAGGTCCAAGCGATTGGTCTGGCCAATTACGAAATGGAGTTTCGTAACAAGGAATACGCTGGCCTTATTTCCTACCTTGAAGAGAATGCAAGCCTCATTCGAGATTTGGAGTTTCTTCCTAGTGCCGAGCAGTTAGAAGAGCGGACAGTGAAGCAGCAGTACCTGACGCGTCCCGAAATTTCGACTGTAACTTCCTATGTGAAGATGTATTTAAAGCAGACGCTGGTGCATGCGGATTACATCGATGAATGCTACTTGGAGAAGTATCTTCATGATGCATTCCCTGCGAGGTTAGCAAAGACATACCGGGCCGAAATAGCGAAGCATCCGCTGCGAAGAGAGCTGGTTGCTACGCAGCTAGCGAATTTCGTTGTGAATCTAGTGGGACCAAGTTTTATCTATCGTATGGCTGATTCGACCGGAGCGTCGGCAAACGATGTGGTGAAAGCCGTCGTGATGGCTAAGGATATTTTTGATATTGAGAAGTACTGGCTGCAGATCGAGGCACTGGACTATAAGGTCACGGCGGATACGCAAGCGGTGATGATGACGCGTTTGACGCGTCTGCTGCGACGCGCGACGCGCTGGCTGTTACGTCATCAAGACAATGAGAGGGGGTTTGCCCAGATGCAGAGTGCGTTTGCCGGACAGATTAAGGCGGTTCGAAAAATGCTTCCGCAGAAACTGCCGCCCGATTTTCAAGAAATGTTCACTGAGAAGTTTGAAGGCTTGGTCGCAGATGGGGTGCCTGAAGACTTGGCGCGGGAGGTAGCACGCTGTGAGTTCCTCTTCCCAGCAACCAGTTTTATCGACATTAGCCAGACCTGCGGCGAAAAGCTTGCGAGCGTGGTGGAGGTTTATTACGCGGTTGGCGAGGAGTTGCAGCTCAATTGGTTGGGTAAGATGATAAACCAGCTGCGTGTTAGTAATAATTGGCAGGCTCTCGCACGGGAGTCCTATCTGGATGATCTCGCATGGCAGCAACGTGTCTTGACAGCGAACATAGTTGGGGCGAGTGATAAATCCGGTTCTGCAGCAAGCAAGGTAGCAAAGTGGAGCGAAGAAAGCGCGGCATCACTGCGCCGAGCTAAGGAGATGTTGGAGCTTCTGAAGGCGGAAATCGATCCAGACTACGCGATGTTCTCGGTGGTTTTACGAGAATTGCAGGCGTTGGCGCAGCAGACGGTGATTAAACACTAGTTGCACAACTTCATGGTTTTGATAGTTGGTAAATACTGCGTACAATTCAATTCCATTGAGCTCTAGCTATTTACTAGCGACTACATTTTTTTATTAAAACCTGGCGAACTATCTTTGTACAAACTGTTACGTAATATTCTGTTCTGTCTTCCTGCCGAGGCCTCTCACAATCTCGCCTTGCGCGGGATGAAAATTAGCAATGGTCTCGGTGCATCTGCTTTGTTTGCAGCGAACACGGCAAGCACTGCTGTGCCTAAGAGGGTGATGGGAATTGATTTCCCGCATGTTGTTGGGCTCGCTGCAGGTCTGGATAAAAATGCCGATTATGTAGATGCCCTCGCTTCGATGGGGTTCGGTTTTATCGAAGTAGGTACGCTAACGCCCAGGCCTCAGCCTGGAAATCCGAAGCCTCGGATGTTTCGCCTCAAGACAGAGCAGGCAATAATTAACCGTCTCGGCTTTAAC
>JAESUV010000033.1 GCA_016762975.1 Gammaproteobacteria bacterium | reverse complement strand
CATCTTCCCTCGCTGATACCGAACACCAAATTGTTTAGAGAAAAAACTGCTGCATAGTCGTGAAGAGCTTCGCGCCCCTGCCTACCTAAAATTTCATCTTCGGGAGGCTCCACACCGGGCAAGATGCAGGAGAATTCCAACCAACGGATATAGGGCGAGATGCTGAACTTCTCTGAATCTACTACCATCATGTGATAGTCGAACGCCGTCTGAAACTGCCCTGCGACCGTGAGCTTCTCGACCAAGTTGGATTGCGCTCCTTTCGAGGCTGGGTGCTGCTCGACTGCGGCATAGGCCTGATAGAGCGCGTCACCCCACAGCGCTGTCTGCCGCACCGTTGTGATCGACATAAAAGCGATGGCTATTGATGCGATTGTTAGGGCCATCTTTCTCTTGCTGCTATCGAGTCGAGGCAGCATATCGCTCAGGAAAACAACGAGCGCGAAAACTGGACCGAGCAGGGGTAGATAATTCCGATGCTCGAAATAATATTCTAGGGGAAAGAAAGTCGATTCCAGAGCGTGACCGGCAAAGAACCATAATACGGCGAAGGCGAATAGAGGCCATTGTTTGCGCTTTACCATCGCCGCTACTATCAAACCGAGAATAAACAGCATACTCAAAATAAGTGATAGACCTTGCGCATTGGCAAAGTCGTCATGGAATACACCGTAATAGTTGGGCAGCAAAATGACGATACTTGCTATGTACGTTGTGAGTACAGGAAACTGAGTGAAGACTCGCTCGGCAAAACTAAACGGCTTTAGGTCATAGCCTTCTAGTGTACTGGGCAGAACAAAAACCAAACCCAATACACCAATCAGCACCGTCGCCGTTAGCAATCCCTGCCGGAATCTCAGCAGTAACTTCGGTTGTTCGCTACTAGCAAACAATGTGTATTCAAGAACAAGCACGTAGAGGTATACCAATACGCCATTTTCTTTGCTCAACACTGACAGCAGCGCGATGGGCACCAAACCTATCAGCACGAGGGTGACACCTCGTGCGTTCTCTCCCCTTGTTATAGACCGCCTCCCTAGTAGATAAAATAGGAGAGCGAGAAGACTGAATGTTGCAGAGAGCAGTGTCATTCTCTGCACGACGTACAATACAGTAGACACCTGAATGGGGTGTGCGAGCCAGATGAAACTGATCACTGCTATCGCAATTAGTGAAATCGACTGTGATCGCCACTGTCGCCCGATTAGCACGCAGCAGAGCGCTAGCAGAGCGCCATTAACGAGATGAATCAGTAGGTTTACTAGTTTGAAATTACGCGGCTCTGGCCAGGACTCGTGCTGAAGCAAGAAGCTAAATATTGAAACAGACCTGCCAAAAATACCGGCGAAGCCAGTAGTCGCCAAATTGAGAATTTCACTAAGGCTGGGATTCGCTGAAAGTTGATTGAGGACATTGAGGTTTGGAGTATCGTCGAGCAGGAAGGCGCCACTCAATCCGCCCCAGTACATCGCCACCACGACAAGTGCCAGAACAACCGTCAGTCCAGTCGCGATGAATACTTGATTTCGAATCGTGGGGCCTCGTGCACGTTTCTCGATATAGACGAGGGAATCATAGCGCATCTGAACAGATAGTGTGGAGCAGCCCGACCTCACCATAATAGACACGACTTTTCACTGGCGCGCCTATGCGGCAACAACGAATTGCAGCAGACAAGCAGAGACTTGAAAGTGATTTTTGGAATTACGAAATAGGCGGCGTTTGCCAGATTGAAAGAAGTAACAAGAAGAATAGAAATAGAATCGCCAAGATGATCAGAATGTTCGATGCGTCTTGCTACGGCTTTAATACAAAAATCGACTTCACGGCTTATCCACTGGAAAGCGCGCAACCTATTCTAGAGAGAGAGAGAGAGAGTCGAAGTCAATTTCATCATCACCCATGACAACATGGGCGATGAATGGAATTAACGAGCCAGCATTGCTACCAGTAAATTAATCTGCGCATCATCGAGACGCTTACCGAATGCAGGCATAACCCCGCCTCTTCCCGTCGCAATCGACGCAGTGATAGTCTCGAGATCACCGCCATAGAGCCAGATATTGTCGGCAAGGTTCGGCGCACCCAATAGCGGATTGCCCATACCCCCTACGCCATGACAAGCCGCACAATTTTGTTGGTAGACTGCCTGCCCGGGATGGTTAGCAGCAGCGCCGCCTTCCATATCCGCCACGTAGTTGGCTACTTGATTGACGTTGTCATCGCCGAGTATTGACTGCCAAGCCAGCATATTTGCAACTCTGCCGCCACGAATCGTCTGTTCTATCTGCTCGGCACTGGAACCCCATTGCCAATCGATATCTACCAAATTCGGAAACAGCGATGCCTGACCTCTGGCATCTGGCCCGTGACACGCGGAACACTCGCGCGTAAAAATACGCTCCGCTGCCTGCATAAGATCGAGGTCATTCTGAACCTCGGCTATATCCATTGATGCAATGCCTGCTCGAATATCTTGAAAAGTCGTATCGTAGGTTTCATAACTCTCGACGATGCGTTTACCGTGTGACCAGTTGAGCAACCCCTTGTAGGATCCAAGCCCGGGATACAGCATCAAATAAATCAATGAGAAAACCAATGCTGAGAGCAGCATCCAAAACCACCACAGCGGCGGCGCATTCGAGCCTTCTCTGAGATCGGTGTCCCAGACAGGCTCCGCGTCAGGATGCTCATTCGCTCCGGACGAAAAGTAGATGCTAAATACTACCCAAACGAGCGTCGCAAGGGAGACACAGGTCAGAACGATTATCCAACCACTCCAAAATCCTGTTGGCAAATCAGCCATGGTAGTCTTCATCCTCTAAGGGAATGCGCGCTGCTTCCTCGATTTGTTCATCATTGCCTCTGCTTGTGAGCCAGATGGCTAGGCCAATCATGAATGCCATGACCAACATGTCACCAATAAAAATAAACATTGTCATATCGATATATCCTCACTCAATCCAGTTCCAAGCATCTGCAGATAGGCGATCAACGCATCGATCTCCTTCAGACCCTCCAAGCTCGCATCCGCGGTGGCGATCTCTTCGTCTGTGTAGGGATGGCCGAGCCTGCGAAGTGCTCGCAGCTTAGTACTCGCCTTGCCCGCCTGAATAGCATCACGTTTAGCCAGCCAAGGGTAGCCAGGCATTATGCTCGTCTCAACCACAGCCCTAGGATCGACCAGATGAACGCGGTGCCAGTCATCGGAGAACTTTCCTCCGACACGTTGCAGGTCTGGCCCTGTTCGTTTTGAGCCCCAAAGGAACGGACGGTCATAGACGAATTCGCCAGCTCGTGAATAAGGACCGTAGCGCTCTATCTCCGCGATGAGCGGGCGGATCTGCTGAGAATGGCAGACACTGCAGCCTTCGCGGATATAGATGTCTCGTCCTGTCAGCTCAACCGCGCTATAGACGCGAGTGTTTTCAGTAGCTGGGTCCATAGCATCATGACCCAGCATCGGCAAAATTTGTACCAATCCGCCGATGGAGGAGACGAGAAGAATGCCAAAGATTAGTAGACCGGTATTTTCTTCAATCTTCTTATGCAGTGAGAGTGCGCTCATGAGCTTACTCCAAAGGCTGGATCTACTGCCGGTACCCGCACCCTGACTACAGATCTCCCTGCTACTGTCTTGTAAAGGTTATAGGCCATCAGCATGGTGCCACCAAGGAAGATCAACCCAGCGATAAGGCGCAGACCATAGAAAGGCGCCATGCTAGACATGATGTCTTTGAAGCTAAAGCTCAGCTCGCCTATCTCATCCACACTCAGCCACAATAAACCTTGTGAAACGCCCGCTCCCCACATCGCCATGACATAGAGCATGGTGCCGGCTAGTGCCATCCAGAAGTGAATGTTCGCCCATCGCACACTATACAGTTCACCGCCAACGAGGCGCGGCACCATATAATAGAACGTGCCRTAGGTGATCATCGCGTTCCAYCCYARRGCACCCGAATGCACGTGCCCAATGGTCCAGTCRGTAAAGTGACTCACGACGTTYACACTTGGGAASGCCATCATCGGGCCTTCRAATGTCGCAAGACCATAGAATGCCAGTGATAGGACAATGAATTTTAGCGCCGGGTCGGTCTTCAGTTTCTCCGATGCAGAACTCACCGTCATGATGCCGTTGATCATCGTAGCCCATGACGGAGCCAACAAGATCACACTCATGACCAAGGCAAGAGACAACACCCATTCGGGTACCGCGCTGTAGTGAAGATGATGAGGGCCTGCCCAGATGTAGCTATAGGTGAATGCCCAGAACGCGACGACCGATAAGCGGTAACTCCAGATTGGGCGACCTGCATGCTTTGGCAGAAAGTAATACATCATGCCCAGGAATCCGCCCGTTAGCAGAAAGCCAACCGCATTGTGCCCATACCACCATTGCACTATGGCATCCTGCGCCCCAGCGTAAAGCGAGTAGGACTTGCCGATGGTTACTGGAATCGCCAGGCTGTTTACGATATGCAGCATCGCTATCACGATGATTAGCGCGCCATAGAACCAGTTGGAGATGTAGATAGGGCGAATCTTACGATTGGCGATAGTGCCGAAGAAGACAACGCCGAAGCAAACCCAAACGATGGCGATGGCGATATCGAACGGCCACTCGAGTTCTGCGTACTCTTTCGATGTAGTCCAACCAGCGAGTAGAGACAGACCACCAAGTAGAATTATCAGCTGCCAAGCGTAGCAGACAAACCAAGCAAGCCTTGGCATGAAAAGCGGTACGTGTGAGGTACGTTGCACACTATAGAACCCCGTGGCCATCAAGGCGGAAACACCGAAGCCGAAAATTATTCCATTTGTATGGAGTGGTCGCAGGCGGCCAAAGGAGAGCCAGAACTGACCGAAGTCGATGGTGGGCCACACCAGTTCCGCGGAGATATAAACACCCACGGTCATCGCCAATATTGCCCAAGCCAATGAAAACTGCACCAGGCGAAGTACGATCCGATCGTGGTACAGATTGCTGTTTTCGTTGCTCATTCAATTGATTCCAAGTTTTCGTCTGACGCTGCTTTTCGTTTTTACTGCTCGGTATTTTCGTGACTATCCATTACTACTGCTTAGGCTTGACCTACACGCCGAGTAACGGTCCGACTCCCAGCGTCCAGAGCATCATGCTCAAACCCAAGAGACTTACCGCTGCCACCAGCAACCATCCTACCAATGCAGACGCCATCAAGACGCCCTTCTCTGAGGTGATCCCTAAAGCGATGGGAATGCCCTTATAGAGCAGGTACATACTCCAGATCATGGTAGGAATCATTATCAATATATTGATGAAGACATCAGGGTATAGATGCGCAAGGCTACCTACTGCTAGTGGCTCACCGACAATCGTGATTAACGCCACATGACGCCCTAGCGCCGTGCTTGCACCATACGTGGCGGCCATCCAACTGCTAATTAATGCCGTACTAAAAAGCCCAAAAACCAGCACCACGAAATAGCCCAAGCTTACAAGGAGAAGTGCGTCCATCGGAAGTCTAAGGGGTTCTGCGGCACCGAGTCGCCAACCAAAATTCGCGGCACCGATAAGCGAGAAGACTGGAGGCAAGATTAGTAGCCAAATTGAATAGCGAAGCATCACACCTATCGGCGATGGTTCGGATTGGCTAAGCTGTTTGAATGCCGCTAAAGGTTGATATAGAGACTTAAACAGCAAATAAGAAAAAATATTTGAACTCATAGACCACTCGCCAGAAAACTTCTTTACGAAGTTTAGACTACTCCCTTTCCCATCAGTAGTAAGAATCTTGTGCTGTATTCCAAGTTTACTGGTTCATCGCTGCGAGGCATAGTCAGAACTGAAGTAAGCAACATGCTTAGTCGTGACAGATTATACCCAGACTATGACAAATGGGCTTGATCTACCTCAAGGTGCCTTTACCCCTCTCATATGCCATAGGGTCTGAGGGTCAAATTCGGAAATTCGTTCTCCCTCGCACTAGCGATCGGTCACTACGGAAAATCGATAGCTACCTTCGTAGACGGTGGAGTCTTCTCCAACCACTGCCGACCAATCAACCACGTAGTCCCCATCGGGAATTGATGGATTGGTGATCTCGATCATGAGGTCATCGGAACCCATAGTGTGAAAGCCGCGCAAATCGTAGTCCCCACCGGGGCCAGAAAGCGTAAGACTGCTTTTGGGCACATCAGGTAACGCTTCATAAAAAAGACGCAAATTGCGCGGGGCGCGGACCAATACTGAATCTGCAGCAGGTTCGGCACGCAGAAAAGGCGAGTAGTCAGCGCTGCTGGCACAACCTGCAACAGAAGCTGCTAGTACAAATAGCGCTGATAGTGCTTTGAGCCTACTATTGCCGAGCATGTCGAACTTCCTTCTTGGAATTTCACCGCTTAATGACCAATGAATGCAAAACTCACCCGAGTCACCCGATTAACTGTACAGGACTAGTGTAACTCTTTGGAAGCTCAAATTCATGGACAGAATGCCAATTGTGGCAATATGACGCGCAGTCTTCGATTGGGCTTGAAAAGTGTGGCTGAGGGAATAAGGTGCCGGGCTCTAAGAGGGCCCGAGATACAGAGTTGAGAATTGAAGGTTGAGAGTGAGGCTAGTGCTGGTCTCGCTGTTTTTTCACCTGTGAGAGCTCTTTAGCGAATTGGTCGAGTCTCGTGCGGATTGCGACTTCTTTCTGCCTTCTTAGAAAATTTAGATCGCTGTCGGCTTTTGCTTCTTCAATAGCTTCCGCTATTGCGTCTGTTATTGGTTTTTCGATTGCTGATTCAGCAGATTTGTTCATTCGCTATAACTCCAGCTAATGTGCGTTTTCTGTGTAGGCCGAGTGTCGGTTTTTTCTTGTTTTACTACTTTCCTATCTACTTACGCCAATTTATCGGAGAAAAATCACGCTTGAAGCAATCAATCTGTTAATTCCGAGTACGCCCTATACCTCAAAAATCCAATAATTTAGTCACTTCTATGAAGCGCAACATATAGTGTACGTCGGCCGAAGTCAAACAATATATAGTGCTTTCAAGTGCTTAGAGGCTGTTTCCTAGCTCTATAAATTAGTGGTATATCTGGCTCCTTTCTGTTGTGTCACTGCATTTGCAGCCAAATAAATTGAATGATTTCTTATACTTAGCCACACGACGCAGTATTTAACTTACTCCAGTATCAAATTAATAAAGGACACCCAATTATAAATAAAAGGACACCCAATTTTTATTTAAGTTCTTCGTCTAAAGTAAAAGGCATGCAAATTGTTGCAGTGGTGGAATTTTAAGCAGCCGTGTATCAGGGTTGTTAGAAAATTGTGCTATTGCTAGGTAACTGAGATGAGGAAAATGAATCATTCTCGCTACGGGAGACATCGTAGAATGACTTAATACGCCTTCGTGAACCGAAGTATAAAGAAGAGTTGGTAGCTAGGAACTAGCCGTATAACAATCGGGAGGAATTTACTCCTCGGATCCATTTGTGCGAGTGTTTTAAACCAACCCCCGACTTGATCCTACTTTCATGAAAATGGACCAGAGCCGATTCAGAACCTGCCGCCACGGAATAATGGCGGTGGAACGTAGTGACACTCTTGAGCCAGGATTCTGCACTTATTCCCAGTTCATTTAGCAAGCTGCTCTCCTCACCCAAGGTATCGGAGATCCTGTGTGCCGAGTACTCTTCCGGGTGAAGCGCCTTACAGGTTGTTTCCAGTAGGTCAATATAGCTCTGCGACGTGATCGGCAGCGCTTTTTCGGATATTCCTTCCAGCTCAGACATTAGCCGAAGCTTCGCCTGCCTGCTTCCGGACTGGCGGCCAACGAGATGCTTTGTGGTGCGTCGTGTAAGCAGACGATGCTGGCGATAACTTCTATTTTTGACTTTCTTGGCATGATGAATCAACCGCTCTTGAATCGACGTAAAGTCACTACTCTCAAGCGAGTCTGTAATTCCCGCCCGAATAGGGTTTAAATCTACATAGGCCATACAAGTAACGAGCGCTCTCTCATCAAGCAACGCCTGACTCTTAAAACGCCCTTCCCAAAAACGACCACTGCATTCGTCTTCCCGGTTTGCCTGCCGTGCCACAGTCTCATTTATGCAGCGCATGAACCAACTGATATCCATTAGGCGGTCGCGCCACAAGCCGATTTGTTGTTGCAGGCGCCTCGAAGCCGCCTTACTCGATTTATTTTTTTGCAAGGTGGCAACCAAGGCTGCATTGCGAGGAAAGAGTGCGGTCCAGCGTTTGAGCACTTCAGCATCGTCCCAGTCTCTAGCTTGCTGTTCATTAACGAACAAGACGAGATGATAATGATTACTCATAATGGCGTAAGCGCAGATGTCGATCGAGAACTGTGCGGCTAGCGTCTTGATGCGAGACACCAACCATTGCTTGCGGTGATCGAAGTTCTTGCCTGTAACTGGGTCATCACCACATAGATAAGCGCGACGAACACAGCGCGAAATACAATGATAATAAGGCGTATCTTGCAGCGACACTTGTTGATATCTTGCTCGGGTCATCGAACTTTTCTATCTAGCCTTGGTCAATTAATATTGCCGAATTCAGTCAGATCACCTCGAAATTTACGCCGAGACAAAATGCAAGCGGACCGCCGATTCTAGAGGGTTTGTAGTACTATGCAAGGCGAAATTACAAAATGCTAAAGTGGCAGTGACACAACAGCCAAAAGATCTGAATAGAGGGTGTAAATGAGGATTGGAATCGACCTAGGCGGCACGAAGATCGAAGGCATATTACTCTCACCCGACGGTAGGGTAGCCGAGAAGATTCGTGTGAATACGCCTACGGGAGAATACCTCGATACTGTTAATGCAATTTGCGAAGTGATTGATCAATTGCAACGGCTGTCTCCATCGAAGCAGTGTTCCGTTGGAATTGGGACTCCTGGCGCCTTATCTCCATCGAATGAACTCGGCCCTGAACTGATGAAGAACTGCAATTCGATCTGTCTCAACGGTCAGCCATTGAAGGTCGATATTGAGAAACAGCTAGACTATGCAATTCGTATCGAGAACGATGCAAATTGCTTTGTCCTTTCGGAAGCCTGCTACGGTGCAGCGGTTTCCGCCAGAACGGTATTTGGGGTAATTCTCGGCACGGGAACTGGCGGCGGTATCGTCATAGACAAGCAACTGCATACGGGCCCAAATCGAATCGCTGGTGAATGGGGACACAACTGCATTCCGAGCTCCGTGCGCGAGCTAATCGCCCAAGACCGACAATGCTACTGCGGCAGAAAGAACTGCAACGAAACCGTCCTTTCCGGACGAGGCTTGAGACAGACCCATCTCGAGAGAAACGGTGTCGAGCTGGAGACCAAGGAAATAGCTCGTTTGGCTACGGCAGGAAACGTTGAAGCCAGTGAGAGTATTCAAATTTACTGCAAACAGTTGGCGCGCTGTCTCTCAACGGCCGTTAATCTTATAGACCCAGATATGATTGTATTAGGAGGAGGCCTATCAAATATTTCACAGCTGTATACACAGGTTCCAAGCCTCATGGAAGATCATGTATTCACAGAAAATATGCTGACCACGCTCTGCGCGCCGAAGTTTGGCGATGCAAGCGGAGCTATCGGTGCCGCCTGTCTGTGGCCGACAGATTGAAAGTAAACTAAGCTTAACTACCGATCACTGCCTTTTAACTATCTTTTAACTATCGAAGGGGTGACGCAGGATTATCGTCTCTTCACGATCGGGGCCCGTTGAAACAATGTCAACTGGCACTTCCACCGTCTTCTCTATATACCGAATGTAGTCTTTCGCGTTCTGCGGCAAATCATCCAGACTCTTCATGCCGACCGTCGACTCTTTCCAGCCCGGCAACTCTTCATAGATAGGCTCGAGACTCTTATAGCTCTCGATATCCATCAGGCTGCCAGAAGTGTTGTCACCTACGCCAGCGTAGCCCGTGCAGACTTTGATTGTTTCCAAACCATCCAACACATCCAACTTGGTCAARCAGATRCCAGAAACACTATTGATGCGCATAGCCAACTTGACGGCACAAGCATCGAACCAACCACAGCGTCGATCACGCCCGGTAGTCGCTCCTTTCTCGTGCCCAACTGTCGCCAGGTGCTTGCCAGTGTCATCAAATAGCTCAGTAGGAAACGGGCCTGAACCTACGCGAGTAGTGTAGGCCTTGGTGATGCCAAGAACGTAGTCTAAATAGAGTGGGCCGTAGCCGCTACCCGTAGCCGCGCCGCCCGCGGTGGTGTTAGACGAGGTCACGAAAGGATAGGTCCCGTGATCAATGTCCAGTAGCGAACCTTGAGCGCCTTCGAATAGAATATTGTCACCGGCCTTGCGATGGCTATGCAGAATATCAATCGTATCTGCCACCATGGGTCGAATCTCTTCTGCCAACTTCAAATACTGATCGAGGGTTTGCTGATAATCCACGGCCTCAGCTTTGTAATAATTACTCAGCATGAAATTGTGGTATTCCATGAGTTCAGCAAGCGTTTGAGCAAAGTGTTCCTTGTTGAGGATGCCCGCGAGACGGATGCCTCGTCGTGCGGCTTTGTCTTCATAGGCCGGCCCTATTCCTCGTCCGGTTGTGCCTATCTTCGCACTCCCCTTCTTGAGTTCTCTCGCCTGATCTAACGCGATATGTGATGGTAGGATTAAAGGGCAGGCGCCACTTATCTTGAGCCGGTCGCGCACTTCGATACCGGTACTCTCGAGGCCTTCGATCTCATTCAGTAACGCTTCTAGGCTTAGTACGACGCCATTACCAATCACACAGTCAACATTGCCGCGCAGAATGCCTGACGGCAGTAAATGCAGCACGGTTTTCTCGCCGTTGATTACCAGCGTATGGCCTGCGTTATGACCGCCCTGAAAGCGGACGGCCACCTTGGCCTGGTCGGTTAGAAGATCAACGATCTTCCCCTTACCTTCGTCGCCCCATTGGGTACCAAGTACTACTACTGATTTTGCCATCGTCCTCTACTCAATCTCTTGTTCAAAGCAAATACTACGTAATGTCTTCAACTATCCATTTGCCATCAACTAGCCGCAGCTGTCGATCGCAATTTAGATCTTCTAAATCYTGTTCCGCCAACYCGCTCTCAAGCAGATTGGTAATTACAATCTCRCCGCTAGCGCGCAGTTCGGCAATGGCGTCCAATAAGCCAGYATCACAGCCAATTGGAGCGATAATCGCTGCCCTGRGAGTAAACGTTTTACTGCTCAGTCTAGCAATTGTCTTTAGATCAGTGTCAAACCCTGACGCYGGCCGCGAGCGACCAAAMACTTCACCTATGTGGTCGTAGCGYCCACCTTTGGCTACGGCTCTGCCGTATTYTGGYGTGTAGGCTGCGAACACAATRCCCGTATGGTATTCGTAGCCRCGCAATTCGCATAGGTCAAAGCAGAGAGTCATCTCGGGGTGACGCTGCTTAACTCCCTCGRYTATCAAGACTAATTCCAGAAGCTCTTTCTTTACCGAATTCGGTGCATCTTCAAAAACTGTTACAGCCTCTTGCAACGTTGCCTCGTTACCACTCAGTCGCGAGAGCTTCCTCAACATAGAATGTAGCTTTGAMTCTTTCACTGCYGCATCTAAGACAGAGTCGATCTCGTCATAGGCTTTGCGTTGCACGGCATCGAATAGCACAGATTCGGTATCTGYATCTATYGCCGCTTCTTTGACGAGCGCACGAAARATACCAACGTGCCCAAGCACAACAGATATGTTTTCAATTTCTGCCGCCTGTAGGGTGGCATACATTAGGCAAATTAGTTCTATGTCACAGTCCACACCAGCATGACCGTACATCTCGGCGCCAACACGAATAGGTACGCGCGAGGCAAGCAGACCTCGYGGCTTCGTGTGCAATACGTTATCTGCRTAGCACAAACGCACCGGGCCTTCTCGGTTCATGCAGTGAGCGTCGATTCGCGCAGCCTGCGGGGTAATGTCTGCTCGGATACCCATCATGCGACCACTAAGCTGGTCGGTGATTTTGAACGTGTGCAAATCCAAATCGTGGGACGAGCCGACAAGCAGCGAATCCAGATACTCGATAAGTGGAGTGATAACTAGTTGATAGCCCCAGGATTCATAGAGATCCAGAAGCTGACGACGCAAGTATTCTAACTTGCTCGCCTCTAAGGGGAGAATTTCCTCGACACCGTCGGGAAGTAACCAGCGCTTTGCAGAAGTCATATCTATTTAGCTTTCACTCATCCAACTGAAATTTTATTAGTAAAATCACAGCAATCTAATTAATCATCAGCAGCAAAACCGTACCGGTCAGCATACTGCCTAAACCAAGCATGCGCATGGTGTTGTCGTCTATCTGATCCAACATTAGCAACATCTTTCGCCACCTACCGGGGCTGATGAAAGGGATTATCCCCTCCACTACTAGCATCAGACAGAATGCAATGGCCAGCTCGTGCCACATAGTCTTGCCTCTTCTTGCTAATGCCCTATGCCCGCAGTTATTCACGCAGCAAAAAAAATAAACCTGAATCACTGAACGCGACTCAGGTTTACGGTTGTTAACTTAACTGATTTTCAAAACTCTACTGATTAAGTGGAGCCTACCGCGGGTTCCCGCTCTTCAGATACTTGAAATAGTCACTGTTCGGATCAAGTAAGAGTACGTCACCTTTCGAGGAGAACGTCTCTCTATATGAATTCATGCTGCGGGTAAACGCATAGAACTCAGGGTCTTTGTTGTAGGCATCAGCATAGATCGCCGTTGCAGTCGCGTCACCTTCACCACGTATTTGCTCAGCGTCTCGATAAGCCTCGGCGCGAAAGATTGTCGCCTGACGATCAGCGTCAGCACGAATTCCGATTGCGAGTTCTTCACCAAAAGAACGTAGCTCCTGCGCCTCTCTGTTTCGCTCGGTAATCATACGCTCATAAACAGAAGAACGTACGTCTTCGGGCAGATCGATACGCTTTACTCGCACGTCAATAATTTCGATACCCAAATCTACCGCCGTAGTCTCGTTGAGATCAGCTGTCAGAGCGAGCATCAACTGATCTCTTTCTCCAGCAACAACTTCCGCAAGAGTACGGTTACCGATCTGGTCACGCAGACCGTCGTTAATACGTTCAGCAAGTAGGCTGCCAGCTGTTGTCGTGTTACCACGTGTAGATATGTAGAACTGACCTACATCGACAATACGCCACTTCGCGTAGGAATCTACTTCCAGCGCCTTTTGCTCCAGCGTCAGAAAGCGACGGCGAGGTGCGTCTTCGGTCAATATCCGCGCGTCGAATATACGCACATTATTAACCCAAGGGATTTTCACATGCAGACCTGGCTCAATGGATTCTTGCACCAATTCACCAAACCGCAGCATCACTGCTCGCTCTGTTTCTTTAATGACGAATAAAGAGTTGCTTGCGACTACGAGGAGTAGAAAAACAAAACCAACCGCTACAAAATTTCTCATTATCGATTTCCTCGTCCAGTGGTAGGTAGTCGTGAACGATCTATACTATTTACGCTAGTGGGTGCCGGTAAGAACGGTGCCAACTGGTTCGCCAAATTCCTAAGATCAGAGCTGCTGTTATTCAAATTAACACCTGAATTGCTCTGGTCCATGAGTTTGTCCAATGGCAGGAACAACATATTATTGCCACCTTCTACATCGACCATGATCTTACTGCTGGCTGTCAGCACGTCTTCGATTGAGTCGATGTAGAGCCGCTGTCGAGTCACCTCAGGAGACTTTAAGTATTCCGTGAGCAGCTGGTTGAAGCGAGAGGCATCACCGGTTGCTTCAGCCACGACTTCTGCGCTGTAGGCGTTTGCCGCTTCGATGCGCCTTTGTGCTTCGCCTCTAGCCTCAGGAATAATCTGATTCGAATATTGCTGAGCTTGGTTCTGCACACGTTGCTCGTCTTCTCTGGCGCGGATCACGTCATCGAAGGCGGGGCGAACAGCATCAGGTGGCTGGGCATCTACCACATTCACCTGACTTACAAAGATGCCGGTATTATAGACGTTCATGTAACCTTGGAGACGCTCCTGCACATCGGCCGCGATGCGATCGCGACCTGTGGTCAAAATCTGATCCATGAAGTTGCCACCAACTACGTGGCGAATGGCAGATTCGGACGCGTTGTCTAGACTAAGCTCTGGGTCCTGCACCGCGATCACATACTTCACCGGATCCTGAATTAGATACTGCACGGTGACGGCGATATCGATGATGTTTTCATCGGTAGTCAGCATCGCGCGATTTTCATAGGTCTTCGCATTCAACTCGGAAACGTTAACCAAGGTAACTTCATCAACAAGGGGCGGATTCCAATGCAAGCCTGGCTGCACCGTCAAATCCTGCACCTTACCGAAGCGCAAGACGACGCCGCGCTCGGCTTCGTCCACGATATAGAAACCCATGAATGCCCAGATAACAGCTACCACGGTGACTAGGCCAGCAATCAAGCCCGCAGATAGACCTTTACCGCCGCCTGAGGAAGATCCAGTGGAGCTAGAGCCACCACTGCCTCCGCCAAACAGGCTATTAAATTTCTTGGTCAGGTTGCGCACAACCTCATCGATATCAGGAGGCCCCTGGTCGCCGCCCTTACGACCGCCACCCCAAGGGTCTTTGTCGTTTCCACTTCCGTTATTTCCAGGTTCATTCCAAGCCATTGGCTTCTCCATAGCGTTTTAAAGACAAGATAGGTCGATTTTAGCTAATAATTGTTCATTTACACAGCAATTTGCACTTTCAAAGGGCGATCCGATGCGATCAGGCGATTGTTGCCTTATCTTCGAGCCTCAAATTAGTCTGCTCCTGCACTGCAATAGTGTGACTTACAACTTCTATACCACTATTTTTAAGAAGTCGATCGAGGTCTGTTCGCGGCAATTTGACTCGCAGCTCATAGAAACCTTCCTCGTCTATATGTTCTTCCTCGATGAATCCGCTAGCGTACAGCTGACTACGAAGCTTCGCCTGGCTCGGCGAGAGTCGCAGGGTTTCGACAGCCATATTACCTGCAAGCAGCTCGCTCATCGCGCTCTGCAATAAATCCATACCAGCGCCAGTCTTTGCAGACACCCAGACTTTTACAACTTTACCGTTCTCGTTGCATTGAATATGTGGCTCGACGCCTGGAAGCAGATCGATTTTGTTGAACACTAGCAGCTGCGGCACTGACATCGCACCTATTTCTGCTAAGACCTTGTCGACCTCAAAAATGTGATCTAGATGAAATTCATTTGCCGCATCCACGACATGGATAAGGACCTCCGCTTGCGCGGTCTCCTCGAGCGTAGCACGAAACGCCTCAACCAGTTGGTGTGGCAGATGACTGATGAAACCGACCGTGTCAGCGACAATCACCGGTCCGTAATTTTTTAAGGTGATACGGCGCAGTGTCGAATCCAATGTAGCAAACAACTGGTCCGCCGTATAAGTCTGCGCATGAGTCATCTTATTAAATAGTGAGGACTTACCAGCATTGGTGTAGCCAACCAAAGAAACCGTTGCTACCTCCGAGCGACTCCTAGAGCGACGCCCTTGGTCGCGCTGCCCACGCACCTTCTTCAAACCTTTGTTGATGGCCTTGATACGCTGCCCGATCATGCGCTGGTCAAGTTCCAACTGCTTCTCACCTGCACCACGCATGCCGATACCACCCTTTTGTCTATCCAGGTGAGTCCACCCGCGTTTCAAGCGTGTGCTCAGATGTTGCAGCTGCGCCAGCTCAACCTGCAGCTTACCTTCGTGGCTGCGTGCGCGTTGCCCGAAGATATCCAGTATCAACCCAGTACGATCGAGTACGCGACACTTAAGTTCGGCTTCTAGGTTGCGTTCCTGGCTGGGAGAGAGTGTGTGATTAAACAGAACAAGCCCTGCTTTATGAGCCTGCACGGCAGCTTTAATCTCTTCAAGCTTACCGGATCCTATAAAAAGGTTTGGTGAAGGTGTCTTTCGGGAACCTGTGATGAAGTCCACCGGCTGGGCGCCGGCGGAGATTGCCAATTCTTCAAATTCGGCTGGGTCCTCCCGTTCACTCTCTGAGTCTATAATGAGGTGAACGAGGATAGAAACTTCGCCGGAATCGGGCCTGTCAAAAAACAATCAACTACCTCACTTGGGAATGCTAAACAGCGTTACCCGGCTCACCAGCATCATCTTCGACTGCTTCGCCTGGATTCTGCATTGGCACTTTGACCATACGTGCGGGCACGACTGTTGATATCGCATGCTTGTAGACCATTTGGCTGACAGCGTTCTTCAACAGAATCACAAATTGGTCAAATGATTCGATCTGACCTTGCAACTTAATTCCACTAATCAGGTAAATGGACACCGGGATGCGCTCCTTGCGAAGCACATTTAAAAATGGATCTTGTAATGTATGTCCTTTAGACATTTTTTATTCTCCTTACATTCGATAATCGATAATCGATAATCGACAAAGCCTAGTTTTCGCCGTCTCGATATCAAGAACCGGCTGATCGGTTCTAAGAGCGGCGGACTTCCTATAATTAGTTAACGATCTCTATGCGTTACACACTACCTATATAGAGATGGTCTCCATGTATTTCAAGACATGTTGTACGGATTGATGCGATGAATTACTCAAACTTTGCAGGCTGGGCCAACTGCGCAGCCAAGTCAGTTGCCGTTTGGCGAGTTGTCTAGTGGCAATAATACTCTTTTCCACCATGCCATCATAGTCAATTTCGTCGTCTAGATACTGCCAGACCTGCCTGTATCCTACTGATTTTATTGAGGGAAGTTGGTGATTGAGATCACTTCGAGAGTGTAATGCCTGCACCTCGTCGACCAAGCCCTCATTAAGCATTCGTCGGAAACGTGTCTCTATCTGACCGTGTAATGCGCCGCGATCTTCTGGCTGAATCGCAAAGAAATGTAAATTATAAGGTAGCAGGGCCTCTTGCTTTGCCTGACTCTGCGCATGCAGGCTCGTCATTGTCTCGCCTGAGACCCGATACACCTCCAATGCGCGCTGTATTCTCTGCGGATCATTCGGATGTATCCTGGCGGCTGAATCCGGATCGACCGCCGCAAGCTGCTGGTGCACTGCCTCCCAGCCCTGCTCCTGGGCCAACTTCTCGATCTCGCTGCGCACTTGAGAGTTAGCCCGAGGCATGTCGGCAAGACCGTCTCTCAACACGCGAAAATACAGCATCGTGCCGCCAACGAGCAGCGGTGTGTCACCAACGTCCAGTATCTCGTCAATTTCTCTAAAAGCGTCTGTTCTGAATTGAGAGGCAGAATACGGCACAGCGGGATCGATAAAGTCGATCAACCGGTGCGGTGCGATATCCAATACCTCCTTCTCCGGCTTGCCCGTACCGATATCCATCTCTCGATAAATCTGCGCCGAATCCACGCTGACAATCTGCATCGGATACTCTTGCACCAAATCGACGGCGAGGGAGGTCTTACCCGATGCGGTCGGGCCCATCAGGCAGATCACATTAGGCTTGGAGGGAGGCGGGTTCATAGACAGGGATTGTACGCGACTCTACGACTCTAGGTTACTAAAGGGAGAGGGAGAGGGAGAGGGAGAGGAAGTTCGTTCTCGATCTCACTGCCCACGCAGAAAGAGTTTATCCAGCTCCGCTAGGCTCTGATATACCCAGGTTGGTCTGCCGTGGTTGCACTGACCACTGCGTTCAGTGGCTTCCATGTCACGAAGCAACGCATTCATCTCAGGAATAGTTAAGTGGCGATTAGCGCGAACCGAACCGTGACATGCCATGGTGGAGAGTAATTCATCCTSATGCGCCTGAACCCGATCGCTGCTGCCGTATTCGAGAACATCGGAAAGYACATCGCGCACTAGTTGTTCRATGTCGGCATTACGCAGAATCGAGGGGACCTGTCTAACCACAATCGATTCCGCSGCAACTCTCTCTAACTCTATACCAATACTAAGCAGYGCACCTTGTTCGGTCTCGGCGCAGTCGGCCTCGCTCTGGCTCACCGCKAWAGACAGAGGAACGAGYAAAGGCTGCATCTTCAATTCTTCATTCTGGCARGCTATCTTCATGCGCTCGTAGGTGATGCGCTCGTGTGCCGCRTGCATRTCCACSGTGATCAGCCCTTCYTTGTTCTGYGCAAGRATATARATTCCATGCAGTTGTGCTATGGCGTATCCCAGCGGCGGTACTTCTGCRTCGTCGGCGGTGAGCTTCGCRAAATTTTCCAGCTGAYTCTGTATCGCGCCAGCATCAGCTYGCCCTGTGYTTGGTCTGTAGGAATAGCTATTCGAAGGGTGCTCCGCAAGTGACARCTTACTCTGRTCRCTGAAATTTCCTGGCCTATAGCTTGAGTCTGAGCTGGTTGTAAAATTCCCTGCARYATTCCCGCTGYCYAGAGCAGCGAAGGGATCACTCTCCTGTCCATTATCCTGTGCGTTATCCGCCAGACGATCGGACGGCCTAAGTTCCGCTAACGCCTTGTGCAATGAACTGAATAGAAAATCATGCACTAAGCGACCATCGCGAAAACGTACCTCATGCTTCGTCGGATGCACATTCACATCAACTGCCGATGGCGCCAATTCCAGATACAACACATACGCTGGATGGCGCCCATGAAACAGCACATCACGGTAGGCCTGTTTCACTGCATGCGTAACCAGCTTATCGCGAATGATACGGCCGTTCACGTAGAAGTATTGCAGGTCTGCCTGAGAACGCGAGAATGTCGGCAGGCTGACCCAACCCCAAAGTCTTAGACCCTGCCCTTCCATTTCCACGAACACAGAACTCTCGACAAAAGCAGGACCACAGACTAAGGCGACGCGCCGCTGTTTCTCTTGGTCGGATTTCGCGGGTAACAGCTTACGAATCGCACGCTGATTGTGAGTAAGTGAAAACTGCACATCAAAGCGGCTCAGTGAGATGCGTTTTAGAACCTCATCGATGCGAGAGAATTCAGTCTTTTCTGTTTTTAGAAATTTCTTGCGCGCTGGCGTGTTGAAAAATAAGTCTCGCACCTCGACCGTGGTTCCACGTGAGTGCGCGGCGGGCGAGAGCATGACGTCCATCTCCTGACCCTCGGCCACAACTTTCCAGCCACTATTATCACCCTCAACTGCATTCACATCGTCGTCGGCCTTCGATGTCATAGTCAGACGCGATACCGAGCTAATACTGGCTAACGCTTCGCCACGAAAGCCGAGGCTAGCGATATTTTCTAGGTCTTCGAGATCGGTGATTTTACTGGTGGCGTGTCGGCTAAGCGCAAGCTCAAGATCCTCCTTGTGAATGCCAAGCCCGTCGTCCTTGATTTTGATTAATTTGCTGCCACCCTGCTCGACTTCTATCTCGAGGCGACTAGCGCCGGCGTCTAGGCTGTTCTCCATCAACTCCTTGACGACCGAGGCGGGCCGCTCGACGACTTCGCCCGCAGCGATCTGATTCGCGAGACGTTGACTGAGAAGATTGATGCGTGACATTGGCAGCTAGTAGCAAAGAGAATGAGGCTGGCATTGTAGCACCAACCACAGGCAAAAATAATGGATCGAAAGGATACAGAGGAGAGGAGCCGCACGAACAAATAGCTAGGATGCAGGTATTTTTAGAACCTGTCCGACTAGGATTCGATCGTTGGTAATATTATTCACCTGTCGCAAGCTGCCTAGGCTGACTTGATACCGCTGCGCGATTTCGGAGAGCGTTTCACCGCGACGAATCGTGTGTTCTTCCGACTCAGCCACGCCGATGCCAGGAATGGCCAGCTCCTGGCCTACGTGAATCGTACTTGAGGAAATGCTATTCACCGATTTCAGTTCGGCTAGACTT
>JAESUV010000210.1 GCA_016762975.1 Gammaproteobacteria bacterium | reverse complement strand
GTTTCTACCCTACAGCAAGAGCGAGTCCGAGATTGCACTTATGAAGGCGCTTAAGCAGACGATGGACCCGCAAGGAATACTCAATCCGGGTAGGGTGTTTTAAGTGGTGAGTAGCGATAACGCAAAAATAAACATTTTACTGAATAACTAGCATACGCATTGGAGAAAAAAAGAAATGTCTAACAATAATTTAGCCGGCAAGAATGTAGTAATTATCGGTGGTACAGCAGGTATCGGGCTCGCAGCTGCACAGGCAGCAGTCGCTGCAGGCGCCAAGGTTTGGGTAGCAGGGCGCTCGGAAGGGCACATAGAAGCCGCCAAGAAAATTGCCGACGGCAGCTTCGAAGTGCGGCAGGCTGATACGCACGACGCGGCCAGTCTCGAGGCCATATTCAAAGAAGTGGGCACTGTCGATCATCTCGTTTCGGCGGCAGTGGGTGGAGAACGAACTCTTAAGCCTTTTCTCGAGCAAACTGAAGATCAGTTCAAGGCAGCCTACGATAAGCTTTGGGGCTATGCCAAGGTTGTTAGAACTGGCGCTCCTTATCTCGCCGAAGATGGTTCTATAACACTCGTTAGTGGTTCTCCGGCTAGGAAGATTAAGCCTGCCCAGTCTCCATTAAGCTGTGTGGGTGCATCGGTTGAGAATTTGGTGCGCTGCCTTGCAGTAGAGATGGCTCCAGTGCGCGTCAATGTGGTATCACCAGGCACGGTAGATACCGCGATGTTTGATTGGATGGGCGATGAGAAGTCGGATAATTTACAAGCGATGACTGCATCTCATTTGATTAAGCGTGCGGGAACACCCGAAGAAGTGGCCCAAGGTATTCTATTCGTTATGCAAAATGCCTTCGTTACTGGCACTACCATCGATGTTGATGGCGGCCGAATATTGAGCTAGGCAATCAAGTTAGACAGCCGAGTTAATAAACGCAGCGAACAACGAGGCTAGATTAATCAATTGAGAACGAACGTGGGTTTGATGCATGAAAGATGAGCAGGAAGCAGTGAAATCTCGCGTAGCCGACCCGGATATGGGGCTGATCGATTCGATCTATGCTCGGCATTCGGTGCGCGGCTATTTGGACAAGGAAGTTCCGCAGGAAGTGATGAATCGAATCTTCGAGATTGCGCAGCAGTCACCGTCGAACTGCAATGTGCAGCCATGGAAGGTCTATGTGGCTTCAGGCGAATTAAAAGATCGCCTAAGAAAGCAGATGATTGAGGCGACAGTCGGGGGAGTTACACCGAACCCCGATTATCCTTATCGGGGTAACTTCGCGGACGAATACCGCACTAGGCAGGTTGAATGTGCCGTCGCACTGTATTCTAAGATGGGTATAGGTAGGGACGATAAGGAAGGGCGCATGCGTGCGGTACTGCGTAATTTCGAGTTCTTCGATGCGCCGCACATCGTATTTCTTGGGATGCATCCAGACTTTGGAACGACCGTCGCGATTGATGTAGGGATGTTCGCGCAGTCCCTCATGTTAAGCATGGTAGCGTTTGGCTTACATAGTTGTCCTATGGGCACGATGCGCAACTACCCTGATATGGTGCGCGAGGCCTTCGAAATCGAAGATGGTACAAAAATTCTATTCGGTATAAGCTTTGGCTACGAGGATCCTACGGTAGATGCAAACGAGACACGGACTACTCGCGACGGTATCTCTGCGAATACAGTGTTCCGGTCTAATTGAGTTCTACTGAGAAAGTATTACTAAAAAAGTGCTATAAAAAAGCACTACCGAATAGGCACTACTAAAAGTCACCACTAAAAGTCACTAAAACCGGTTAAGAATCCCAATACCATGAGCCTCAAGCCTGTCATTCTCTTGTACGATCTAAACAATACCTTAGTCGATGAGGCAGCAGCGCTGATTGGACATACGGGCTTGTACACTACGATCAACACCTACAATGAAACGAATGCCCGAGAAGCGGTTCACCAATACAATCGCCTGTTCGGTTTGGTTACAAATAAAATTTCTTGCGTAGTAACCGGCTGGAACCCCTATAAGAAGCCTAGGGATCAGTTTCTCTTTCAATTACGCAGTGAAGAGAAACGCAGTCCGTTTCGCGCCTCTACCCCGGTGATTATTATTACTGAAGATCACCGTCGCGATTTGAAGACATTGGCTTTGGATCCCACCGACGGCGGTGTTGCAGCCTATATGCACATGGATGATTTTCACGATTCCATCGCAGATACCTTGCACAAGATAGTTTTTGGCAATCGTGCGCAAGAGTTAAACTCGGTGGCCTACGCACAGTTTTCTAGCCAGGAAGATTCGGACTAGTCTCTGCCTTTTTCTCACTGCCGAGTTTTTATTCATTATGTCAGCCTACTTTTCATTCTCAAAAATACGACTCCTAACTGCATTTTCAAGTGCCTTTGTTTTATTGGGCTGTCAATCAAGTACACCACCTGAATTTGGCATGGTTGATTGGTACATAGCCAACGGAACAGGGAGTAGTGTGATGTTGAACATTTACGACAAGGTCTGTGGTGAAAACCATTACCGCGTTCGAGTATCTAGGCGGTCGGAAACCGCCATTTCAACTTGCGCGAACAAAGCGGGAAACGCTGAAATTCGATACAGTAGAACCTCTGGATACAGTGTCTCGCAAAACCCTGTACGGCATGATGTGATGAGCAGCAATCAATCACTGCTTATTAGCGAATAAAAATGTACGGCAAACGCCGGCTCATTATTCGGGAAATAGGGCTGCAACCCTGGCGGGGTGCAGCCCGTGAAATAACTAATGCCAACTCACATTATTGCCAAGCCTAGGAGGCTTGGCGTCTGTAGTTAATGGCAATAGTTAATGGCAATAGTTAGTGGCATTAGCTCATGCAGAAAAAGTTAAGCTTGTTGCCGTCGAGATCGCGAAAATAACCGGCATAGAAGTTATCGCTACGCGCGCCAGGTGCACCTTCGTCTGTTCCGCCCAACTCGATAGCTTTTGCGTAAAGCTTGTCTACCTTCTCTGTGCTATCAACCATGAGCGCGACCATAACACCGTTACCGACAGACGCAGGATTGCCATCGAAGGGTTTAGTGATTGAGAAGCCGCAGCCAGCCGGATCATTTGACCAGGCAATAAACGTATCCATTTCCATGAAGCGCTTTGCGCCCATTTCTGCGAGCAATGCATCGTAGTATTTCGCTGCTTTTTCCATGTCGTTAGTGCCGACAGTTACATATCCGATCATAGTGATTCCTCTTAGGGTTTTTACTTTCGTTATTGACTAGCAGATGCCTGTTAGCCTACTTGGATTACACGTTCTTAGTTTTTCAGTTCTTTGTAGCGAAAACAATTACCTGTGTGGTCATTGATTAGCCCCGCAGCCTGCATGAGGGCGTAGCAGATCGTGCTGCCGATGAACTTGAAGCCGCGTTTCTTGARATCCTTCGCCATTGCATCGCTGATATCGGTTGTAGCAGGCACGTCTTTGSGYGTCTTRCGCTTGCCGTCTAATACCTTGCCGCCGGTGAAAGACCAGATGTAGCTATCGAAGGTACCAAATTCCTTTTGTACTTTTTTAAAGGCAAGTGCATTGCCGCGAATAGAATAGAGTTTCAGGCGRTTRCGAATAAGCCCYGTATCCTTGAGCAGCTTCTCGATAGTCTTGTCAGTCATTTTCGCGACCTTGTCTATCTCGAAATTCTTGAAACACTTGCGGTAATGGTCGCGCTTTTTAAGCACTGTGATCCAGCTTAGGCCGGCCTGCTGACCCTCGAGACAGAGAAACTCGAACAGCAGCCTCTCATCATGCACGGGYACTCCCCATTCYTCGTCATGATAGGCGATATACACAGGATCTTCTCCTGGCCACCAGCAGCGATTAGTCATGCATTRCGCTCCTTYAACAATATACTACTGTATATAAATACAGTAGTATATGCAACCGTGATTAGCATCATTATGGCAAWAAATTGYGTARSTTATTGCTGTGGCTAACGCTATTTTGRGTTTACTTCCTRCCTKRARCGGGRACTAAGGAAGCGCCATRGCRACTAACTTAGCTCCATTTTGAAAGTCACTTACYGTCATGACGATGTACTGYTTGCCATCGACCATATAGGTCATAGGCATGCCAGTCGCCGACGCGGGCAATTGGATCTCRGCGATGGTCTCGCCAGTGGCCTTGTCGACAGCATGCAGTAGTGGCGCGCCGCCGGGCCCTTCACCGAAAAACAGCAGAGACTTGGTCAATACCATGCCCGAACGCGTAGGCTTGCCAGTCGCCGGGATATCGATGCCCTGAAGCAGGGGGTGGTTCTTGATGCTTTCTGGTGTATCGCCGTTGACGATCTTCCAGACATGCTCGCCTGTAGTAAGGTCGATAGCAGTAATGCTGCCATACGGTGGTTTTACCAGAGGAATGCCATCCACCGAGGGTGTTCGGCCGCCACCTTGAATGTAGCGCATCGAGGAAGCTTCTGGCTCGTTGACCAAGGTCAATACGCTGGTTGCGGTGCGCGATGAGATATAGATGATCCCCGTTTCTGGGTCGTAGGCAGAGCCTTCCCAGTTTGAGCCACCCGTTGATGAAGGCAGATGCAAGGTGCCTAAGGTCCCATCTTTAGGGTGTTGATAGAGCGAGGGTGGTGTATACAGTTCGCTGAAGCGATAGCTCGAGGCTATTTCCGCGGCAAGGGCTGCAATCTCTGGCGTGAAATCAACCAAGTCATCCTCCTGAAAGCCTTGCCGGTCATAAGGAGCGGGTAGAGTAGGGAATGGCTGTGTGGTTGATACCACCTCGCCCGGTGTATCGCTGCCTGGAACTAAACGTTCCTCAACCGGGAACAAAGGTTCGCCAGTTTCGGGGTTGAACATGAACAAATGCGATTGCTTCAGTGTCTGCACAACAGCGGGTGTGCCATTTGGTAGATCGATGACCAGAGGCGCAGAGGGCGTATCCCAGTCCCAGATATCGTGATGGGTTGTCTGAAAATGCCACTTGCGCTCGCCAGTCTTGTAATCCAGTGCCACGGTTGAGCTTGCGAACAAATTATCCCCAGGGCGATTTGCGCCGTAGCGATCACCGGTTGCCGATTCGACAGGCAGATACACTAGGCCGCGTTCGGAATCAGCTGACATCATTGACCATACACCTGCATTGCCGGTGTAACTTGCGGAGTCATTTTGCCAGGTCTCAAAGCCGACCTCACCGCGTTCAGGGATGGTCTTGAAGGTCCACAGAAGCTCGCCGCTACGTGCATCGAAAGCGCGTATGTCTCCCTTAACATTGCTGGCAGAGGGTGGGCGCATGCCTACTTCATGAGCAGCACCAGCGATAACGACATCGCCTACTACTAGTGGCGGGAAAGAGAGGCCAATATCTAAATCTTTGCGGCCAGGAGCTAGACGCAGCCCACTTTGCAGGTCGATATAGCCTCCGGCACCAAAGGTTGAAATTGGATCGCCGGTAAGTGCATTTAGGGCAACCAAGTAATAGCCGGGTGTAATGGTGAAGATGACATCTTGGCCGCCGGCGTTGTAGTAGGAGAGCCCCTTGCCCGAACCCTTGCGCGGGGCCGCTGCGAAACGTTGTCCCTCTTCAGGACGCCACAGCCATAACATTTGTCCAGTGGCGGCATCGAGGGCGATCACATTGCGGGTAGCACCTACTGTGGCGAATATGCGTCCATTTACCATTATCGGTTGCGACACGCTATAAGTCTCAGGGCTAGGACCGAACGGCGTGGAATCGAATGACCAGGCGATTTCTAGATCGGCCACATTGCTTGCGTTAATCTGATCTATGTCTGCATAGCGCAGAGACTTCTCGGTGCCGTTAAGGTGAGTCCAAGGCCGGTAGCCGTCATTGTCTTGATTGGTGACAGCTTCAGCAGGATTAATGCTTAAACCAACTAGGTCAGCGACGCTGATCTGGCCGCCGTCTATAGCGACATTGCCGGACTGCAAGATGAAGGCCGTGAGGTCGTAGTATTCGCTGTCCTTGAGAGATCCCGGTGTTTCGGCAGGCATGGTAGAGCGAATCTGTTGGTACAGCTCCTGTCCGAGTCGGCCCACCCAGCGCGCGCGAAGACGGCCTTCCATCTCCTGAGGTATGTGACAGCGTGAGCACTCGGCGGTGAAAAGTACTTGCCCTCTCTCGACGCTGGCATCCTGAGCGAGGGCGGGTGTTAGCTGGAATAGCCCAATGATGAGGGTGGAAAGTGCTGCTGATAGCGGGAAGCTTGCTGCTTTGCGCACGCTAATTCTCCTGAGTAAATCGAGTAGTGGGTGATAAAGATTCGCTGGCGATGGTACCGTGTTTACAGGCTTCATAGTAGAGACCTGTGCTGTCGTTCTGTCGCTAACGGAATGATTTAGTTAAGGTAAATAAAATAGACTGCTACTTATGAATGACCAAGTAATACGCTGTAAAACAAGTGACGCATTGTAGCCTACCCAAGCAGCTGCGGATCGCAATTTGTCACGCTTTGAAAGTTTTCCCTGTTGTGGATCAGTATTTTTTTAATTTATTGAAATAGAAATGCACTTTGCTCGATCTTTATTAGTACGCACAATTCGATGAATTAATTGGATAGCGAAAAAAACAGCAAAGGAACTCGCATGATTGTAAAACTAAGCATGAAACTGAAACTTTTCGCGGTGCTGGCTCTTGCCGGACTGCTATCCGCCTGCATGTCGACATCACCACAGCTGGGACCCGATGCATCTGCTTGGTCGGACTACCTCTCTTGGTACAAGGTCACGCCTCAGGCAGAGACTGGTGACCCGACTGGATTTCTAGGCAGCGTACACGATGGACGCAATGCCTTTCGACAGATTTATGTGAACTCCCTGGGCCAGGGCGTTAACCAAGGCACGCAGAATTTACCCTATCCCGAGGGAACGATTCTGGTGAAGGAGAGTTTTAACAACGAGGCGGCATTGGAAGCAAGACGCAGCCCCGATCTGACTCTAATGATAAAGCTGGCTAGCGGAGAATCACCCGAGACCGGCGATTGGGAATACGTGATGGGTGCAGATGGCACACGACGTGGAACTGGCGATTCGGGCCTAGGCGCGTTTTGCAGAGACTGCCACTTGTTTGCTGCAGGGCATGACTATAACTTCATTAATTCGGCATTTTACGACAAAAATAGATAGAACCATTATTGAAGCAAAGAATTGAGGTAAAGAATTGAGGCAAACAAAAAAGCGCGGCTACTTAGAGTAGTGGCGCCTTTTTAGGCGATTTCAGAACAAGACTTTTGTTTAAACAGAGTAAGACCTATACTGCGCGCACACTTTAGGAGCGCTAGTATTTCTTCCCCCTCGCTAGATACCACAGCCGCCAAACCCAGCGCCTTCGCTGTATTCTCCATACCTCAATTTCGCTGGCTATTTCTTGGCAACGCGGCCTTCTTCTTTGCCATGCAAGGACAGATGCTTACCCGCACCATCATCGCCTGGGATCTCACCGGCGAGGCGACATCGCTCGCCTATATTAATCTGGTGGTAGCGGTACCGATGATTTTCGCTTCTCTATTGGGCGGCGCGATCACCGACAGGGTAGAACGTAGGCAGCTCGTCATCATTGGCCAGAGTCTAATCATGGCGAATGAAATATTTATTCTCGCCATGCTGCTCACTGGGCGTCTAGAATTCTGGCATATGCTCTGCACCGCCTTCGTTGCTGGCTGTGCCTTTCCGTTCATCATGCCTGCGCGCATGGCGATTACAGCTACGGTTGTCGGGCCGGAAAAACTACAGAGTGGCATGGCATTTTCCAGTGGTGTGATGAATTTAAGCCGGGTCATCGGGCCTGCAATTATGGGCTTAGTAGTCGCCCAATATTCTGCGACAGCTGCTTATATGCTCTCCGTTGTATTGTATGGCGCAGCCATTCTTTGCATGTTCGGTGTACAACGCAGCCGATCAAATCCCACCGACAAGCCGAAAGAGAAGCTGCTGGCAGATATCAGCCAAGGCTTCAGCTATGTGCGCAGCAATCGGCCAATACTACTTTGTCTGGTATTCGGTTTAGTGCCGATGCTGTTAGCCATGCCATTTCAAAGTATTTTGGTGATGTTGGCAGAGCAGCAATGGGACGTTGGCGAGAGCGGTGTCGGCACCCTAATGGCAGTAGGCGGGGTAGGTGGTGTGTTGGGTTCGATCTGGATATTACGCCGCGGCGACAACGCCTCGCGCCTTAAGTTAATGATTGGCAGCACGGCAGCGTTTGGTGTGTTGCTGGCGATATTCGTTGAGATCAACAGCTTCTATCTGGCGCTAATTCCGCTATTGCTGGCCAATATGTGCGTCAGCGCAAGTCAGACAATCAACAATGCCGCGGTGCAGATTCTTGTAGATGACAGCGTAAGAGGGCGCATGAGCAGCTTCATGATGCTGTCCTTTGCGCTTACGCCTATCGGTGTATTTCCGTTAGCGATAGCGGCGGACAGTATTGGTGCATCGAATGCGCTATTCGGCGCGTGCATGCTGCTGATTGTGACGGTAGCTGGCTTCTATTTCCTGAGCCCAACGCTTCGAAATCTAGATAGCAATATAAAGACTGCTATGGCGAAAGCGATAGAGAAAAAAACGGCAGAGATAAAGCCGTGAAGACAAGGTTGCTTAACTCTTAGTTTTGAGCTGGCTTGTCTTCATCGAGAATTTCAGTGATGCCGGTACCGATGCTGCGTGTGGATATGCTCACTTCAATCAGAAATAAGATCAGCCCCATGATCAACAGAAGCATGGCGCCGAGAAAACAGGTCACAATCATTGCCGTGGTATTGAGCCCGAATAATTCACTGAAAAACAGCGACACGATAACCAGACAAACCAYCAGCGCACCGGCCACGAACATTCGTATAGACCAGTTCGCTAATCGTATTCGRCTCCAAAGCGCAGAAATCTCTGCCTGAAGCATTTTGACGTGATTCGCATGTGGCTCWTTGYTAAGTCGAGTCTCCACGACACGTACTCGGTCTACGGCACGGCCCAATCGCACCGAAACCACATTTAGCAASCCAGCGATGCCGGCWAGCAGAAAYACAGGTGCCACCGCCAATTGAATGACGCTAGCGAGTGCTTCTATTTCTGTRAGWGTTTCCATAATAAAGGYGTCAGTGCTTCKTTTKCTTGAGCTTAAACCTTGGCGGCTTTCGCATCCATGTCTTTCCAATGGCGTGCACCATTGCCGGGAGTRCGYGTAAWGTTAATCCACAGCTCTSCAGCARYTATRTTCAYKACACCCGCCATCCAGAACGTTGTGCCGAACAACACAGCAAYMTCAATATCCGTTGTAGACATSARYGCCGTTAGCATCAAGCGCTCGGTGGCTATGGCCAACATCAAAGCAAAGGCRCGAATCATCCACTCGCGATGCTGGCCAAAMTTGCGCTGTTTAATGCGTACCAGAGCCATTGTGAGAGAGAATAATACAAAGACAGACAAGAAGGCTGTGGCCATGGACTCATTAAATCCCTGACCACCGACGCCCATGAAGGGATCGAAAACCCCGATAGCGATGCCAGAGAAGGCGCCGATTACGCCACAGAGTACGAAGACGCGTCCGCTAAAGCGATGCAGCTTAATGTGCTTCTTACGCACGCCACGCATGAACTGTAGCGGCCCAAGTACCATCACGAAGAAGCCAGGCCCTAGATGCAGGATAGTGGCCATAGCATTGGTGTAGTAGCGAATATCGAAGGCATTGAATACCTCCTCCGGATTCGCGATAGGCTCAGAAAACGCCCCAATCATGAAGCCTGTTCGACCAAAGATAGCTGCTAGGCCGGTAAGAACCAGGATCGCGACCAGTACCCAACCAACAGCTTCCAAAACCTTACGAATAGCCGGCATAGGGGCCGCGGAGAAGTCCATGCCACCGAGGGCTTTGCTAGGTGTAGTCTCATTTACAGTTAGACCTGACATGCAATCTCCCGGTTAATTTGAGCAACGATCAAATGATCAATAGGCCGAAAGCATATAGGGGGCAGGGGGCAAAAGCTAGTTGTGCTGGGCCTTGTGGAGATGCTGACGCGATTCTGTGTAACTGCGTCTACACTTCAGAAGGCGGCAGATGAAGCGTTGTGACGCCAGTGAGTCTAGTGAAAAAAGTAGAAATGAATTGTTCCCATAAAGGGAACAATGTACAGTATCCAGATCAATAGGTGCCGCAATAGAAATGCGAATTAACGCTAAAAAGAGACTCCGGGACTTCTGGGAAAAACACGCCGACAGTGAGCAAGCTCTTAAATCCTGGCATATTATCGCGGTCAAAGCAGACTGGGCTACGCCTCAAGATGTAAAAAGGCATTTCCCCAAAGCCAGTATCATCGGCGACAACAGGGTCGTATTTGACATAGTAGGGGGGAGCTACCGGTTGGTCGTGAAATTCAATTATGCCTATAGAATCGGATACATTCGTTTTATAGGAACGCACAAAGAATATGACGGTACTTATTTGGAGAGGATCTAATGAATATAAAAGTGATTCATTCAGCAAGAGATTACGAAGCCGCCCTCGGTCGAGTCAATCAACTGATGGATGCTGAGTATGGCTCCGAAGCAGGCGATGAACTTGAGTTACTTGCTGCACTTGTAGAGTTATATGAAAGACAGGCGCATCCAATCGACGCGCCAGACCCCGTAGATTTTCTAAAGAATGTTATGGAGTTTTCGGGGAAAACCCAGAAGGACCTGGCAGAGCTATTGAATTCTAGATCCAGAGCATCTGAATTGCTAAATAGAAAAAGAAGCCTGACCTTAGAGAATATTAGAACAATTAGCCGAAACTGGAATGTCCCCGCTGGCCCTTTAATACAGGAGTATGCAGTGGTTTAAGCGCGGCGGTATCTGCAGGCGATAGTTGTATAAATTATTGATATGTTTGAGCTAAAGATGTTTCAGTTTCGCAGGCGCCTGAAAGTCGCCTCGAAGGGGTGAAGGTTTTATCTACGATAAATTCTGAATCAATCTCTCGAGCAGACTTGCAGTGACCCGTTCAAACTAAGTGTCTGTAATCCCCCCCTCCATGCGCCCATAGCTCAGCTGGATAGAGTAAAGGTTTTTCGAACCAGTTGGTTGGGGGTTCGAAAGGAGCGTAGCTCCGCAGACGCCTGAAAGGCGCCTTGGGGGGGTGAAAGATTTATCTACGATAAATTCTGAATCAATCTCTCGAGCAGACTTGCAGTGACCCATCCAAACTAAGTGTATATAATGCCCGCTCCATGCGCCCATAGCTCAGCTGGATAGAGTAACTGGCTTCGAACCAGTTGGTCGGGAGTTCGAATCTCTCTGGGCGCACCAAATTCTCTGCTTTGTAGCCTTATCGGTTTTTTCATTTGTCCCATAGATTGGGGTTTGTCCCATAGGGTAGATTTTCGATTCATCATTCGTCTTCCAAGAGGAGCAAACTGTCGATGGCTTCTGTCAAAAACAGGCATGGGTTGAGTAGGTATATTCCATCCAGCGTAAAATTGCAGGTGAGACAGAGATCAAAATTTGGCTGCGTGATTTGTAGGAATGGTATCTATGAGTATGAGCATATTGTTCCTTTTCAAAACTGCGAGGAACATGATCCCGACAAGATCTGCCTACTTTGTGCGCATTGCCATGGCAAAGTTACACGTGGATTGACCTCTAAGGAGATCGTTATTGAGAAATATAAAGAGGTCCAGCAAGCAGACATTGTTAAAAGTCCATTTGATGAGTTTTCGTTTAGAGCTCAAAACATAGATGTGCATTTGGGAAGTAGTAGATTTAGTAATTGCAAAAATCTTATTATGCTTGGCGAAGAGGAGTTACTTGTAATTGAAGCTCCCGAAGAGGGTTCTACTTATCCGCAAATCACAGCTATGTTTACAGACGACAAAAGTAAACAGATTTTCAGAATCAATAGGAACCAGTGGTCAGGTAGCAATAGGGTTTGGGATGCTCAAGTAATCGGTACTGAAATTAAAATATTTCGGCTCAGTGACAAAAAAATTGCTCTTCATATAGAAGTTTTACATCCGAATATATTTAAAATAATTTCCTTAGATATGTATTATAAGCAGTTCCACTTGTTTCTATCGAAAGATTTTATGAACGTGGGTAGAATAAGTCCTGATTTGGAAGTTCATCTTGGTTTTGAGTCTTTAATATCTACTGGAGCAAGTATTGGGATATTAGTGGACACGAAAATTCCTCACGTACCTTCTACGAAAATAAATTTGGGAGGTGAAAGGGGGATCGAGCTAGTTGGATCTGGAGTTCATCTGTCTATGGACAGTATCGCCCAAACAATAAAGGGACTTCGTTATGAGTATGCTGATAGGGAAAAAACGATAACGTATGAGCATTCATTGCTTTCTACAATTGAGAAACCGAAGGTTCGCTTGCTTCCGTCTAGGCTCTAGGCTTAACAAGCTTAGGTTTTCTCCGATAAACACGATCAGTTAACTCTGAACTAGAGTGCCCTAAAAGGGCCTGAGCGTGATCAATTGAAACATCAGAAGCCACCTTCGCCCTCAGATCATGTTCTGTGAATCTTACCGTTAATGATGTATTTGCTAATGCCTTGCCCATGAACCTTTGCCAGATTGAATCAAATCCATTGGCGGTACCATCCTCCTTCATATAAGGCTGTCCCCGATTCGTATGAAATAGCCATAGTGACAGTATCTTCTTCCTTAACTTCATGACTTGGTCAACGGCAAACTTTAAATCGTCTGACCACTCAATGATTATGCTCTTCCCTGTGGAATGGGCTGTTTTCCTCGGAGTAATGTGAATTCCATCGTCTTGTAAGTCAGATACTTTCAGTGAGAGTAAATCGCCTCTCCTGAGTCCCGTTAGGAGCTTTAGTCGTACATAGGCAGCGATGAAAGGGGAGGCGACTTTAAGCGCTTCTGCTACTTCCCAGTCCTCCACATAACGCTTTCGCGGAGGTGTGCTGAATTTTCTTACTTTTCCTTTGATAGGGTGGTTTTCGCATAGGCCCCATTCGATGGCTTTGGTAAACGAGTGACTGAGAACTTCAATGTCTCTGTTTGCCGCTGTTTTACCTTGCTTACCCCTGATATCCCGATATTGATAAACGTGCTTTGGCTTCACGGCTTCGATCGGCATCTCTCCAAAAACAGCTTTTAACTTCCTGATCGAGATTTGATTAGAGGTTTGAGTTTTCGGCGCTTTTAGTGGAATGACTTCAAGAGCATATCTATCAAGCAGATCACCCATCAATTTAGCATCGGAGTAGTAGTCCAATTTGTCTGCCCAGACTCTATAAGCTTCGCTCAGGCTCTTGCCAAGCCGATACTCTGTCTTGCCATCCCAGAGATCGCGTAGTTGGACAGGAGGGCGGTAGTAATAGGCTCCATGCTTGTGGCGCCATCCAGCGGGGAGTCCTTTATTCGCTTCGAGACGAGGTTTTGGTGACATCAAAGGGCTCCGTAGTTTGGCTCAAAGTTCTGTGGCTTCGTTCCTGGCAAATACCCTCCCATCTTGGCTTCGAAGTGAGCTCGTGAGACCAGAGGAATAC
Source organism: Gammaproteobacteria bacterium (assembly GCA_016762975.1). Taxonomy (GTDB): domain Bacteria; phylum Pseudomonadota; class Gammaproteobacteria; order Pseudomonadales; family Pseudohongiellaceae; genus UBA9145. The sequence continues at coordinate 6,519 of JAESUV010000210.1, read as the reverse complement.
CATCAGCGCGGAGTAATGCCGTAAACCCGTTTCTGCGAAGCCAGCGAAGTTGAGCAGTAGATTTTTGCCTGCCGGTAACTTCTTTCAACTCATCACTTGTTAGATTTATTGGTAACACCACTTTCTCACTATTACTCAAATTTAAGATATAACTCTCCCATCAAGCTAAGAAGGAGGGTTCAGAAGAATCGTCCAGATTCAAGCAGCCCTTGTTTATAAAGAGGTTCTAAAGATTTCGGAATCCCTGAGCGTCTTAGGCTGTCGATTACTTTTTTATAATCTTCGTTGTGAAGAAGACATAGAAGATTGACTAATCTTCCGCATGCCAACTTTCCCTGTTTGGTGACTCGTTCAAGTGATATTTCACGATCTTTTTCTATGGAATTAAATGTGGATTGCTCAGTTGAAAGGTATTCGAAAGCCTTAAATGCTCCAGCTAGGTAGTCGTCTGGATATAGAAATACTTCATAAGGTATGATTTTTGTACGCGCCTTGAATTCCACTTCGGCCCGACACCATAGGCTTTTTGGGTCGCCTAGCTGTTTTCCTTTTTCGTATATTCTTGTAAATCTATCGTTTCCTCTTTTGCCAATATTTAGAGTTTTCCCATCTCCTGAGTCGAAATCATCATGGAGGTGCCGAGATGGAGGTCTGCCATTAGAAGAAAATAGGTCGTCTTCATACCAGCGAATGGCATTAGAGATATTTACTACGTCTCCGTCAAAATCATCATGAGCAAGGTCTAATCGAGTAATCCTGCTATCGCTAGTTTCGAACCAGTCGTTTACCAGAAGCCAGTCTTTTACTTGATTGCAACCGTGACCAGCAAGTTCTACATGAATACTGTTGTTCTGGCTGGCCCCACCGAATGCCACTAAACCGAAAGCGCCTAACTGAATTCGTTTTTCATATCCTTGCCATCCTGATTTGGCAGGAACCCAGTCGAAATAGGGGATATTAAATATATTGATAAGTACTTCTTTAAGGGGATACAGCTCTGTGCTTGGTTCATCAGGGAAATAGGTGAAACCTAGAAAATCGATAAAAGACGTTGAATTTCTGAGGGTTACGATTCTAGGTGATGGGTGTGTATCTATACTTTCCCCCCGTATTACTAAACGGGGGGATTCCGCTTCCGGCGCGTCGGGGACTCCGCTGGATGCACGGAATTCCCCTTTCTCTTGTTCTGGCTTGTTGGAGTGGTCATTCATTGACCACTAATTTAAGCTAAGTGGTCACTATATGTCTACTAATATTTAGCTTAAATCACCTTTTCCTTCTATCTTTTTCTGGCCTCGGACTATTTCCCAAAACTTATTCAAGGATTTCGCTACTTTAAGGCCTATTGAACGATCAGCTCCTGAGCCTTCTTCTGGAAATTGCTCCCGAATATCGATGTTGAGGATACTCTCGTATTTTTTAATCGTAGTTTTGTGATGAGCTATAATTAGAACTCTCCAGCCAACTTCATAACCAACACGAAGGAATCCTAGTGCGCTCATCAGCGTGGTCATGTTTCCACTAAACCGAGCAATGGCTTCTCTCTCAATTTTTTGCATTTCTTTCAGTTGAGAGTCTGTGAGCTTTGCGAGCATACGCTTATGCTTCTTATACTGTTCTTCTGATATTTTCTTGATGGCCATTTCTTGATGCTCGTAGGCAATTAATGCCGCCCATGATAATGCGTTGGTCGGGTATAAACAATATGGAAATATTGAAGGCTGGCTCAATTACGGGGATTGTGCTGCGGAGGTCGGCAATGAGCCAGAAGCCAACACTCACATACTAACCAGAAGTTTGAGAGCTTCTGTATCACTCTGTCATGAGTGTTTCAATCCCAGATATTCCAGTGAGGCTAGACTAGAGTGCATAGAGCCATTAATTATAGAAGATGCGCAAAGTGAGCGTCCTTTTTGATCTGTATATTATGTGTCGCCCTCACTGTCTCTTTGCGCTACAGATTCTCGCGATGATTCAGGCAATTCCTCGTAGAATTCTTCAATCTCTTTTGGTTCAGTTATCATTTTTGCAGCAATGAAATTTAGCAGTTCAAATAATTTTAGTACCCTTTCAGGTTCTTCAATCAAATTTATATTCCCCGGATGCACTGCGTTATTACCCGTGATTCTTAGTGAATCTAATGATTTTTGCACGAGCGGGTTCAGCCCCTTCTTAACTAGATTCTTAATGTCCTGATTTATATTTTCTCCTTTTTCGCCTAGTTGTTTGCACAATTTCTGTAGAGCAAGCCTCAGTAGCGCTGCTGAAGCTCTCGGAGAATCTGAAAAAATACGCGCGGCCTCCAGATAGTCTTCTTGTATTTCTTGATCCAAGTCTGTATTCGGTGCTTCAACTATTAGTGACCTAGGGTAAACGATTGTATCTTTGTGCCAAATAATGTGTTCACTGCAATGTGAGCACTTAGATACAGTCCATTGACTGGTAAGTTGTTCTGTAAATTTGGGCATTTGATCGACAACACTAGTCCATGTGAAAGTTGTCAACGTTTGTAAATGCGCCCAAAACTGCCTGGCAAAAACGTTACAATGGACGCAATGGAATTCTGATTTCCCATATTTTGGTGGAAAATGCTTATTCTTACTCAATTGAATACCTCCTTCGGGGCAATACCCTTAATGATAGCCGCGCAAAGTGGCGCAAGATCATAGGGAGCGTTCTCTTTGATGGGGCTGTTATGTCCCATCATGTGCTAGTCCACCGGGTATATGTATTCTAATGAGGAATCAAACTTTCGAAAAATGATGATCGGTAGGCTGGCATATTTTTGGATGCTGTTGTCATTCTCAAGTCTATAGTACTGAGCCTGACGACTTGTTCCTTTGCTTATCTCTTTCACTATCTCATCAACTATAGGTGGGTCTGATAGGTTTGTTGAGATAGTATCACCTTCGTTCACTGGCTTAGAAAAGAGCCCTTCCAATTGCTCTGGAGTATCTATTTGGTAATGCATCTATTTCCCCTTAGATAATATGATTTTTGAGTCTGGCACTTTCTTGATTCGGCACATAACATTTACATAGAAAGAAAACTCGCTTTGCACCCACAAACGAGCACGCTCGCTTCTTTTCGAGCCAATATCAGTATCTCACTGATTTAACGGGGATTCTACTTTGGTGCATTTGAAAAGCGAGCCTGATGTAAGAGTCCGCGTTCGATCGATGGCAGCGGTTGATCGGTGTCCCATAGCCAAGAAGTATTTGTAACAAAAACAAGAGGTTGCATTGGCTGGCATTGTCTGTGATTGGGACACTTGCCATTGATAAGCTCTTGAATTGATTGAGGTACTAGGAATTGGAAAATCAGGCTTCGAACAAGTTGGTCGGGAGTTCGAATCTCTCTGGGCGCACCAAACTAAAAAGCCCTCCGATGGAGGGCTTTTTAGTTTGGCAGGTTCAGAAGAAAGAACTGCTCGGTTCGAAAGGAGCGAAGCTCCGCAGACAGCCAAAGGCTGCCCCAATGGGGTGAGGTATTTGGCTGAGCCAAATACCGAATCAATCTCTCATGAATTTCACGCAAAAATTAACCTCTTTCAGAGGGGACATTAAAACTACTGTATTTTTACTCTGACCCTATTTATTCAGTGAACATGCATGCCATCGCATGGGACAATAGAATGTCCATTCAAGTGCGGCGGCGTGCATGCACAAAATTCCTCGTTATTGATGAGCTATTTGTCGTCTGACAACGAACTCACGAGGAATCTATCAGGGGATGAAGAAATCTTCATCATTTTCCGCCCAATCGGATCCGATTTCACACCTCATCCACAAGTTCCAGTTTCCTCCCCCAATGAGAGTCCCTCCCCCATGAGTGCCGCCCACTTGAGGCGATAGAGACCCAGTCACAACGCTGCTATTATCCAAGTTTGTGAGCTCCCAATCACAATCATAGGGAAATCCGGCGGCATAGTTCCAGCTAAACAAGAAGGTCACATAGCCGATGTCCGGATCTATATCCCAATATGAGAAGTACTGTTGTGATGCAAACGCCGAGTTCGTAAGTAACATGGCACAACATAACGATACAAAAAGCTTTTTCATTTTTGACTCCTTAAAATTGAAAGTTTAATCCCACATATTGATGAATATGGGAATTGGTGCCTAAAGGGTGTATCTCGCAGCTTCCCATAAATAAGACGGTTACCACGAAATTCATTGTATACCATAAATATTGTGAGTTCACAAATTTTACGTAACTTGGCTAATTCCCAAATTTTAGACAAACGGGGCCAATATTGGTTAAGTTCGCTCGATGAAGCCGGACAGATAATGGGTAAATGGAAAGGACATTACATTAAGGTGGATCGTACAGCTCATTGAGTTTTCGGCCGCGGATGGTCTCTACCACAAGCTCAGCAAGAATTGATTTTAAGCTCTGTGAGTGGCACTAACTAGGAGGAAATTCGAACATATTCTTCAGTTATTCGTAAGTTTGACTTAAAGTAAGGCTAGTTGTCTGCACAGATAAATGGTTCTTCATGAGATGTTGTTGGAGTTTTAAGATGAACCTTGTCGTATGTAAGATTTTTTATGATAGTTGCTTTTAACAAATATCAGCGAGCCGAGTCTTGTGCAGGATTATTGTAAATTGGTGGAAAGAGCCAATTGGCAAGTGTCCTAATTTGATAGCGGTCGCCGTCGTGGGATTCTTATCTTTTTTAGAGTTTATTGCGAAATTCTCTCGTCGGAGAGAGTGATCAACCAAGAATCAATCTCTAATAGCTCCTCGGCAGTCAATCTACCAGAATCGCGATATAGAAATATTAGATTCATTACATGCTCATATCGGACTTGCAGTAGGTCCCTTTTAGCTTGAGATTGGCTTTGTATTGCGTTTAAGACATCAACATTGGTAACCGCACTCAGCTCGAAGCCACGTTGCATTGCCACTGTTGAGAGCGTTGTTGAATCTACCAGTTTTTGAGCAGCTTCGGTTCTAACTTTACCTATTTTTACCTGCTGGTAAGTGGTTCGAACCAAGCCGCTTACTTCGTTTTGAGCTTGAAATAGCTCGTTCTCCACAATATTTCGCTGGCTTGAGGCTTCACTAACCATGGCTTTATTACTGCCCCCGGCATATAGAGGAATATTTACATTTAGAGCACGATCCCTATTATTGTTTGTCGCGTTGTTAGGATTGAGACTATTATTAAATCCTGTATTTGATTCTTGCTGCTGCAATATTAGGCTGGCACTGGGCATATAGGCCCCGCGTCTCTCTGATATTTCGGTTTCAGCTGCGCTTAATGCAAATTCTAACGACCTGATTGTGTGATTTTCTACTAAAGCTTGCTCTACCCATTGTTCGACATCTTCACTTAATTCTGTGATGTTAGCTGTAGCGCTTAAACTATTAAGTGAACCAACATTTAGGCCTGAGATAGCCCGCAGCGCTCCTTCTTTCACTGCTAGCTCAACTTCTAACTGATTCTGCTGAACTTCAACAGCAGCCAATGCAGCTTGCGCTTTATAAAGATCAGTGATTTGAGCCAATTGAAGTGCAAACAAACTCTGTATTTGGCTCAATTGGCTTGTTACGGCAACTAATTCAGTCTCCATCGATGTTAGAGAATCCTCCGCCAGAAGGACATCGAAGTATCTGCTCGCCACGTCTGCCAATAATCTGGAAAGAGCTCCGTAATACTCAGCCTCTAATTGATCCTCGATTAAGTATGCTTGGTTTCGAGCAGCGAAAGCAGGCCAATTAAATAGTATCTGCGAAAGTTGAGCAGAATAGCGTTTGCCACCATAAATTTCTGGCCCATCACCTGAATCACTTCGATTGTTCGATGGTTCGGCGTTAGCGTTTATTTGAGGCATCAATTGTGCAATAGCTATTCGCTTTCTTGCTGAGCTAGCATTTAATTCTTCTTTTGCTATTTTTAGATCTAGGCTAAATTCTAGAGCCGCGATGAAGAAGTCTTCCAACGAAATTCCAATGTTTTCCGAATTGTGATCGTTAGAGGTTGCGAGGAGAGATTCAAGATCGGCAGCATTAGATACGGCAGAAGTGGCGAGCAATACAAAAAGGCAGAAAACGAGCTTGGATTTCAGTCTTAACATGATATCAACCCTTTCCCAATACTTCTCAAGATCAAAGCTATAATAAGTGCGCTAATTATAGCTTTGATCGGGATTGCAATATACAAAATTCCATCCAAAATGAACTCTAGAATTGTCTGGGTATCGTGGGAAGTCCAAAATATAGCTCAGAATTGTTCATGATAGTGTGGGAAGTCCATTCCGCTTTGGGTCGTTAGAAGACATTGATATTTGTCCCAAACTGGGAACTCTTGTCTAATGAAATCAGAGGGTTATAGGTTTGGTCGATGGAGAGGTTTGGGACACTTTCAGAGACTAAGTCGTTGTAATTGTGGAGGATTACGAGATTAGGCCATCAGGCTTCGAACCAGTTGGTCGGGAGTTCGAATCTCTCTGGGCGCACCAAACTTAGTAAAACAATATCAAGCAGTTATCTCAAAACGGGGTAGCTGCTTTT
>JAESUV010000271.1 GCA_016762975.1 Gammaproteobacteria bacterium | reverse complement strand
ATATGTAACGACCAATAGGAGTCATAAGCGACACAGCGCAGAGCTTATATCTGATGGCTGGTGCATTGACATCAAGCAGACATTCGACAAACCATTATTGCAGAGGGCGTGGGTATGACTACACTAACAGAACTGGGCGAGATGCTTATTGAAGTGGATAAGGGGCGGGAGTTAGAACATAGAATAAACGGGTTCTGGCAGATAATAAGCTGTCCGAAAAATGTAAATCTTTGCTTATCAGGTAACAAGTACAGACTAAAACCTGTGCCGGTTAAGACTTATTACCGGGTTTACAGGGATCACCATTGCAGTCCTCAGTCTTTGGCGGCGCAACAAAAATTCGGAGACCCTGATATATGGGAGGCAAATCAGCTTAATCAAGGGTTTGTCGTCACCCACATTCACGACTTCGAGATAGAGGAGTAAAGAGGACTAGGAGCCCTCTAGTACCTCGATAGACATCTATTGCTTTATTATCCAGGTAGAGCCCAATGGCTCACCACCCGCGTTACTAGATATTACTTGTTGAGCCGCGATTGAATTCTGGTATCCAGCAACATAAAACCTATCTCCCTCTTCAGCATAAACCAAGAAAGGAAGTATATTGGTCACGAAATGCGCGTTTCCTGTTGAGTCAGAAACCGGCCTTCTAGCGTCGTCTATTAGGTCGGTAATCAATGGCGAAGAAAGATCGCCCCTGAAAATTCCAACCCTGAAATCTAATGCGTCATTCCTGAAGTCGCAAATTATTTTGATTTCTCCGCTTATGTATCCTGGCGTCGTGGCCGTATAACTAAACGTAGAAGTATTAAACGAAAGGTCTCCGTCTAGAACCGAGTCATTAAAGTTTATAACGTCCCAATCTGATATCGACGTAGGATCAGAGCCATTATCGATATTGTTATCAACTGGCGTAGAAAGTATACCGATGATCTCGTCGGTATATTGAGGAAGGATTCTTGTTCTTTGCTTTTGGGACAGCGCCATTGTACTAGCGAGCCATCCATCATTGAAATTACCTACCGTACCGATTACATCGGTAATCCATCTTAAATAACCACCTGCATTATTGATAATTGACAATGGAAGGCCCGAAGCTGTAACGGCGCTAGCATCAGGATAAGCGCTAATCACTGTGACGGGCGAAGTGCTTCTGTTTTCAAAGCAATATTTAGTAGGGCTCTCCATTACAGGCCGCATTATCAATACCCCATTGCAATCAACTGATATGTTTATCGACGCGCTAGAGCAATACGCATTATCAATGACGATATTATTACTGCCGCCAGATCCTGTGTTCCCGTTAAATATGTTATACCCTACGTCATTAGCTCCGTCTGAAGTGCTCTCGCCAGTGAGCCGGTAAATATCCCGTATTACGACATTGATAGTATTCCAGATGGCGATATTAATTTGAAACCCGTAACAAGCTAAATCCTCAATTACGATATCTCTTAACCGCCTGACTCCGCCAACATCTGTTTGTGATAGGTCCATATTCAGACCGGTGCCAGTACTTCCCGCCCCTATAGCTTCGGCGAAGTTTCTTATAGTGATGTGCCTTACACTAGACCCATCAGTCTCACCCTCGAACTTTACGCCGTCACCGGTCAGAGGAGTATATCTGAGGCGGGTGCTTTGCCTGGACTCACCAACAAGCTCGAGTATCTTTTGGTGAGGAATTGATAACGTAGTATCGTAAGGATAGTCACCATCGGGAATGTAAGCCGAAACATTATTATTTACACAATATGTAATATGGTTCTGTAACGCCGTACTATTAATCGATGCTACTGACGTGCTTGAGCTTACTATTGCGCCGAATTGAATGCAGTTAATCCGACCCTTGTAAAATAAAGCCTTAGCTTGATGAGTCAGTAGGTTTATAAATGAGCCCTGGTCAGGTGTTCCAGTTCCAGCGGCCACCACTTCATACCTGCCATCTCCCCTGTCTCCTTTAGTGGTATAGCCAGAAGTCTCAACTATATCGCCTATGTTTAGTTCCGAGCTAGCGACCATCAATGCGACGGTGTCGAATGTTTTAGATGTTAAGCTAGCGGGCGCTATTTCATCAGGAGATATAATCGGGTCTGCCTCGAACTTCTGGACCGCGTTTTTATCGTCCAGCGTGACCTTATATCTAGCCCCATCAGGCATCCAGATGTCAGCAAATACGCCATTGCCATCAGCGACGACCGGATTAGCATTTGGCGTAGTAAGTGCTTCGTCTGAGAACGTGTCTTTAAGAGTCTCCGTGCCAGTTATGAAAAACTCTAGCAGAGCGCCATCACTTGGAGTGATTCCGTCACCTACATCCGCGAACGGCAGTATGAATCTTGAGGCCATTATTTCTTTTCCTTTTGTGTGCTTACCGACTCGACACCTAAAACAGCCATCAGGTTAGGGTATAGCATTCTATAAGTTTGCATTTGTTGGCGCAGAACCGGAGATGTATCTAGGCGTTTTTTGACCGCCTTTCTGACCTGCCGACTTTTAACGCCGGACAAGCCTTTTTCCACAACTTCACCCGCTACAATACCAATAGGACCGGCTGTAACGCCGCCTGCCGCGCTGAATAGGTTCTTGATGAATGGCGTTCTTTCAAATAGGTTGGCCAAATCGTCACTTGTACCTGAAGACTTAGCCACGGTCTTAAACTCTGTCTTTAAATCTCCGGCAGCTCTAAGCTTCTTGAGCATGTTTAGCGCCTGGGGATTACCCTGGAATATAGCGCTTAATCGACGCTCGCCAATAGCATCAAATCGCTTACCGAAATTAACGCCTGACCATTCGATCACACCGCCGTCCAACTTTCCTGACTTGGCTTTGGTCGCGAAATCCAAAAGATCTAAAGCGGTAGCCGACTGGAGATCGCCTAGCGCCCTCTGTCCTTCTTTACCGGACTTTCTAAGGCTAGCGGCAATAGACTCTATAGCCTCCTCTGTGCCAATCCTGTCACGCGGAGATAGCATCTTTCTAACTAGCTCAGATGATAGTATTTGAGGTTCGTCGAAACTCCCTCGCTTCGGCTTAATCAGTAAGTTAACAACTTTATCAGGGCCGAATTCAGCTTTAAATAATCTCGATGCTTCCGTCGCCCTTTTCGCTGCCTGTATTACATCTAAACTAATGTCGCCTAGTTCGCTAGATTTGCCCTGTTTAAGGGATTTTTCTAACACGTCGATTTCATTGTCGAGACCTTCTTTTATCTTTCCGGCAACCGCTCGCAATTCATCGGATGAATCAGGACCAAGCAATGAATTTAAGGACTTTCTAAACTCATTGAAATTCAAAACGTTAAGCGGCGTTACTTCTGTTTTCGTCGGCAAACCTCCTGCCTTTTCAGTTCTTGTTTTAGCCCAGTTGGCCACTCTGGAAGGATCAGCGTCGATGCCGAATTCAATCAATCGGTCATTCAATCCATCAATCTCGCCTTGGGATAGTCGTCCAACCATGCCCCTAACCGAATCATCTTGAAGTGACTTCGTTATCTCATCGCCGACTAATGGTATTCCTCTGCCTGTACTAGCCTGACTTAGATCTTGATACAACGCTGTTACCGCTGCCTTTTCGCCAGTTCTACGGGCTTCTAGCGCGGTCTTAATAGATTTGCCTGCTTCCGGCCCTAAGCCGAGGTCGTCAGCCAGTTTATTAGCCGTATCAGTAAAGCCCTGTGACTCTGCCGCTAGGCGCTCCCTAAGCTCCTGCGCTGGCTGCGAGTCTATCTGCCTAGCCAATGTTCGCTCGCCTAGAAAGTCCTCTGGGGTCTGCTGTATTCGAGATCTTACGGTTGGTATACCAAGATCATCGAACAGTGTCGCCCTAGCTGTAACCGCGATATCTTCACCGGATTCAATGCCCGCTTGGAGCCTTGCTAATCCATCCTTTGTATTCGCTGCATCTCTTACGATTTTAACCGCTTCATCTTGTATTGATTCAGGAGTTATCCCGGCATCATCAAGCGTTTTCTTTATCTCAGCGCTCATATTCCCAGCAGCGTCTAATACTTCTTCCGCTGGCTTGCCTGTAATTCTCTTTAATGTGCGACTAAGTACGCGACTAAAGACAGGGAAAGCCAAACTAAAAGCACCCGAAATAGTGCCGCCAAGAACTCCGGCCCCGGCGATTTCTCCGGCGGCTTTTCCTTTGCCCGCAGTAATTGTGGCTGTCTCAACGGCACCAAGGCCGAAGGCTGCACCGAGGCGCGGAAGTAATTTAGCAGGGACATTAGCGATTCCTCCAATTAAAAATGGGGCTGATTCACCGGCTATTTCACCGACGAATGTTGATGTTGGGAATTCTTCCTTCAAACCGGCAAATGCCTCTTCTTCGCCCGGCGTCGTAGGTTCTGATATGTCGGCACCCGTTAATCTTTCAGCGCCTCGCATCACTGTAGTTAGACCTCTGCCCGCGCCAATAACTCCAGCCTGAACAGACTCTTCTACACCCTCTCGCTGCTCATCACCTAAAAATGGTATAGCCGTCGACCCGAGACCTATCGCTCTTGCCAATACTCCAGGCTCCGGCCTTGTATCTGGTTGTCCAGTTGGCTGGACCGATTGTAATTCAGCCAGCAAATCAACCTTGGGCCGAGCTGATTCTAATTCTGCTAGTAAATCTGCCATTATTGAACCTGTAGTTTCTGAAGTAACTGCTCTCTGGTTAAGTCGGGATTAGCTGCCAGTGTATCGGATATGTCGGCCTCGGTTATCTCCCTATTCAGCGAGGTACTAAATATAGCTCGGCCAGTGGTCAATTCTTCGGTCAGTCCTACCTCCGCGCCGACTTCCCTTTGCTTGCCTTGTATATCTCTTACCTTCTGATCAATAAATGCGTTTAACTGGGTTATTTTCTGCTCTGGCGTGGCGTTTGGGTCGCCCATTGTGGCCTTTAGTGTTTCACCCTCTCGCTCGGTAAATGCAGCGCCGAACGTTTGCTTTAACAGTGGCAGAACCTGATTATTAACGATCGAGATGAATTTAGCCCTAGCGTTAGCGCCTTTCGTGGACCCAAATCCAGACTCTTTAACAACAAAATCAAAAGCCCTGCCGCTTAACGTGCTAGTAGCAATAAGGGCCACGTCCTTTAATTTAGATACGACATCCCGTAATCCAGGCAATGCCGCTTCTGATCTCTTAAGGTCGGTTAATGTATCGCCTCTGGCAATTGCAGCTTTCTCCGCCAGCTTAACGGCAGTCGCTATTTGAGCTTTCGTGTCGGATACCAGTGTAACGGTTCCAGCCTCGCCCTTAGCTTTGCCTTCCACCTTGGCTTGCTCCTCTAGCCCTCTAGCCCTAACATCTTCGGTCCTTTGCTGACCGATAGTCTCTCCGGTAGATGTAACTAAATCGCCCTCTATCGGGGTTTCAATGACTCTAGATTCATTCTTAGTGGGGTCAAATACCAGCTGACGGGTGAATAAGCCAAATTTAGGATTTCCTTCCTCATCTTCGCCGATCTGCTTTCTAATAGTCTGAGGCGCTGAAGCTTTCGGAGATGCACGACCAAACCTTGCCTCTTTACCAAACTGAAGCAGTTGATCAGTAGCCGCCTGGAACCCTTCTAAATCACCGCTTTCAAGCTGAATTATACCCTGCTCTAGAACTTCGGTAGGCAATCCGGCCCGGCCAAAGTTGCCCCGCATAGTCTTAAGTAATGATATCTTGCTTTCAGGCGTCGGCAGTATGTTAAGTCTTTTTGCGCCCTCCATAAGCAAAGGCAGTACATCCGCCTCCGATGCCTTAGCCGACTCTCTGCGACTCTCGCGTATTTGCAAACCCTGCTGGATATCTCGACCGATGTTTAAGCCGCCACCCTGGGGGAACTGAGATACTTGGAATGCCATTAGTGAATCCTTCTATAATCGACTGTTAAGAACCCGCCAACATCTGTTACCGCATCAGGGAAGACTGTCATAACTTCATTAGCCAAGACGCCCTCGGCAACCTGATCGCCAACAAACTCCAATGCTTCATCGGTCCAATCCCATGTGTACAAACCTAGGCCGCTATCGAGCTCGCCTACCTTGCGGATGTTTTCCTTCAATCTGATGTCGGAGAAGAAAGCAGCCGCTAATCCCGCCGCCGTGCCTATCAAATTACTTTTTGATTGCTGTTGAGCCTGCTGGCCTGCGCCGATGATATTAGCCTGCTGACCAAATATGCCGCTGACATTCTGTCCGAATCGTTCGCCTAATCTGGCTGATTCTGTAGCCGCTGTCTGACCTGCGCCAGATATAACGCCAAGCTGGYTAAACCTTCGCCCCACATCTTGAAGCGCTAAGCCTTGACTGAACCTAGTTAATTCTCTAAGCCGCTCACCGCCGCCTAGACCACCTGTAGCGCCTGCACCTGAATTAATCAACCTGAGCCCTTCGCCTCGTAGAAACTCCGTGCCTGGATCTTCTTGGAAGTCCGCGAAAGCTTCTCTCTGAGCTTCTGGGCCTCTAGCACCTGAGAACGCGRCCTGCAAACCGAGAGCTGGAACTGCTTCAGCAAAGAAAGGTTCTAATCGTTCTTGCCCTATATCAAACTGACGTCTAGTCTCTTCAAGCGCTTCTCTTGAGCTTTGAAGTTGMTTMGCCGTAGCTTCGGCACCACTACGAGCCCCGAAGAAGTCGCCAGAGCCCGTTAGCTTACCTAAAAATCCTGAAATTGAACTCATTTGCACACCTCGGTAATGCTTATGCCTAAGCAGACCCTATCGATTAACTTTCCGTTTTTCATGATTGATTTTGTATCGATCCCTTCGTCTTTAAATCCCAGAGAGTGAGCGAACCTGATCACATCTTTGTATATCGCAGGGACTTTAGTGTTTATTTTGTAGACCTCTGAAATAGCGTTGCATTTAACCCATGAAAGAAAGCTAAGTCCTATTTCCTTTGATTTCCTACCCCTGTTTTCTTTAGGTATGTGGATATGAATATCTATTGTCGAGTTGCCGCCATGAGAAACCGAGGCTAGCCCAAAATCTGTATCATCATCATAACACTTTAGCCACAAGCAGCCTAAACCATCAACTAATGACTCATCTTTGACCGCATAGTCATCCGTGCACCGGCCCCACATTTCAGGATCAAAAATAACTGATTTGACGTAATTCGAGTCATTGCAAACAGCGACGTTCATTGCTCCGTACCTGTGACAAAGAAGTTTAAGCCGTCGACCGAACTAGACTCGACCCGTAAGGTTCCACCAGCGGGTATCAGCTGATCAATAATAGTTGGACCTGTATTAGCTCTATCCCTAACCACAATGGTCTGAGGGATCACTGAGGACACTAACGCGCCGGACGAGTTAAAGATGTATGCCTTGTATGACTTACTGGATACCGTGTCATTGCTCGCAGTAAAAGCAGCTATCACAGTGCCTGAGCCATTAGCCGGAGATATGTAAAACTCCTCGATAGTATCCGCCGCCGCTGACCTTCTGTTAACTACTAGCGCAGTCCTGGCCATTATCTAGCACCTAGCGTGAAGTAAGACGCCAATTCAGCCGTTATATTGTTTGTAGCCGCAACGTTTGCGACCTGGAGCTTAACGTAATCATTCTTATCTAAAGTAATGTTGTCATCTAGCACGTAATAAGCGACGTCTCGACCGCCTACGAGGTTGTTAATTACCCGTCTAATTGTCTTGCCGTCTTCGAAGCTAGTCGATGCAGCGCGGAATATAACGATTTTTAAATCAACCTCATTGTTTGCCGTGCACTCTATAACCAATTGCCCTTGAACTTGGTATTCTCTCGGCGAATCCCCGAGGTGCCTAAGCTGTCCATCCGATGGTTCATCGAAGTGCTGCAAATCTGACGGCGTATAAGTCCCCGCTAGGTCCACGAAGGTTCCCGATGAGACTATAGTTGTTGCTGTCTCTGCTGTTATCGATAGCTCGCCGCCTTCAAACGTATTAGGGAGCCCGTTATTATCTCGCCATCTGCTTTGTAGTGCAGAAGCTGCAATATTAGGGGTTAGGTTTGCGTCTCCAGAATCTGATACGCCGCCCCTAGTGACRATACAGCCCTCTARCTGAAGGGTYGACGGATTNGGGAANGTTAGCMGCSGCAAAGTCTAAGAAGCTAGCRCTAGCAGGCAGGTCTATATTTTGATTCGACCTGAATCTAGACGCCATAGTGAATGAGCCGCCAGCCTTAAACAGGGTATAAGCCCCGTCTGCCAGCGCTCGGACGATTGATGTATCGATAAAGTATCCGCCTGCCCACGTACCAGCAAGGGTTAATTCAGGTTTACCACCAAACCTACCAGTTCCAGATTCTAAGCCTTGTCGATATCCTGATAGCGTACCCAATGAGGTGCAGCCATTGTAATTAACCCGCCCTAACTCGTGAGCTTCGTTACCAGTGTCAGCGATAAGGTTATATACCCTGGATCCAGCGCCACTAACTTCAATAGCGAAATCCATACCAAGAAAATCACCAGACCCGCCAGCCGGAGACGTGAACATAGTATAGGAACTAGCAGATGAAGTAAGGCCGGACAATCCGAAGTTA
The DNA here is from genome assembly GCA_016762975.1 of Gammaproteobacteria bacterium. Lineage (GTDB taxonomy): Bacteria > Pseudomonadota > Gammaproteobacteria > Pseudomonadales > Pseudohongiellaceae > UBA9145. The sequence continues at coordinate 12,613 of JAESUV010000271.1, read as the reverse complement.
TAGCCAGCAAGGTTAATGCCGCCAGATGGAACCTCTATAGACGTTGAGCCCATATCAATCATGCCATCGAGAAAATATTCTTTAGTACTGTCGATAACGCCGAAGTCAGAAGCTTGTTGAACGATAATCCGACCATTAAGATTAATGCCGAATAGCTCAGTGAAGTTGGCGTTTATTTTCTCGCCGCCTGACCTCCAATCATCACCGCTCCGGTCGTTTGCTACCGCGCCAAGATTAAGTAATTGTAATGCCATCTAAGCCTCCGTCTGGTCAAATGATAGTTTTGTTGAATCCCAAGTAAACCCGGTATCATCCCATGTCAACGCGTCACCGCTGCCTATTTGCGCTTGTAATGCTGCTAATTTTCCGCCCAACGACAGGTTAAATAATGGWTCCGTGGCGGTAGATATCTCGTTAACCTCAATAGATAACTGTTCTAAAAACTCAGCAAATCTGATGGTTGGATTGCCGAATTGATCAAATAACGGCTCAGTACGTAAGGGCGCAGTAACATCAACCACCTGTAGTCACCTCCGCATTAGCAAACAAGCCGAATACATTAATTGGCACGGGCTCTGTAGTCTTCCATCTTAACACGCGGCTTAATGGGATTCTGCCCAGCCTGGACCATCTCATTCTAGTGTCATATTCGCCGACCTTGCCAAGTGGTTTGGATATCTCATGGCTAAATGTCCTACTCCCATCGTCTGAATAATCAAATCTTAACTGTGGATTAGGTGATGCCGCGTTACCTATCCCGGTCTGCATGAACATCTCTATCTCGTGAGAGAATATATACTCACCAGTGCTAATAAATGGCGTAGTAGACCAAACTCTTTCAATAGCATTGGTGTATTCGGTGAACACGTCCATGCTCAATTCACCAACTAAGCCGGATCTATCATCAGCTACCTGTATTTGATTGAACGCCTTTATACCGTGCACCGCTCGCCATTTCTGAAAGCCTACGCCGTTAGTTATGCCGCTCTGTCGCTCGTGCCATTCCGGCTTGCCTGATAGCCTCGAGGTGGCCTGATCATAAACAAACGTGTTATCACCTACCGTGAATACAGCGAAGTAGTTGCCACCTTCAGAATAGGAGAACGCTCTAGCCTGGGCGATTACGCCGGAGCTATTACCCTGGATTAACTGGTCTATAGACTGGGTCGATATGCGCTGAACGCTCGATCCCAATATTTGATATATGCCCGGTTGCTCATTAATACCACCGCCAAGGAATAGAAACGAGCTATCAAACGGGATCACTGAATTAGCTGCGGGCGTACCCTTTGGAATTACTGCGCCGGGTATTCTCTGGAATGGAAAGCCCGAAGTCGCCAGGGTCCGATAAACTTCTGTCGTAGTTGAACCAACGATGTAAAGTTGATTGTGGTCATTGAATCCCTTAACTATGACATCCGGGCTTATCTCCGMGTCCGCGAAGTCCAAAGCGTTAAAGTCTTTGCCATCATTAACGACCTTAGATGACGATGAAAAGAATATCAATCTGGTCGTGTAAACGTAAAATCCGTCTTTAAATGCTACCGTCTCAGCCTGCCCAAAGCTTAAGAATATGGCCCCGTTGTTCAATTCTAATGCCCCAGTTCCAGGTGTGAAGAAATAACTATCACCTGATGGATCTTGAATCGCGATATTAATCCCGTTCGAGTCCATAGATACATCAGAGCTACCTGATATCGTGCCGTGATTAGTCCTGACGCCCAATGAAGTAAACGAGTAAAGCGAATTGCCTATAACTCTGTAAGGGGTTCCGTCACTGAATACGATAGCGCCACGGCTATTACCTGAACCAACGTCGTCAAATTCGGTTATGCCTGGAGTATGAAACAGGGCCCGCCTTGTGACGGCTTCGGCTTCTGGGATGACAGGGTAAACATTAACTGCCCGTTTATCTAAGAATGGCGGCGCTTGGCTTACATAGAATCCATCAGCAAAATTAAGTTCGATTCTAGCCACTTCACCCCCCGAAATTTGGTTGCATTGACATAGAGTCGTCTTCTGTGTCGAAACCTAAAGACTCTTCAAGCATTAATGCAGCTGTACCCTTTATCTCTAGTCGCCTGTCTTGAGGTATTCGATACTCTAGCGCGATTCTGTCCGCCAGATTAAACTTTAGCGTCTCGAACCATTCGGCCGGGAAGTCAGGGTTTTCAGATGTCGCAACTGATACGTTAATAGGGCGCTCATAAGTAAATCTGGNCACCTGATCAACATCATTAGCCGTCTCCCAAACGTAAAGCCTGCCCTTGCCTAATTGAGGCGAGTAGTACCAGTTGTTTATGGTTCCTTGAGACTCCTTGTCAGGCTGGGCGAAGTACTCCTCCCTAGACCATTGATTAGCTTCAATCTCTTCTGAGAACAGCCCTATCTGATCCCTGCGCAGCTGCAAGATCCTGATAGGGCGGTCAATCTGCTTAGTAAAATTAAATACTGACAGCCCTACCGATGTAGCGCCGGTTAAACCTGGGCCGAGTATAACTACAGATGTTGAATCAGGGATTGAAGATATAATTGCCCATTGCCTAGTGCCATCATCCAGTCTAATGCCGATGCTATCAGCGACCGTCATGCCAGTAGAGGAATCGATGTTAATAGTTGTATCTGTTGCGGAACCGGCAACGCGGATCTTAGTAGAAATAAAGTCATCTGCATTAGTCGCTTCGTCTGCGAATGGGCCTAATAGATAATCAGTCTTGCCGATATCGAGGAACAATATACCCTCTGTCTTTGTCCACAAGTGAAGACCTTGATTCTGCCAGCTCTTAATCATGTAGTTAAGCGCTTGGAGTGTGTCTTGTGTATCTACCGCGCTAACTGGCTGGCTAGCATCAACCTCGCCTATAAGGCGGAGCGCTCCATTAATAATGTCTTTAGCGGTAGCATCTAGTACAACGGTCATATCATGTCACTCGGGMTTAATGGCGGGTCTAATAGTGGCGGGTCGGCTGCTTGTGTTCTAGTACCGTCCGTTACTGCTATATGCTCTGACCTAGATCTAATCGTAAGCTGTGGCTGTTTAGGCTCGAACTCGGTAGCGCGATTGACTAACTGATTCTTCCAGTTAAATACCATCTCAGAGCGCTTGAACTTCTGACCAGATATATCAGAAATTACATTGTGATCACCGAGTACGAACCTGTTTTTCATTAGCCTTGCTTAGCCCAGACGCCGCGAGCATCGACAACCTGCCATGCTACCGTGCCATCAAGACTTGCCAATGTGACGAAATCACCGCGTTTAGCCGTAGCCTTAGTGTTGATGAGGTCTTTGTTGTCCGTGGATGAGCCAGCGTAGGTAATGCCGTCTGCTGCTGCCGGACTGATGTTGATCGCAGCCTGACCATCAGGTGCATTGTTAACGAACGTGATCGTGTTGCCAATAGCGATACTAGGCAGAGTGAATACAACGCCATCTAACTCACTAGTGAACGTCTTGCCTGAGTCGGTAGTAATGATAACCGTATAATTGGCCTCTTTAGCTACTGAATTAGAATCAACAAGGAAGGAACTTACACCATTTGGAAACTTTGTTAATCGTGCCATTTCTATTCTCCTGTGTGCCTCGCGGATTCGAACCGCAACTTAACCGCCAGGGACACACTTTGAACGTTCCATGTGGAACAGATTACGAGCCGGAAGTACCAAACGAGCCACGCGCATCAGACCAGCCAAATACATAACGCTCATCAGCCTTGAACCGCGCATTACCAGAAGTAAATGCGTTGTCTTGGCCGAATCGCACTTCTCGACGTGAGAAGTATTTCATTCCCTGTGGCGCGTCAGTGGTCAGGAACCAAGCATCGACATCAGTCAGAAACGGATTGCTCATGAATCCATCACGTACCGAATTCATATCACGAACAGCGTTTGTGGCGTTGTTGCCGGTGTCATTCTGAAGTACTGAGCCTAAGATACGCTGAGCCTCAAAGCTGTTAGCAGGCGCTACAAGGAGTTTCATGGCTTGAAGTGCAGCCGGAAGACCTCGAGCATCGGTAACAGTCTGAATCAGAATCAACATATCTTCTAACGCCGACTCGGACAAATCCGCATCAATCGCTAGACGGTTGGTGTAAGTACCACCAGAAGGGCCATTAGGGTGAGCCGTTGAGAACAAAGCAACACCATCGCCATCAGCCATGAGCTCGGCAGCGTCGAAACCATTGTTGTAAATGGCTGCGCCTTCAATCTCTTTGGTGATATTCATGCATCGTGCTAGTGCTCGTGCACCGTCGTTCAGCTGCCCGTACAGCTCATCTTCAAGCGCTTCTTCAGTTACGATGTAACCTTTAGCGAATGTAGAGTGCTGATACTTAGGCGTGAAGCCCTGTCGACGTGAATCAAAGGTAATGTCATCACCTTCAGGCTTAGTAGTCGCTCGGGTAAAACCCTCTAGCTGAACATCAACTTCGAAATTCTTAGTGGACTGATGAATTGTAAACATCGAATCCCATTTCTTGTCGTGCTCTTTAAGGGAGTTACCAAATACGCTATTGACGCCGTCTTGTAATAACCGTGGTAATGAACCTGTACTAATTGTGCCTGCCATGATTAAACTCCAGTTGCGCCAGGTGCTACGGTAGTAGCATTAAGTCGCACAATGGCAACGTTACCCAATACGCCAGCGTCGTCTTCAAGTAGCGCGACAATGTGCAGTGGAAGTGTGGAAGTGGTGGCTGCGCCCGTTCGATTCACTTTCATGACCGAGGGGAATAGACCGCCTAAAGCTGTGGCTTCTGTGACATCTGCCGGGGCATTCAGTCCAACTTCAGTAATCAGAAGCGGTCCGTTTGCGACATCGACGATATAGGTGGCATTAGGATCAACATTGACCTTAATTGTACCTAGTGTGCCAGATACGTGATGAGTCGTAGATAGTGATTCACCTGATATGGTGGGATCTACCGACATTACAACACCGGTTGAGGCTGTTGAGGTTGGGGCAATAGCTACATCAGCTACACCTTGAGCATTAGCAGTGCCAGCAATACGAACCAAATCACCAGGGGTGATAACTTCAGTTGTGGCCACTAGTACAGCGAAAGTTTTTTGTTTGCCTGTAACGTCTCCTTGGGAGTCCGTGTTAGCAAGTTTGAATCCACCAGACATGGTAGAGACCTCCGTAAGTTGATTAAAAGTTAAGACTTGAGTGTCTGTTTCTCTCTATCAACTTACGACGGTCTAATCGTTTGACGAGTTAAATCTATAAAGCGTTGCTACTATGGTGAGTAATGGCGCTTTGGCCACCTTCCGCCCTGCCTTGACTATCTGGGGCGTACTCGTTTACACCTATACTTGCTTCCTGATCAAGTGTAGCAGCTACTCGCTTTCTCTTCAATGCGTTGTCTTCGTCGCGGTATTGCTGGGGCAATCGCATCAAATGCATCGAATACGGCCCGCTCTGGCGTGTAAAGCTGTTTCCCTGCTCATCAACTACTTGTTCATAATAAGCGGCTTTGGCTGCGGCGATTCGGCCCTCCTTGTTTTGGAACCACCGATAGTAATAGCCAGCCTCGAGCAGACTAGGCGGAATCTCCAGCTTCTTGACGTTGCCCATCGAGATCCTGGGAGCCCTGCCGGACGAATGCGCCACTTCTTCGCGTGATCCAGACACTAGACCTTGCTGAGTTTCCAGCATTGCAGGCGGCAGATCAGCGCCAGTACGGCCGCGATCAATAGCATTCTTAGGCTTAGGACCCGGCTTCTTTCGACCTGTATTCAATTCGTTTTCCATTATGACCCCCTTGAGTCTTGTACGGCTTTGAGAAAATCAGCTTCTGTCTTCCAAGTATCTGGCATGTTCTTATAGATTGCGCGTTCCTCGTTGGTTAGATCAGTCATGGTGATGGCCCTGGATGGACGCTTACCACCTGGGCGTGACCCGCCTTCTACTGATGGTTGATTACTGCGAGCCTGATTCACATCAGGGAATTCTCGAGCAATATCGGCATCCATGTTACTAAGTGCAGTGCTTACATCTAGGCCGCTATCGATGTATTGATTCAATTGAGCCTTAGCATAAGCTGACTTAGGACCGTTCTGATAGATCCATGTATTAGACTGGTTCCAACTATCTAACGTGGCCTGCTGGTTCTGCTGTGGTGCAGGAGCATTAATGCTGTCGATATCATTCTGGATGCGGTTAGCGGTCTCTCTGTCGGCCAGATCAATAGCGGCATCACGTTTGGCCACTAACTCTTTCTTCTGCATTTCCAAATTTGCTTCATGCAGCTTATTAGAGTTATCTAGGCGGGTATTAAAGCTCGCCTCCATTTCGGCCATTTTCTTATTCTGATCTCGATACTTCTTAACCCAGCCTTTCCGGTCGTTAAATATCTCCGGCGACGTGAATTCTTGAGGTCGCTTGGCGTCATCTTTAGCCCATTCATCCTCTGGTCTCCAACCGCTCTTTCTGGCTGTCTCCTCGGCAGGGGATAATTGAACCTGTTCTTGTTGTTGCTCTTCTTGCTCTTCGTTCTCTGGCGCTTCACTCATCGTCTATCGCTCCTATAATGTGCGAATCAGGGATATACCTGTAGTTCTCGTGATCTTTAACAACTGATTTCTTGCCTTCGAATCGGCGGAATTCAATCTTCATGTCCAACTTTAGCCCCCACATCATGTAAGGGTGAACGCCACCGCCATCAGTCTCGCAACCTGGGTAGCCGTGGAAAGCAGTAGGACCGATAGCACGTATATAACCCGTGTCTGTCGCTTCCTGTTCTTTGTTGACTAGGTCCGCATTCAGGATGATGCCGCCTTCTGATACGTTCTCGACGTTTTCCATCTCGATAAGGACATAGAAACCTAATGGTTTAATCTTCATCGTTTGGACCCTCCAAGCCTGCTGGAGCCCATTCTATAACCAATTCCGCCATCTGAGCGAATCCATCCCGGCGACTAGTAGCCATTGCCACCTCATCGCAAGTCGGTGCTTCAAGGTAGTCTTGATACTTATCGACTATGGATAGCTCCAAATCCTCAAATAAGCGCTTGGTAACAGTGGAGTTTCGCCACTTACTGTACGCCTCCGGGGATATCGGCCGCTTGGCTTGCCGTGACTTGGTTTCTGATATCATCTCTTCTAACATTGTCTGCTCCTATCGCAGTTAAAATCTTGATTTGGCCGTCTAATTCGGCTGTGTACTTATTGATTCCGTTCTTTACGTCTTCAGATTCTGCCTTTTCCATATCTAATATGTTCTGAGCCTGCCATCTAGTTAATTGCCCGATGGTCTCATCTATCTTACGTTGTGTGTCAGCATCTAATCGTTCCTGCTCACGTGATAATATCTCGGTTTGTAGCTGAGATAGCTGTAGTTGTTGCTCGGCCAGTGCGTTCTGCTGCTCCTGGGCTTCGGTGAATCGCTTCATCTCTGCCGCTTGTTGATCAGTTGGCTCCTCTGGGAATATCTCGTCGAGGTTATTCGACCCGATACGCTCAAAGAAGTTCTTGACGATAGGCATAGGATTACCGCCAGCCTGCACAACACTAGCGATATTCTCCATTTCAACAACTGCCAATTGCATCCTCTGCATCTTAGATGACATCTCGGGACTAGCAGTAGGTACGATGTCTAGCGTCTCATCATTGAAGTCAGATACCGCATTAGCCTCCTCATCATCTAGGATTACTTTGTATAACTCGGGATCGAATGTTGACTGGTTGATTCTGAAGAGTATCTGAAACTCGTCTGACATGCCGTCTATGACGCGACCCATCAATGCGGATGTTGATATCATTGACTCCTGAATGATGGCTAGCGCGGTTGTAGGGGCTGTATTAGCCGCTATCTGCCCGCTTGCATCCACTGTAGCGGCAAAGCTTCGGCCTTGTTCTTCCAGCTTCTGATTCAAAGCGAACAATGTCTGGCTAGGCTCTGGCGTAGGATTTGGCATCATACCAGTCTGAAGATCTTTAGCTGATATGTCGGTAGACTTCCATTCTCCAATCTTGAGCCGCATTGGACCCATCTTCTTTCTGAATCCTTTAGCTAGGAAACCGCCGCCAACATTACGAAGCGTACCGGCATCTGTGAGCTGATTAGTTGTCGAGTTGATTGACTGAGCTATGGCCCCTAGTAGATGAGAGTATCCAAGGTCTAAGAACGTACCATCAGGCGCGGGAATGAATCCATACTTTGTTATCTGTTGAGTAGGGTTAATCCTTACTAGCTCAAACTCATCAATGGATTCAACTTCYRKCAGGTCATCAGGTGAAGACTCGCCGTTGATGATTGAATCGGCTGTTCTAGTCCTCAATGCGTCGACAATGCTCATGATACGGCCTTGTCGCGTCTTAACGATGAATGAGCGCTCATCATAGCGAGGCACTACACGAACCACTGTCATGCTTCTTTCGTGGACAGTTACAATATAAGGTTCTTCATAACCATCATCATCAAGGTCAGCGAAGCACTGTTGCTCGAGGAATCTGTCTGAATTCGCTTCTGAGTTTGTTGTTTCCGCCTTCTCGTTTGAACCTTCGTCACCCTCTGCGTCTTCCGGGTATAGATCAACATCCAACCATACGCCCTCAGCTTGTCTCTCGAGGACTTCGTTCTTAGAGATGTCTAGTATCTGGGTGAATGAGCGATTAGTCTCTAGGCATGTCGTGGCTTGGTTCACTGCGAAGTCTGGATACTGGATGATATGGCTTACTGTCCGACCTAGTAACGGATCAAACGCCGTCTTCTTGAAGAAGCAACCAGTGTTTGGCAATGAGTAAAGCATTCGCTTCTGGTCTTTACGCCATCCCTTCATCTGATGATTGACTTGATAGTTCATGGCCTCGGTCACTCGGTCGGCTACTTCTTGCTTCTCTCCGTCCTTATCTCTGCCGATGATGTCAGCTTTGACTAAGTTTCTAGCCCTGAGTATCTCGAGAGATGCCTTGTCGCCGAACGCAATCGAAGCGGCGGATAACAAAGGCGTCTTGAAGTTGCTGGCTCCATCCCATGGCGTGGACTTAGGGTGAAACTCCTGCTTCATCAGCTTAGCGCCCTGGTCGACTCCTTCCATCCACTCTTGCATCGAACCCCAATCCTCTGTGAACTGGCGTTTAACTCGCATACCTAGAATAGCTAGCTTGTCTTTGTCGATGTCCTCGGCAATGTTTTCCTTACCGATAAACTCTAATAGTTCTTTAATGGGCATTGTTAGTATCCGCTCGCGTTAGTGTCTGCGCCATGATAGTCATCGTCATCACTCCAGTCCATTCCTACATCATTCTTCTGAATAGCGTGTCTGCGCATCATGTAGGCGTATCGAATTGCGTCGAGTAGATCCTCTTTGATCTTAACTATCTCGCTCTTACCGTTCGCTTTAGATTTCCTATGATACCCTCTAACCTCTTCAAACACCTCAGTTAAGTGTGAAAACACCTTAAACCTGCCTGTTTTCATCAGATTGTTCAATTCCATCAATCCAGCCTCAACACCGTTGCCGCCCTCTTCCCATGTAGTATGTTCTTCCAGCATCTCGAAACCGGACTCATCATAATAATCCTTCTGCTGCTTGGCGCTGCCCTTCTCTGTCTGTAGTCCATCCGCTGGCCATGCTGTAGGCACATCTTCTGACCATGACTTAACCACGTTCCAGGCCTCGAATGGCTGGATCTTGGATTGTTTAAATGCGTGTATCACATAGAACGTATCCGCTCCCATATCCCAAGCCAACTGGATGTGCGCTTGCGGGTGATCCCATCCGAAGTCCATGCCGTTAATCAGATACCAATGCGCCGGTATTTCGAATGGCTCGCACCTGATCGCGTCTTCAGAGTGTTCGTATATCAGACCGGCACCCATTAATGGAATGCCTCGTGATCTCATGTCTCGTTGATACGCTGGGTACTGAGCCAAGATAGCTTCTTTAATCTCTTCGCTTAGATGATATGCGTCGTCCCATGTCGCCGTCTGTAGGTACTGAGACTTAATCGGCTCATCCATGAACTTAYATACCAGCTCTGTCTTGCCGTTCTCTGGCGTGAACGTAAGAATGCCACGACCGCCGCGACCCTCATCACCGTTCAATGTTCTAGTGATTACCTGGGGATATATTTCTGAGTCTCTGGGCTCTTCATCAATGTGATACCAGTCAACGACATCTCCCATCAATGCTGCTTGGCCTTGGCTGTATGACCAGAACTGGCAAGTGGCAATGCCATTGGTATGCTTTACCCTGACCTCTCTCATCGCGCCGCTAGTGCCTGACATGCTTMGCCATCCGCCTAATGCAATCTTATCAGCAGGAACTAAACCACCCTCAAACGCTCCAGCATGGAATCTACCGAATAGCTTTTGCTGTAACAGGTCTCGAGTCTTCTCGCCAGAGTAACCAAGCAACCAGCACATAGGCGGAGTGTTGAATTTATGGCCTTCCCAGTCATCAGGATAATCGCCGGTCAAATGGAACGCGTCGATAACACACCCTGTAAGAGACTTCCCGCAGTTGTGGCTTACAACGCCAGAAGAAATGTAATTGTGGTGGTCCGGTATCTGATAATCAAAGCATGGCTGCAAACCGATTCCCTGAAATGCTATAATTGAAACGTCATTCATTAGAGGAATAGGACGTGGAAAATATATGCGATTGCTGTGCGCCCCATGGCAAGAGGAAATTCTGCTTAAATCAACTTCGCCAACTACTGGAGGTGGACAAACTTCCCCAGAGGATAATAGCTGAGAGACTTGGCGTAGTTCGGTCAACAATTGAGAGGACGGCAAAAAGACACGGGATGCAAACGTGTCGTTCAGGCCCTCGGCACGGGCAATTACATCCTGACTGGCAAGGAGGTCGCCGGATAGGGAAGTTAGGGTATGTTGATCAATACGCGCCGCTGCATCCATTCGCCAAGCGACCTGCCGGATATGTAGCTGAGCATCGTATGATAATGGAGGTAGTTCTAGGTCGGTATCTGCGTCCTGGCGAGGTTGTTGATCACATAGACAATCACCCTCGGCACAATTGGCCGGACAATCTGAGGTTGTTTGATAGCAATGCAGAACATCTACGCCAGACATTAAGAGCTGAATGGTACGATAATTCCCCGAGGCGTCTAATAGCTTATGCTCATCCGTGCAGTCAAGGTACTGACCGTTTGATAGGTAAAGACGAGATGTTGGTAAGATTCCCTGAAAGAATGCGCGAAAGCTACGAGTATCATGTTCGCATCCATCTTGCCAATAGTTCACACTCACATCTGGCAAAGAAAGAGTTTTTAAGAGAGGGACCGTCATCCGATCCCTTCCAACTTTGACCGATATAGGCGTATTACCGGCGACACATTGGTTAGCTGCCATCAGCATGCATGCCGAATGATCTTTAGTCGCCGCGTTGAACCTGCGCTGCCAGTCATACAAGGCGTTGTAGATTCTCATGCCTATTGATGCCTTGCTGCGCCTGAGCTTTTCCTCGAGTAGCTGCGCGTACTCTATGGCKTCNSWRYRAGMGMCWGAMANWRAAWSMRYYCGCTCTGATTTATTGCTTGCTCGAGCTGCTGGATCTTACGGTCTAGTTCGTCACCAGACATATCAGTTAAGCCTAGACTACCCTCAAGCTCGACGGTCCTTCTGTCGCCATACACTTTAGTCTTAAACTTAGATGCAGCCCACTTTCTAGTGTCGACCATTAGCCGTGATCTCTGTACATCCTTCTCATCATCATCAGCTATTTCGAGCATTTCCTCGACCATAGCATCGGCTTGATCTTCCTTAGAATTTTTGTAGTTACGCAAAAACTCGGGGTGCAATCTAAGCCATCCGTATACTGTGCGTGGTGCTGGCATGCCATCCTCTTCGCATACCTTGATGAGAGACTTTCCAATTRCTAACCCCTCACATATCAAATCACCTAATTCTTCCGTGTATCCTGTAGGCCTTCCGCCTGGACCTTTCTTCTTTGCTGACATCTATTTGCCCTCGTTCTGTTAAGTACTGATACCTTTGTATCTTCGGTTCATTTCGCTTTCGATTCTAGATACTTCTGATGTGTTTAATGCCGGTGAAAATGTGATGTCTTGCAGTATCGCCATGTTTGCCGTTGTACCGCCTGAGATGTCAGCGAACAATGTTCCGTAGTCGTAGTCCTCTGCTCCAGCATTGCCCGTTACCGAGCTTCCACCGCTTATAGATAGAATGGTCGTGGCGTCTTGGTTGTATTGCACTGTGATGATGTGAATATCCAGATCTGCCGCGCTTGCCGTTAATGTCGATCCTGCTTTGAATATAAAGTCATCACCTGAGCTTACCGCTATCACTGGGTTTTTAGTGCCGTCTGATCTAGCCGAGCTCATTGTTTGCTGCGTAGCTGTAAGCGCATTCATCTTGATAACCATGACGCGTGTAATCTTACCGGCTATAACCTGCCCTGCTGTAGACTCGAGACCTGCACCGCCTGATGAGTTAACTATCGAGTGACCTGTGTTATTAGCGAAGGTGTCTCCGTGCATTGTGAAGGTTACGCCGCCACTTATAAACGTATCACTAGCCACGCCTGTTTTATTGCCTGCTTGGGATGCGTCGTATGGGACAACGTTTGTACCATTGATGTCTGTGCCTGGAACAGCGAATGCCTTGTATATAGATCCCGAAATGTGT
>JAESUV010000032.1 GCA_016762975.1 Gammaproteobacteria bacterium | reverse complement strand
AGAGAGCGCAATGGTACTGGTGGTCGCGGGCCCCGCATCAGGCGTAACTGCGCAGGCCTGCACGAAATCGGCCTGTTCACAATCGCTGATAATTAGGAAATCATTGGCCGCAATTCCTACATCTGACTCCGCCTGAATCGAGGGAGTGGCACCTTCGGTTATTGTGCTAACAAGCCCGGGGCTTCCTACTGCATTCCAAATTCGAATAATGTCTGAGTTAGGCACTGCATTGAACGTAGGAATAACATGGCCAGCTTCGCCATTGGTCCATTCTGCTGTATTCGTGCCTACTACAGCGACATTACTAGCACTGTTATTGGCTACACCGGGATTCGTTCCTGTGGCCTCCCAACCTTGAACACCGAATTGTGGCTGGAAGGTAGCTGGCGGCCCATCCAGAATATTATTTACGGTAGCTCCTGGAATGGAACTCAAGCAGCCCAAATACCCCGCCATGCGCACTTCCTGTGACAAGAAATTCGTAGCAAAGCGCCCGTTTTCTTGTATGCGCTGTCGCGCCTCCCTATCTCTCTCAGTGGTATTGCTACCCACATAAATTTGCACGACTCCGGTTGCGAGAGTCAGCCCCAACACCATGCTGACTAAGAGCTCAATCAGACTGAGACCCCTACTCTTTTTAATGTCCATTGCTGTTCTGTGCATAATAATCATGACTACCACACTCAATTAAAGCGGCTGAAATGTTGTTCTAAATGCCTGATCTGCGGTGCCGTCGCGGTCGTCATCCCACCAGAGTTTTATCGCGTAGATGCTGCCCGCACCATCGCAGGCATTAGCAGCTGCGGTTCCATCAGTAGGCGTCGAGTCCAAGCAGATTACGGCGGCTCCCAGCGGTAAGGTTGCTGCCACCCTTGCCGACCAATCAAAAACATCTTGAGCTGCCATCTGGGCCGAGCTGCAGCCGGTAACAGTGAAGCAGTTCGTCGTCGCGGCACCCGCAACATCATCATAGTTGCCATCAGCCACTCCAACGATATTTGCGCGCATCCTCTCTACCATATCGGCACTCTGTGTTGTCGCCATGGTGCGGTAATAGGCGGCTAAATTTCCTCGCAGGCTAACCGCTTGCACACCAGCCAGACCCAGCATGCCAAAAGAGAGCACGAGCAGAGACACTAATACTTCTATAAGCGTGCTACCTGACGCTCTGGACAAACAAGTAGTACCATTGGCTTGCCTTAAGGGCATACTAATCCTCCCTCGATACGCCGGCCTCGACCAGAAACGCCAATCTCAACCGAACGCGCATTGGCGGAAGTACCCGTTGATGGACAAAGCAGCATTGTTTGAACTCCAAGGGTTGCACTAAATCCCAAGCTATTGTATTCCATATAGTCTGTTGTGACGGTAAGTACGCTGTCTGCACCCAAAGCGTCGAACACTCGTATTATGATGTCGCCTGCATCTATAGAGCCGGTGGCTCCATCGGAATCGTCATTCACATCGACAAAAACTATCCACCCTGTAGACCAACTCGCCGCATCACAATCTAATCCGTCATTGCTAGGACAGATTCCTACATTAGTGCCACGCTTGATTGCTTCGCTACGCGCTAGATTAAGAGTAGTAATAAAAAGCTTAGCTTGCGAATTAGTAACATTACTCTCAATTGTGTCCTGGAAATTAGGTAACGCCACAGCAAGCAGGATCCCCAATATTCCTACCGTCACCAGCAGTTCAATCAAGGAATAGCCTTTGTTTTTAGTAAATTTTTTCAATTCCCGTAATCCGTGTGACACGCAAGCCTTCCGCCAAGCAAATTCTCAAAGTATTCAGCTGACCGCCTGTTGGAATGCCAAAACTAGGCTGCAAACCAAAATTTTCAGATCAAGCAATGCCGCTGCACAAACAGTTTGTCGGTTATCCAAGCTGAAATTGTATAGCCACCGGTAGTTCAATCAACACTAAGCATATAGAATCTCCCACGCAAGTCTGTGAGTTGGCTAAAAGAACTAATAAATTCATACACTTAATTGATTAGATTGTGACAGAATTCACATCACCGCGGGTTCTTGGCAAGCCGAGTTCGTGACGAAGGCCATAAGGTGCGGACCTTTGGCTCAGAACATCGGTGGCAGTATACCTTTTTTGTCGCTCAATCGCTTACATCCTGCGGCATCCAGCCCTCCTAGGAAATGAGAAAAGCTCTTGGAAATCACTCTTGGATCAGTGCTTTTACTTAGCATAACCGGCTTTTTGGCGGGTGGAATCAATACTGTGGCTGGCGGCGGCTCCAATCTCACTCTCCCAGCACTGATGATCTTAGGCTTACCTGCGGATATCGCTAATGGCACCAACCGTGTTGCCATCACGCTACAGTGTGTTGTGGGGCTTGCAGGCTACGACAAGCATGAAACGCTAGACCGACAGGCACTTGTTCCAATACTGATACCTTCCATGGCTGGGGGGCTCTGCGGAGCAATAGGGGCTGCACTGACACCCAATCTATTCCTTAAACCGATTTTACTCGGCACGATATTACTAATGGCATTGGTCATATTAATCAGACCGGGGGTAATAGCCCCCCCTCCGGGCACCAAGAATATACGCCCTAGCGAGAGCCGCGGCGCTTGGTGGGGTCTATTCGTTGCAGGCGTTTACGGCGGTTTTGTACAAGCTGGAGTGGGTTTCATTCTATTGGCCGCTTTAGCGGGTGGATTACGTTATGACCTGTTGCGGGCCAATGCACTCAAAACAGCCTGCGCTCTAGCGTTTACCAGTGTAGCCCTCATTGTCTTTATCGCTTTCGATCAAGTCTGGTGGATACCCGGTCTGATTCTAGCCAGCGGATCTATGCTAGGTGCACACCTTGCCGTTAAGGTTGCGGTTAAAGCCTCTCCGGAGAGTATCAAATGGTTTCTATTCTTAATGACGCTCTGCGCCGTAGTCGCCGGACTTGTATTCTAGGGGCCTATCCTCATCCTGTCTGTCGGGGCGCACCAAAGCGAATGGTGATCTTCGCGCCACCCAAGTCACTGGCTCCAACCACTATTGTGCCGTCATAACTGCTAACAATATCCGTTACAACGGCGAGACCAATTCCCTGCCCCTGGACCAAGGTATCCGCCCTTGCCCCGCGCTGCAATACGAACTCTCGCTTCTCTTCACTAATGCCATAGCCATTGTCCTCGATGACTATCTCTAGGCCCTGATGCTCATCGGTTGCAGAATTTGTGCTAATCCTGACTTCTCCCCGACCGTATTTAAACGCATTGTCCAGGACGTTACCTAAAACTTCTAGCAGATCGCGCTCGTCGCCATGAAACAGGGCCTGGGTATGTAATTGCGCGGCTACGGACACCGACTTGTCTCTGTACACTTTTGCAAGTGCATCGAGCATTTTTTCCACAACCGGCTTCACTAGCACCTGCCGCGCCAACGTTGAGCTGTGGTTTGATTGAACTGCTCGTTGCAACTGGTAGGAGACAATCTGATTCATACGACTCAGCTGCTCATCGACCGCACCGAGCTGCTCACGGCTATCTCCCTGTTTTCTTGATAGCGTTTGCATAATGCCGGCGATAACGGCAAGTGGCGTTTTTAGGCTATGAGCAAGATCGCCCAAAGTCGTTCGATATCTCTCCTGCTGCCTTCTCTCCGTCTCAATCAATACATTGAGATTATTTGTGACTCCCTGCAGCTCCTGAGGATAGTTTTCCGCAAGCTGATCCTTTTCTCCCCTCTCAATCTTCTTCAGGTCGCGCGCCATCCTATACAATGGCGACAAACCCCAGCGCATTAGGAAAAACTGAATAAGTAATAACAGCAATGCCACACCGCCCAACCACGACCAAAGACTTGTGCGAAAGTTAGATATCTCTGAATAGTAGGCCGCCGCATTTTCCATCACCGTGAAGTTATATTCACTAATGCCGTTCTCCCAAAGAACGCCGTAGCTGAGCACGAAATACTCTTCATTGTCTGCATTCATTGTTTTCGAAAACTGCGTCTCACCTACCTGAACTGACTGGCGCAGAACTTGCGGATCAGCAAGACTGAAGACTCCCGCGGAGTCACTTCGCCATAACTCGCCAAGGCTTGATCGACTAATAAACCCATAGAGACCCGAATTTAGTTGATTAAATCTAGGCTCTCTCAGATCTTCCAAAAAATAGAACTCATCATCAGAGAATTCCGCCGCTGCCAACAACAGATATATCTGCACCTGCAGGCGCTCCGACGCACCCGCCTCGATACTATTTCTGAATGCACGATCCAATACCACGCCAGTTAAACCTAAAAACACAAACAGCAAGATGCTAAACGAGATGACGAGTCGCGTCTGTATGGAGTAATTGGAGGAATTTTTAGGCTTGGTCATTCGATGGCGGGCGCTCTAGCTCATTCTGCTAAGGCTAGGATTCTTCAAGATTAAAGCGGTATCCCTGGCCGCGAACAGTTTCAATCGGCTTCAGCGTTTGGTCTGGGTCCAGCTTCTGCCTTAGGCGGCGCACAAAGACTTCCAAAACATTGCTGTCGCGATCGTAGTCTTGCGCGTAGAGATGCTCCGTAAGTTCGGTCTTCGATATTACCTGTCCCGGATGCAGCATAAGATACTCGAGCAGCTTGTATTCATAGGCAGTCAAATTAACACTTTTCTCATTGACCAATAATCGTTTGGCTGCAATATCCAAGCTTAGAATACCGAATTCGAGTTTAGGTTTGGAAAAACCTGCAGCGCGTCGTAGCAAGGCGTTCAGTCGGGCAACTATTTCTTCCAACTGAAAAGGCTTAACAACATAATCATCGGCACCTGCATCTAGACCGGCCACTTTATCTTGCCAATCGCCACGCGCGGTCAGGATCAGTATTGGGTAATCCTTGCCCGCTGAGCGAATCTGTTGAATGAGCGAAATTCCATCTATTTCCGGCAGACCCAAATCGATGATAGCCGCATCGAAGTCATTCTCGATTGCATGGTACAAACCTATCTTTCCATCTTCGGCAACATCAACTACGTAGCCTTGCTTGGTTAGCCCCTGCTCCAACTGCTGACGCAGCAAGCTTTCATCTTCTACTACGAGTAATCGCATAATCCCTATCCACCACCGCTGATTCTGCCGGTAATTGCATTCACGAAGACAGTAAATACCTTGCCCTCGTTTTCCATCCGAAATTGGTAACGCTGATTGTTGCCCTCGCCCACGAGGGTTATGCGAAGGATACTGCCAGCAAATCGCTGTTTGGCAATTTCTGCCGCTTGCAGCTTTGTAACCCGAGGGGCGGCTTGCTGCGTATTTCTATCCCCATCGCTTCTAATGATGTCAATCTGAGCTGGAAGAATAGGGATATTTTGAGCATAAGCGAACTCTCCTGCGTTAAGGAGTAGTATCACCAAAAAACTAAACATCGATGTTTTGCTCAAAATATTCCTCTAATCCCGAGAATCGCGCAGCCTCATTCAAGGGCATGTAGTGCTTACAATACCGGTTGAACACTAACTCTAACCCGAATTTCATCACCTGGGTCAGTATTGGTTCTTACGGAATACTCCTGTCCATTGTATAGATAAGTGACCTGATAGCCTATCAACCGCTCTTCTTCATGCTGCTGATAGATTGTCTCACAGCGCTTAACTGTCTGGTATTCACGGATGCTAGGACGCTCATTGCGACGCATAATATCACGTCCTATTGAGTGGCCCAACACGGCGCCGAGAACCGCCCCGATACGCCGATTCGACTTATTGTGACCCACGGCGTTACCGATGGCGCCTCCGAGGATCGTGCTCAATACCACAGGTGTATTCGAGCGATTGTCAGTTCCACGCCGATCGACCACCACCTCCTCTTCCCAACACTGCTCCTGTGGGGTCGAAATCTCGACAACTTCATAGACAGCACGTGATTCAACCACCGATGCAGTTTCATAAGAAGTTTCCGCGAATGCCCCTGCGGATACCAATCCCAATGCCGCTACTGTGCCTATCATCTTAGTGTTCATGCTCAATCCCCGTTCATCAATATCGCGTTAATAGCTGAAACAAGACACTTCTTTTCCTCGCCTTTCCCAACCTAGGCCGCTAATCTAACAAGAACAACCTGAATTGAAGCTGAAGAAAATACTAGGGTTCTAGGACGATCAAGAGTCGCGTAGGCTATTTTATTTGCCCCAGCAGTAGTGTATTTTACTAGAGAACACAGCCGACTATGTACACCACGTCATGTATTCAATCACTGACTAGCTAACCTAGGAGTAGCAGCGGTCACCAAGCAAAAAACGCATCAACTATAAAATCAATAAGAGTATGAACATGTTCAAGAAACCATTTTTTATTTCATTTACCATTACCTTATTAGCCTGCATTCCGCTTTACTTCCTCAGTTCGCAGGAATTTTCACTGACCCTCTCCAATTTCCCAATAATTGCACTTACCTTATTCATCATCGTCTTAGTCAGCAGCTTCTGCGTTCAATTGGGCTCTGCCCGGACGGGCGACGATATCTTTGATGATGAATCTCACCCTGCTCGAGAAAAAGGCAGCGTGAAATGGTTCAATGCCAACAAAGGATTTGGCTTCATTACCCGTGATAGCGGCGATGACGTATTCGTTCACTTTCGCTCGATACGAGGAGAAGGACACCGTGTCTTGCACGATGGCCAGCGAGTGGAGTTTGAAGTCAGCGAGGGAGATAAGGGATTACAAGCAGATGACGTAGCCGTAGCGGGTTAAGATAGAGGCATTCTAATGCACGTGTTAGTCGTAGAGACGCTAGTTAATCAGCGATTGAATACATGTTTTGGGGTGCCTAGTTGGCAGGGTTCTCCCACTGTTGCTTCCAGAGACGCTAGGTCTGTCAGCGATTGAATACATGTTCTGGGGTACCTAGTTGGCAGGGTTCTCCCACTGTTGCTTCCAGAGACGCTAGGTCTGTCAGCGATTGAATACATGTTTTGGGGTACCTAGTTGGCAGGGTTCTCCTCAATAATGAGGAGGCATTTCAATCTGCCCCTCTTGCGCCCCACCTGACCCCCTTTCGAGGGAATCTTGCAACTGCACTTTAATTTCAGATATCTCACTGATGAGTTCATCTAGTTGACGCTGCTGCCTCGTCACTATCGCGTTGAGATCCAACAACAGATCCTCCTGATAGCTAAATTTAGTCTCCAATTCGATTAATTTTTCTTCCATTTCCCCAGCCTCGGCACTCAAACGTTCTCAATTTGCTCAGTCACTAAATCAACGATTGAGTTATCGGTGATAGTTCTGCATTATTCTATTAATACTTAATCCTATTAATACTGACCCGTATACTACTACAAGCTATCGATTGAATTTTTTTACACGCAATTCAATCGAGAAACATCAAAGCAATTTGATTTACCCTACGCCTACGCACAGTGATGCGGCTCTAGCAGGAACAATGATAATGGAAAAAGCACCTATCAACTGGACGAATATGCTGCTGTTTAGCCTGACCCCTGCGCTTGCCCTATTACTTGTGCCTGCGTATGGCTATTTTTACGGCTACGATCTCTATGAGTGGATGGTATTCGTACTTCTGATGGGTTTTTGTGGCATGTCCATAACCGCCGGCTACCACCGCCTGTGGTCACACAAGGCCTACAAGGCACACCCATTAATTCGAACCCTATTTGCTTTGGGAGGCGCCTGTGCACTGCAGAACGACATCTTGACCTGGGCATCGGGGCACCGCCGCCATCATCAATTTGTGGACAACAACGATCGCGACCCTTATTCAGCCAGCCGTGGATTCTGGTTTTCTCATATCGGATGGATTTTGCGCAACTACAAAAGTGGCGCAGAGGACTATTCGAACGTTAAAGATTTAATGAAAGACCCAATCGTAGTTTGGCAGAAAAAATACTACCTGACCCTGCTCTTGATAATGAATATTGGCCTACCGGCATTTCTCGGATTTATTCATGGAGATGTTATCGCCGGGATATTGCTAGGCGGCCTTCTCCGCTTAGTCTTGAGCCAACATGTTACGTATTTGATAAATTCCATAGCACATATGTGGGGCCGACAGCCCTACAGCGAGAATAGCTCGGCCAGAGACAACCCAATTCTGGCATTTTTTACCTATGGCGAGGGTTATCATAATTATCATCACAGTTTTCAATGGGACTATAGAAACGGCATTCGCTGGTGGCACTTTGATCCAACGAAATGGATGATAAGCCTGCTCTCTTTCGCCGGCCTGACTCGCGATCTTAAACGCTGCAATCCTGCACAGATAGAGAAAGCCCGACTCGCGCTTCAATACCGTAAAGCGACTGAGAAATGTGAGCACTTCGATATGCCGGAGAGCTGGAGACTGCGACTGGAAACTGAATACGAACAGCTGCTACAGACGCTGCAACTCTGGACCGAACACAGGCAGGCTTGGTACGAGGCCCGGGGCAAGCAATTACAGGAAAGCCTCAATTCGCTTGACCTGCTGCAACTAAAGCATGGCTATAAGGAAGTTCACTATCGACTGAAGGCGCAGAAACAGCGCTGGCACCATCTACTGCGGGATCTGGCACAGCCACATCCACAACTGACCTGAATTCTCGTAAACGGAATAGTTCCTACCGCGTTATAGTCTGTAGAGCTATACCGCTTCGCCTGGGGGGTGTAGATTTGGGCCACGAAGTAGTCACGGCTATCACAAGCAATGAGATTCTGGCAGAATTGCCTATTCGTTACGACCCTAGCGTCCGTAGACTAAAGACACACACTACTCACTAGCTCAAAGGCTTATCAGAAGGAAACGACATGAATATCAAGCAGAAATCACAAATGCTAGCCCTGTTGGCGCTTACTGCAGTTAGCACATCTGCCTGGGCCGTGGAGGAAGGCGATAGCGCACCCATTTTCGACCTACCCTCTATCTATGCTGACCATCCAGCTATTAGCACGGCAAGCCTTGAAGGGAAGACCGTCTTCGTGGACTTCTGGGCCTCTTGGTGCGCGCCATGCCTTATTTCACTACCACTTTATAATGAYATGTAYCACAAATACAAAGATCAGGGCTTGGAGATAGTCGCTATCAACGTCGACAAYCCAAGTGAAGAYGGATTGGAYTTTCTTCTSGATACRCCCTTGGATTTCTTGATACCRGCAGAYCCCGACGGCGAAGCTGCCGAGTTGTTCGAAGTAATCGGTATGCCGACGTCTTATCTGATAGAGCCCGATGGCACAGYCAAGCTAGTGCACATGGGTTTTCGGTCTGGCGACATTGAAATGATTGAAGAAGCTATACAAGATTCTCTGGGCGGCAACTAGCTGCCCAAGCACTTAACGAGGAGGCACCTCCAATGCGAGCACTGCGCAGCACCCTACTTCTGTCGATTTGCAGTCTACTGCTGATCTCCTGCGCCGATGTACGAGCTTGGGAACGTGGCTATCTCGCTAGAGAAGAAATGGCATGGGATCCCGACGCACTGGAAAGCACCCTCAATGATCACATCTTCTTTAGTAAAGAAGCCTCATCAGGCGGCAATAGCGCGGCAGGCGGCGGTTGCGGCTGCAACTAGCACCCTGATCTCAGATGAAGAACAGCGCCTCTCGCAGCATTATCGCACTTTCTAGCACCGCTCTTGCGTTGCCTGGTATCGCTCTAGCCGATGCACCGCCTACGCAGAGCACCATCTCCTACAAATTATCGAACTATCAGGAGGACGATCTCGCCCGCAGTGAGGCGCCATTAGGAGAACTGGAACGCTACGACATCGACGTTCATCAGTTCCAATTGATCTCTCCGCTCGGCCGTAAACTGTCTGTGCAGGTGAGCGCGAGCTACGAATCGCTCAGCGGCGCGTCACCGTGGTTCACGAGTCGTGGCTTGGATGGCGAGCCCATCGTTAACTTGAGCGGACCGAGCGGCATCAGTGACCGACGCTCAGAACTTAGTGTCGGCAGTCGCTACTATCTAGATAATGGTAGCTTCGCCGGAAACATTGGCTACTCCGAAGAGAACGACTATAAATCCGTCTACTTCGGTTTAAACGCAGAGCGGCACTACAATAACGACCTAACCACCGTCTCGGCGGGCCTGAGTTATTCATCCGACAAAATATTTCCAACCGATGCAGCCCTCTTCAATCGTGTCAAAGAGGATGACAAGCAAAGCACCTCCCTTTTCGTTTCCGTCAGTCAAATTATTAATCAGCTATCTAGTTTTCAATCGACGTTGAGCGTTACTGAACTATCTGGTTTTCTAAGCGATCCCTATAAACTTAGAGACATCAGACCCGATGACAAAACGCAGCTAGCATGGAGCAACTCCTACAGAAGGTTCTTCGTTTCTGCAAATGCCGCGCTCCATGTAAACTACCGTTACTACCACGACGATTTTGGCATCAGCTCTCACACCAGCGACCTATCTTGGCACCAAAACCTCGGGAGAGATTTTCAACTAGTACCTACTCTTCGTTACTACAGCCAATCTGCGGCGAATTTTTTTACCAACGTCGATGACTTCCTTAAGCCCACTAGCGAATATCAATCCAGCGACTACCGTCTCTCGTCATTCGGCGCTATTAGTGGAGGCTTTTCCGTAATTGCAGACATGGGCTCTTGGAAGGTCACAATAACTGCCGAACGCTACCTAGCAAATGATAAGTATTCCGCCTTTGAGGTGTCCAAACCAAGCACCGCGCTAGTTAAATACAACCGCGTATCGCTGGGCCTCGATTTCCGCTTTTAGGCGGTGTCTGCCTAAGCCGTTATGCATTTCTATCAGACCCAAACTCGACTATGAACCCGACGCTAAAGCATTTCTCATTCAAGGCCATGGGAAGCTTCTGTGAGATTCAACTATTTGATACGTCACGCATCCGTGCCAAAAATATTGTCAAACAGCTTACCGACGAAGTGGCGCGCTTGGAAAAAAAATACTCGCGCTTTCGAAAAGACAGCTTCCTCAGCAAGATTAATGCCTCCGCGGGAAACAAACTCGGCTTAGCTATCGATGACGAAACTCAATCACTCATCACTCATGCGATGAACTGCTTTGAACAAAGCGATGGCCTGTTTGATATAACCGCTGGCGCACTAAATGAAATTTGGGATTTCAAGAAGGCACTTGTTCCCAGCCAGTCACAGATAAACGCAGCTCGTGCACTTGTCGGGCTACACAAGATATCCTGCAAAAACTCCCACATTCACCTGCCGCGAGATATGCAGATAGATTTTGGAGGCATCGTGAAAGAGTACGCGGCCGATTCCGTCGCCCGCCTAGCGCGTAGCTTAGGCGCCGAACATGGCCTAGTGAATTTAGGCGGCGATTTCAGCGTCATAGGACCGCAGCCCAGGGGAAAACCTTGGACCGTAGGCATCTCTAGCCCGATTTCTGACGCTGGCATCATGGCCAAGATCAACCTCGATGATGGGGGCCTCGCCAGTAGCGGAGACTATGAACGCTTTTTCATGCACGAAGGGTTGCGTTATAGCCACATTTTAAACCCTATGACAGGCTGGCCTTCTGATGGTCTCCGCGCAGTAAGCATTGCTGCAAATTTGTGCAGCATCGCAGGCTCCGCAGCAACGATAGCGATGCTAATGGACGAGCTTGAGGCAAAAACCTGGTTGGAGGATTCGGGGCTTTCCTACGTTTACATGGATAGCGAAGAGGTAATTGGAAGTGCTGCTCTACACGCAAAGAATTAGACGAGACGCAGGGCTGGTTCATCCAGTAAAAAGAGTTGCTCACGCAGCTCCGTTATGTGCTCTGCCCAATAGCGCTCGGTATTGAACCAGGGAAAACTCATAGGAAATGCAGGGTCTTCCCAACGGCGTGCCAACCAAGCGGCGTAGTTCATCAACCGCATCGTGCGCAAGGATTCTACTAATTCCAATTCTGACGCCCTGAAATTATGAAACTCGTTATAGCCCTCAACCAACTCTAACAATTGCGCCTGCTGTTGATTGCGATCGCCGGACAACATCATCCATATATCTTGGATCGCCGGCCCGGTCATGGTGTCATCGAAATCGACAAAATTGGGAGTCTCGTCTTTCCACAACACATTTCCCGGATGACAGTCTCCATGGATGCGTAGTTTTTGCACTTCACCATGGGCTGCGAAGCGCTGCTGAATCTTATCGACCAGATCTTGGGAGACGGTTTCGTAGGCTGGGCGCATATCGCGGGAAAGGAAATCATTCTCTAGAAGAAACTGCCTACTTTGCACACAGAAACGCTCGGCAGTGAGTTCAACCCGATGCTTAAAATCATGAAGCGCACCAACGGCATGGATGCGACCGACAAAACGCCCCATGACCAACAGATTATCCAAATTATCTAGTTCAGGTGGGCGTCCTACAAGCTGCTCGAATACCGAGAAGCGAAAATTTTTGAATTGCTGAAGCGTTCCACCATCCGCAAAATCAATCGGAGGCACAACTGGGATTTCTAAATCGACCAGTTCCTGAGTATAGCTATGCTCTTCGAGTATCTGCTCAGAACTCCAGCGTTCGGGACGGTAGAACTTGATGATTATCGAGGGTTTGTCGACAATCCCAACTTGATAGACACGGTTTTCATAACTATTCAGGGGAAAAATGCGTGCATCAGTTTCATAGCCGAGACTCTCTGCAGCTTCCAAAACGGCAACTGGTGATAACTCAGCATAGGGATGGCTAGAGGATTCCATCTATTCAGAGACTACTGTCTGAGTATTTGATCGGAGAACGCTGTAATAAAGCCGGCAAGTTAATCTCAAGAATCTTTTCGATCTACCTTACTGCCCACGATGGATACGGGGAATGGGGACACGTTATCGCCGCTCGAGATCTTGCTAACACCACTCTTCTCGACCTCGTCGATTCGAATGATTGCCTGAATGGGGATAAAGCTTCTCTTCACGCCACTGAACTCTGCCTTCAGCTTCTCTTCAGACGGGTCCACAACAACCTGCGAACGCTCGTCGAAAACATAGTCTTCGATTTCGACAAATCCATATAAATCACTCTGATAGACCTGTTTCACGAATACTTCGTAGACCTTGCCCTTGTTGAGGAAGGTTATCTTGTAAAGTTCTGAGGAATTTCCCATGACTATCAATCTCTTATACTTTGGACGGCGGCGCTGTAATGGAACATCTTCAGGCGCCCTCAGTGTCTGCATAGGGGCATGTTTTAGCGAGTACACCTAATATCAGGCTAGAAGCTCGAATTTCAAGTCATTATGCGTCAAATCGTAGTTAAGTACTGCTGATTTTTGCTGTTATAATTCGCCTCCTTTGAAAATAGCCCACTGCACGGAAATACTGTGAAACCTGAACAGAGTGCCACTCAGCCTAAAATAGCGACGGAAATAACCGACAGCCCCACAACTGCGACAAAGAAAGTCTTCATTAAGACCCACGGCTGCCAGATGAACGAGTACGATTCGAATCGTATGCTCGACCTCCTGAAGGAAACACACAACGCGGAGCTCGTTGATGATCCCGCAGATGCTGACTTACTGCTGCTTAACACCTGCTCCATTCGCGAAAAGGCGCAAGAAAAGGTTTTCCATCAACTAGGTCGATGGCGCAGCCTAAAGGAAACGAAGCCTCATCTGAAAATTGCTGTCGGTGGCTGCGTGGCGAGCCAGGAAGGAGCTGCCATAGGTAAACGCGCACCTTATGTCGATGTCATATTCGGCCCACAGACCCTGCACAAACTGCCCGCAATGCTGGATGCCAGCGGCAACGGCAAGCCAATAGTGGATATTAGCTTCCCTGAAATCGAGAAATTCGACCACCTACCGCAGCCAGACGCCTCCTCCTGCCAAGCCTTTCTTACTATCATGGAAGGCTGCAGCAAATACTGCAGCTTCTGCGTCGTACCTTATACTCGCGGAGAAGAAGTCAGCCGACCGTTAGACGATGTGCTCGCGGAAGCGGTCCATCTGGCAGAGCAGGGCGTGCGAGAAATCAATCTTCTCGGTCAGAATGCCAATGCCTACCGCGGCCTAAGTCACGAAGGCAATATTGTAGACTTGGCCACATTAATTCAGTACATATCCAGCATAGAAGGCATAGATCGAATTCGCTTTACTACATCGCACCCGATCGAATTCTCGAGCTCCCTGATCGATGTCTACGGGCAGGTTCCCGAGCTAGCAGGTCATCTACATCTTCCCGTGCAGAGTGGCTCAGATCGAATCTTGGCTGCCATGAAGCGCGGACACACAGCACTCGAGTATAAGTCGATCATCAGAAAGATTCGCAGCATTCGGCCAAACATCAGTCTCTCGTCCGATTTTATAGTCGGATTTCCTGGCGAGACTAACGCCGATTTCGAAGACACGATGAAGCTAATAATCGAAATAGGCTTCGATACTTCGTTCAGTTTTATTTATAGCGCTAGACCCGGAACGCCTGCAGCTGATCTAGTCGACCTAGTACCTGCACAGGAAAAGAAACACCGATTAGCAACACTGCAATCACAGATCATTCAACAGGCGAGTGCAATCAGTGCCGCTATGGTTGGTAGCGAGCAACGAATCTTAGTTACCGGTCAGTCAAAAAAACACACTGGTGATCTACAGGGGCGGACTGAAAATAACAGGGTAGTAAATTTCAAGTGTGACGATGCGTCCCTCATTGGCAACTTTGCGAACTGTACAATTACCGATGCACTACCAAACTCTCTGCTCGGCTACATTTAGTATCTTGTGATCGATCCATTGCTTGCTATACTGATTCCATCACTCTTATTTCTTTGAGGTAAGCTTCAACTGCATGACAACTCACACCCTCAGTTTGACTCTGATGCCAGACAACGCCCAGCGACTCTCCAACCTATGCGGGCGCCTAAATGAACACATACAGCAGATAGAAGGCCACTTTTCACTTAGTATTCAACAGCGTGGCAATATTTTTCAGATCTCGGGCAGTGAACTGGCGACCGCTGACGGTGAATATATACTTGAAACTCTCTATCAAGCAACGTCTCAGGGCAATTTGCTGAACCCAAATTTGGTGCACCTAGCTCTCCAAGACACACTGCCTTCAGAGCCCGGTAAAAACGGCAACGAGTTCGAGCAGTTACTTATCAAGACACCAAAGTCTTCGGTAAAACCGCGCGGCAAGCACCAGTGCGATTACGTGCGTAGCATCCATCAGCATGACATCAATTTTGGCATCGGCCCAGCGGGTACTGGAAAGACTTACCTCGCCGTCGCCTGCGCGGTCGAAGCGCTTCTCAAAGAAGAGGTAAGTCGCGTGCTTCTGGTTCGCCCTGCAGTGGAAGCGGGTGAGAAGTTAGGCTTCCTGCCCGGAGACTTAGCACAGAAGATCGATCCGTATCTACGCCCCCTCTACGATGCGCTTTACGAAATGCTTGGTTTCGAGAAGGTCTCAAGACTCATCGAGAAAAATGTCATTGAGGTCGCTCCGCTGGCCTATATGCGCGGTAGAACACTGAATAATTCATTCATCATTTTAGATGAGAGCCAAAACACCACCTGCTCGCAGATGAAGATGTTTCTAACCCGGATCGGGTTTGGCTCCACCGCGGTAATAACCGGCGACGTTACGCAAATAGATCTACCTAAAGGAACGCGGTCCGGCTTGATACACGTGAGCAAAGTGCTAGAAGGCATCAACGAAATCGGGTTCACCTATTTCGAGGCAACGGATGTAGTACGCCATCGCCTCGTGCAAAGAATTGTCGAAGCTTACGATGAGTTCGATCGAAGTTCCGTATCTACATTGAACAGCAAAGATTCGCAGCAGGCCAATGACCGCGACAGTTAACATTAGTAATAGCTGTGCGGGTAATTGGGTGCCTACCAACGAGCAATGTGAAGACTGGCTCAACTGCGGCTTACAGGTCGCCCAGCAGAGCAAGCCTTGCAGCATCAGCCTCAGCTTCGTTGATGAGGCGAGCTCAAAATCTCTAAATAACGATTATCGAGGAAAGAACAAGCCAACCAATGTCTTGTCCTTTCCAGCCGAATTTCCAAGCGAACTGGCAGARCARGTAGGYAGCTATCCCTTRGGGGATATCGTGATTTGTCCCACCGTTGTTGARGCGGAAGCCTTAGATCAAGGCAARGARCTGAYCGCACACTGGGCACACCTCACAATACATGGCCTTTTCCACCTCTTGGGGTATCTACACGATCAGCAAAGCAATGCGGCAAAGATGGAAAGGCTAGAAATTAATACACTGGAAAGGCTTGGAATCCCCAACCCTTATTTGTTAGTGTGATTACCAAGAGCCATTCTTCCTTCGACAATTACAGTGGGTATCGAAGACTCGCTCTACAGAAAAAGAGAACGCAGAGAATGACCGACGACGAATCAAGCATCGATCCAAGACCTAAGTCCTGGATCGATAAAATAGCGCAAGTGTTTTCCGACGAGCCTACTGACACCAAAAGCCTTCTCGAACTCGTTCGAAATGCAGAAGCAGACCAAGTCCTCGATGCTGATGCCCTCAGCATCATCGAGGGCGCGCTACAGGTCTCCAGCATGCAAGTGCGTGACATCATGATCCCCAGATCCCAGGTGGTCACCGTTCCCGCTGACCTCGCCGCTGTTGAGATAATCGAACTCATTACCAAGGCTTCCCACTCCCGATTCCCGGTTATCGGCGACAATGTAGACAATGTCTTAGGCATTCTTCTCGCCAAAGATCTGTTGCCACTCGCTCTGAATAACGCAGCGCAGAAGTTTCGAATCAAAGATGTCATTCGCCCCGCCACCTTCGTCCCAGAGAGCAAACGCCTGAATGTCCTACTGAGAGAGTTTCGCGAGACGCGTCAGCACATGGCAATCGTCATCGATGAATACGGTAGTGTCTGCGGCGCAGTAACTATCGAGGATGTTCTAGAGCAAATCGTGGGCGAGATTGAAGACGAATACGATGTAGATGATGACAGCTATATTAAGAAATTCGATGAAGAGAATTACATCGTCAAGGCGTTAACTCCAGTCGATGAGTTCAATGACTATTTTGCCACCTCATTCAGCGACCAGGAGTTCATCACTTTCGGCGGACTCGTGCTGCAACAATTTGGGCACATTCCAGAGCGCGGTGAATCTATTACAATCGGCAAATTCTTGGTAACCATCCTGAATGCCGACAGTCGGCAAATAAAGCTGATCAAGGTCACATCGACAAAACCAACCGACCAGGAGTAGGCATTCGCCTAAATTTTTACTCCCCCGCCCCTACCTGTTGGTAGCGGTCTGCGGTATGCTTGCAGGCATCGCAACACCTTAAATAAATCCAGTTAATTCACATAGTTAGAGATAAAATGAGCAGTATCGATCCACAGTATCCTCCACAGGCGGTTGAAGCCGAAGCGCAAATCTATTGGCAAGAACACGAAAGCTTTAAAGTCAGTGAAGACAAGTCCCTAGAAAAATTTTACTGCCTATCTATGTTTCCCTATCCAAGCGGGCATCTGCACATGGGCCATGTGCGAAATTACTCCATAGGCGACGCAATCGCACGCTACCAACGCATGCTTGGCAAGAATGTCTTACAGCCAATGGGATGGGATGCCTTCGGACTCCCTGCCGAAAATGCTGCCATTGCTAATAAAGTACCGCCAGCAAAGTGGACTTATAGCAACATCGACTACATGCGTGAGCAGTTGCAGCGACTTGGCTATGCCTACGACTGGAGTCGAGAGATTGCGACTTGCCACCCTGACTATTACCGTTGGGAGCAATGGTTCTTCCTTCGCCTCTTCAAGAAAGGGCTTGTTTACAAGAAATCCTCTGAAGTAAATTGGGATCCAGTAGATCAGACGGTGCTCGCTAATGAACAGGTAATAGACGGACGCGGTTGGCGCTCAGGCGCAGTTGTCGAGCGTCGCGAGATTCCACAATGGTTCATCAAGATTACCGATTTCGCCCAGGAACTTTTAGATGATCTCGATGATTTAGATGGCTGGCCAGAGAAAGTGCGCACCATGCAGGCGAACTGGATTGGCCGCTCGGAAGGCATCGAGCTGAATTTTACAGTTGCCGGCGAAAGCGACGAATCACTTAAGAAGCTTAGCGTCTACACCACAAGGCCGGACACCCTAATGGGTGTTACCTATGTGGCACTCGCCGTGCAACACCCGCTTGCAAGAAAGGTCGCTGAATCAAATGCAACCGTTGCCCAATACATCGAACAGCAGGGCAATATCAAAGTCGCCGAGGCGGAGATGGCGACCATGGAAAAGACCGGAATAGACACCGGCCTAAAGGCTATTCATCCGATTAGCGGTGAAGAACTGCCGATCTTTCTAGCCAACTTTGTGCTCATGAGCTATGGATCTGGTGCTGTAATGTCGGTGCCTGCACACGATCAACGCGATTGGGAATTCGCGAAAAAATATCAACTTCCTATTCGACAAGTGATTCAGCCAAGCAGCAACGAGGAAAGCTGTGATTTAGAAGCCGAAGCCTTCACCGCGAAAGGAACGCTTATAAATTCAGGAGATTTTGACGGTCTAGATTTCGAGACAGCGTTCGCAGCCATAGAGAGTCACCTAAGTGAACGTAAGCAAGGCTACAAAAAGGTCAACTTCCGCTTACGTGACTGGGGTGTATCCCGCCAACGCTATTGGGGCGCCCCTATTCCCATAATCAACTGTGAGCACTGCGGGTCTGTAGCCGTTCCCGATGAAGACCTGCCAGTTATTCTGCCTACAGATGTGGAAATAGATGCGAGCGGCTCACCTTTAGGCAAACTAAAAGACTTCGTAGAAGTGGATTGTCCTCAGTGCAAATCGAAGGCGAAGCGCGAGACTGATACCTTCGACACGTTCATGGAGTCCTCTTGGTATTACGCGCGCTACGCCAGTCGCGACCAAAACGAAAGCATGTTAGACGAGCGCGCAGACTACTGGCTTCCGGTAGACCAATACATCGGTGGCATCGAGCACGCTATCTTACATCTGCTGTACGCACGCTTCTTTCATAAGTTAATGCGTAACGAAGGGCTGGTGAGTTCCGATGAGCCATTTAAGCACCTTCTGACGCAAGGTATGGTACTCAAAGACGGCAGCAAAATGTCGAAGTCGAAGGGCAATACAGTTGACCCACTGCCATTGATCGAGAGATACGGAGCGGACACTGTGCGTATGTTTACCATGTTTGCATCGCCTCCCGATCAATCACTCGAATGGTCAGACAGCGGCGTTGAAGGCAGTTATCGCTTCCTGAAAAGGCTTTGGAAGATCGTTGCGAATCATAAGCCAATACTCCTAGAAGACTTCTCTAAGCTTAAGCTTAACGAAGAACAGATCAAACTACGCCGAAAAACCCATCAGACCCTACAGAAAGTAACAGACGACTATGGCAGGCGACATACCTTCAACACTGCTATCGCCGCCACCATGGAATTGCTGAATACGGTTACTCGTTTCACTAATACCTTTGATGGTGAGAACGATCAAAAGGTCATACAAGAATCTTTGGAGACAGCGATTCTGATGCTAGCCCCCATCGTGCCGCATTTCTGCCACGCTCTGTGGCAACACCTAGGCCATGAGGGCACTGTAATGAATGCCTCTTGGCCCCAGGTAGATGAATCGGCACTAACGGAGAGTTCAATCACTGTTGTACTACAGGTGAATGGTAAGTTGCGTGATAAAGTAGAGGTCGCGAAAGATATCAGCAAGGATGAGTTAGAAAAACTCGCGTTAAGCAATGAGGCTGTTAAACGCTTTATTGCGGATGGCACTGTCAGGAAGGTAATCGTTGTCCCCGGCCGCTTGGTCAATATCGTCGCTAACTGAATGCTGGAAAATTCATGACCCACGGATTTTTTCTTAGAACGCTTGCTCTTTCGACGTTATTGCTAGTTCTCAGCAGCTGTGGATTTAATCTGCGCGGCAACGATGTACTCTCCGCCAATTTCAGTGAACTGCAGTTTTATAGCGAACAACCCAATAGCGAGCTGGCCCGGCTACTACGTCGCAGCCTCGATGGCGCCAAGGTGAATGTCACTCTAGTCAATCTAGATGAGGCTGATTCACATGTAGCTCTGCTAGGAATTGCGAATGAGCGGCTTGTCTCTCGAGCTGTGACTATAAATCCCCGTGCACGAGCTGCACAAATCGAGCTGCGCCTATCGGTGGACATGGGACTAATGCTAGCTGAGAAGACCTTGCTAGAACCCGAAACGCTATTTGTAGAGCGAACCTACTTTCAGGATGTCGAGAACATCAGTGGCAATCAAGAAGAGGCAGAGATCATCTCCGCTGAGATGCGCAGAGAATTAATTGGCCAAATGATGCGGCGATTAGCTGCGATCGATACCATTTAGAATTTTTGCCTGCTATGAAAATAAAGCCAGAACAACTTTCCCGAACCCTCACTAGCCAGGACCTACCTTTGTACTGGCTGAGTGGCGATGAACCTCTGCTAATGATCGAGGCMGCAGACCTGATTCGAARTCAGTATAGGRAGAATGGATATACAGAAAGGGAAATTTTCAATGTCGATAAGAGCTTCGACTGGRGCCARTTTTTGCAGTCGACCRGCAAYCTTTCTTTGTTCGCAGAGAAAAAAATCATAGAGGTACGGCTTTCGAGCGCCAAGTTGGAAGACGCMGGCAAGAAAGCAATCCAACACTATCTTAGCGATTTAAATCCCGACTACCTCCTATTACTAAGCGGGCCGAAATTGGACGCCGCCACACTTAAAACCAAATGGTTCACTGAAATCGAGAAACATGGCGCTTTCATGCAGATTTGGCCAATCAATAGAGAGAATCTCGCTCCA
This sequence comes from Gammaproteobacteria bacterium, assembly GCA_016762975.1. Lineage (GTDB taxonomy): Bacteria > Pseudomonadota > Gammaproteobacteria > Pseudomonadales > Pseudohongiellaceae > UBA9145. The sequence continues at coordinate 552 of JAESUV010000032.1, read as the reverse complement.
TGGCTAAAACAAAGACTTCTGCGGGAGGGAATTCAGGCAGATGCCGAGGCGGTCCATTTACTCGTCGATAAGGTTGAGGGCAACTTACTAGCCGCCATGCAGGAAATCGAGAAGCTAAAACTACTTGCTTCAGACTCGAGTGAAAACACCCTACGACTGGATGCAAAAACTGTCATGCAAGTAGTAGCTGATAGTTCGCGTTACAACGTCTATCAATTAATTGATGCCGCCCTACTCGGGGATGTAGGCCGGGCGCAAAAGATGTTGGTCGGACTCAAAAATGAAGGAGTTTTCTCTCTCATCATTTTGGCTGCTGTTTGCCGAGAATTGAGAACGCTGCTGCCTATGCTAGAAAAGAAACGCGAGGGTCAAGGAGTCAACGCTATCATTCAGTCCGCACGAGTTTGGTTCAATCGAAAACAAGCAGTAGCTACTGCGCTAGCACGACTCGATACCCAGAGTGTTTGGAGGCTCTTGGACCATAGCCGTCTGATCGACCAAAGCATTAAAGGGCTATCCAAAGCGAACCCCTGGGATGAACTCAGCCTGCTT
>JAESUV010000021.1 GCA_016762975.1 Gammaproteobacteria bacterium | reverse complement strand
CGCAAGCAGAAAGATCACAGAGGTTTTAACAATAACAGGTGGCGAAAATGGGCAATATCAAACAAGCAGCGGAGAACTTCAAGCTTATGGGTAATTACATTGTGACTCAGCTTGAGTCGGCAACAAGGAAGTGTGTGCGCGGGTTGAATATGCGACTTTTATCGAGGCTTGTGGTCCTTGCTTTGGTGTTCACACCCTTTGCAGCATTCGCGGATTTAAACGGAACGTCTACTGGGCTGGAGTGGGAAGGGCCTTTAGAGGCCATTACTAATTCACTCAAAGGACCGGTAGCGTTTGCAGTCTCATTGCTTGGAATGATCGCAACAGGCGTGGCTTTGATATTTGGTGGTGAAATAAACGATTTCATTCGCCGCCTCATTATGTTGGTTTTAGTTATCTCCTTGATTGCGTTTGCAGGATCGATTCTAAGCACGCTATTTAGTGGAAGCGAAATTATCCAGTCGAATGCATTGGTCTGGAGTCAGTAATTGAGCGAGCTTCGCACGACACCATTTCAGCGAGCCTTACATCGGCCCAATCTATTCATGGGGGGCGACCGCAATCTAACGCTCTCAAGTGCATTGATTTCTGTGGCGCTGGTTATCAATGGTCAGAACCTAGTAGCGGCCATTATTGGGATAACGTTCTGGCTGTGCTGTCTTCTTGTACTTCGTGTCATGGCCCAAAAAGACCCGCAGTTAGCGCAGGTCTATTTAAGGCAGCTGCGTTACCCGCAGAGGTATTACCCGCCTCGTTCTCACCCAGCAGCGGGGCTAAATCAGTGAAGTTATCTGGATACAGAAAGACAGCGAAGGGTTTGCCGGATTTGCTCAACTGGGCGGCGCTTGTCGAAAACGGCGTAGTGCAGTGCAAGAGTGGCGCGCTGATAGCGGGATGGTTTTACAAAGGTCCGGATATTGGTAGCACGACCAATGAGCAGCGTAATTTTTTAACAGCGCGAATCAATGCGGCGTTAGCAGGATTAAGCAGCGGTTGGGTTAGTTGGAATGAAGCGGTGCGAATACCGGCGTCTGAATATCCAGCTGAAGAACGATCACATTTTACCTCCAAAATCGCGCGCATGGTTGATGATGAACGACGAGAGAGATTTTTGGCGGAAGGCGAACACTTCATTAGCGAACACGCGATTGTGTTGATGTACACGCCGCCAGAAAAGACAACGACTCGATTCAAAAGCTTAATGTGGGATACGCCAAAGACTGAAGCGGTTCAGTCAGTTGCCCAACAAGTGCTTGATGGTTTTCTGAAAGCACTAGATGAAGTAGAAGACCGCTTGCTAGCCGCGCTAGATATTAGGCGTATGGGGAGTTACACCTGCGAAGGTTCAAACGGCTATGAACACCAGCGTGACGAGCTAATTAATTTTCTACAGCTGTGCTTAGTTGGGGAGCCGTGTCAGCTTAATTTGCCACAACGGGGTATGTATTTAGACGCGGTAATAGGCGGCGTCGGCGTGTGGCCAGGGGATACACCAAAAGTGGGCGACAACTACACCTGCTGTGTAGCCATGCAGGGTTTTCCAGCTGAATCCTACCCGCAAATACTGGAAGTACTTGAAAGTCTTCAAACGGCCTACCGTTGGTCCTCCAGAATGATTTATCTAGATCGAGAGGAAGCTATAGGCGAGCTAAAAAAATATCGTCGCAAGTGGCTACAGAAATCGAAAGGCTTCGTTTCTCAAGTGTTCCGAACCGAAGGCGGGATAGTCAATGAAGATGCGTTGTTGATGGCGTCCCAAGCAGAAGAGTCGATCAATGATGCAAACAGTGATCTGGTCAGGTTCGGATATTACACGCCAGTGATCGTATTAATGTCACCCGATCGAGCGCAGTTATTGGAGAATGCGCGCTATGTGAGTAAGCAAATTAAGGCGCTTGGATTTGCAAGTCGCATTGAAGATGTGAACGCAATGGAAGCGTGGCTGGGGTCATTGCCTGGGCACGCTTATGCAAATATTAGACGCCCGCTAATTCACACGCTAAATCTAGCGGATATGTTGCCATTGTCCAGCGTTTGGGCTGGACTCGACTTTTGCAGCTGTGATCTGTATGCCGAATCCTCACCCCCGCTAATGCATGCTGCTGCCGTTGGTGCGACACCGTTCAGGCTAAACCTCCATGTAGGCGATGTCGGGCATACGTTGATATTTGGTCCGACAGGTGCGGGTAAATCGGTTCTGTTGAACACAATAGCCATGCAATTCACACGCTACGAGGGGAGGGCAGGGGAGCCGGCAACAATCTTTGCCTTTGATAGAGGCCGATCCATGCTGGCCACGGTTAAGGCTTGCGGGGGATCTCACTATGATCTCGGTAGTGACATTAAAAAAATTGGTTTAGCGCCACTTCGAATATTGGAGACTCAATCCGATAAAGCATGGGCGCAAGACTGGGTAGAAACGTGTTTTGAATTGCAGACCAAGCAAGCACCCTCGATACAGCAGAAAGAAAAGATTAGAAATGCGATTGAGCTGCTATCGAAAGCGGGTAGAGATAATCGCTCTATCACGGATTTATGCGCGACCCTTCAAGACATCGAGGTTAGATCGGCCCTCAATGCTTACACTATCGGGGCATCCGATGTAGTTGGGTTGGATAGCCAAACAGACACATTAGAGACAACAGCTTTCAACGTGTTTGAAGTTGATGAATTACTTCAAATGACGCCGGCGCTGTATTTGCCCGTTCTGTATTATTTGTTTCGCCGGTTTGAAAGATCGTTAAAAGGCCAGCCAGCCATGTTAGCCATAGGCGAAGCATGGGCGCTTCTGGGACACCCCACCTTCAAAGAAAAAATACGTGAATGGCTGAAGACGCTACGAAAAGCGAATTGCGCGGTAGTGATGGAAACACAGTCGGTGTCCGATGCTGTTAATTCAGGGCTATTCGATGTGCTGCTTGAATCGTGCCCCACCAAAATATTGTTGCCAAATCCAGAAGCCGACAAACAAGGCTCTACCGGTGCGCCAGGTCCTTATGACTATTACACGGCCATGGGCTTGAATGAGGCGGACATTAATAACATTAAGTTCGCAAAACAAAAGCAAGAATATTACTACTGCTCTCCGGCGGGAAAGAGGCTATTCGATCTGGCTTTAGGGCCAGTAGCGCTGGCCTTTGTAGGTGTTTCGGACAAAGTTTCTTTGGCACGCATAGAAGAACTTGAAGTAATTCACGCCGATCAATGGCCTTTGTACTGGCTGCGAGAAACGGGGGTGTCACAAGATGATCTGGCAGCTTAAAACCCTGATATTCGCAGCACTGTTGTTGGTTGTTGTTAGCCCTTTGTCTCTTGCTCAAGAGCTCTCCTTAGAGTGCAGAGCATTGAAATGCTTAACCAGTCCTTACGGTCCGGGCATGGCGCCAGCGTGTGAAAAACCGCTTCAGTTAATTAGGCAATCAGTAGTGAGAGGCGAGGGCTTACCAGTGTGTGATGGTTTATCACTGCATGCCGATGAGCGAGATTATTCTTCGCACTGGTACTGGCGCGTTTTGGGTTGGGTTTCTTGCGATCAAGGTAACACTAGAGCCGACCATCCTTATGCCTGTGGCGCGGCTATTCACGAAACATTGCCTGACCGCATCGACTTTGAAATTGGTAGTGGTGAAAGTTTGACCGCGACCGGCTTGCAGCGAATAGAGCGCATTGTCGAAGCATTGAGGTCGAAAGCGGAGGTCGTTACCGAAGTCACTTTGACGGCGGTTGTTATGTCGCGTGATAACGATGCGAGCGAAGAGTTGGCCACTCGTAGGAACGCAGCTGTTGTCGCGTTAATTCAATCGGAGTTGCCCAATATTCCCCTACGTCTCGATACAAAAATAGAGAATTCAGTGGTTTATAAACCGCTTTTACACGCGGTGAATATTTCAGTGAAAGGGCGGGGCGTTAGGCCCGACCGGTCGATTTTGGGTTTGTCGGCCATCGAGGTAACTGACTGCGGGACTGTGGAAGTTAAGCCAGGATCGGTTCGTCGAATTATTGAGACAAACATAAAGCGCTGTGGCTACGTTATTGGTAGCTGGCGGTTTGGATTGCCGAATCAAAGCCAAGATTTTCTTGAGAACCATAACAACACGGTCGAAGTCGGCACCTCGATAGAACAGGTGCTTGAGTATTTCCAGACAGTCTACGGGATAGGCTCAACGATAGACGGCGCTCGTATTGAATTCATGCGACGCATTTGAAACCAGAGGGTAACAAAATGACACAGTTGAGATTGACGGCATTGGCCAGCGTAGTTGCCTTAGGAATATCCGGATGCGCGAGTAAACCAACGGAGACGACTGCGAATATCCAGCGGGATTTAGCTGAGTTACGACAGATGCAAGCAGACCTGATAAGGGAGCGCGAGCAGATTCCACCCAGCACGCCAAGGATAGAGGTATTGCAGGAGGTCACTGTGCCAGAAGGCGCACCTTGGCTCGCCTACCCTACGACTATAGCGCTTGTTAATGCAGATGCACGGACAGCCATTGCAGCGGTACTTGAGGGCAAGCCCGTAAGTTTCCAACTTACCCGCGCGCCCGAATTTAATCCTCTAGTGAGTGACTCTTTGTCGGCCACTACAGTGCAAGGGCAGCTGGATGCAATCATGGCGCAGGCCAACTGGAGTTACGAAGTGGATAGGGGCGTAGTCATAGTAACTGACACCGTAGTTGGAAACTTTCGGCTTTTGGTGCCGCCAGGGCGCAGGATATATAACCTAGCGACCAACAGTTTAGGCAGCGCGGCGGGATCGCAGCAAGGGAGTACAAACCTACTTAATGGTTCTCAAGACCCCTATATTGCGTTGAGTTTAGCAATGCAATCATTAGGCTTTATTGTCCGCGATCAGAACCAACAGATGGCACAGCAAGTAGGTCAACGGATTGATGGGCCAAGTTATGCCTTGATCGAAAGCGTAGGCATGTTGGTTGCTAGCGGAGCGCCGAACAAAGTAGCGGAAGCGAAGCAGCTTGTAGAATGGTTCAACAGTGGCCACAACACCAAGGCTATTGTTGAAATAACTGTGTATGAGATTGACCTAAGCAACGGCTTCGATCGCAGCCTAGATGTGGCTTTATTACGCGAAGCGGCTACGCAAGTAGGGTTGGATATCGCTAGAACAGCTACCACTGCGTCAGTAGGTAATGCAGGGCTATCTTTTGTCATTGATGATGCTGACGACCGTTTAAATGGAAGCACGGCGGTATTGTCCTGGTTGAACCAGCAAGGTGATACATCGACGCGGCTAAACCGCCGGGTAGAGCTAACAAACAATGAACTGGCAACAGTTGAATCAAGGCAGAATAACCCGTATGTCGAGGAAGTAAGCCGAGATTCATTCAATACCGGAGCGATTACCTCTACCGCGCCCGATGTTCAAATTGGCAACCGAGACACAGGCTTTGCACTTAATATCCTACCGACCATTAATCCTGATAAAGGAGAGGTGAGTCTTCGAATCAATCTCTCTAGAGCGGACTTTATTCAATTCTTCAGCTATTCATTCGATGAAGGGAATATTGCAGGCCAGGTGCCAATAGTCAGTGAACAGAACGATGTCATTACGGTGAACCTGTATGACGGTGAAGTAAAAATAATCACCAGTGCGGCGCTTTCAGAGCGCAGCAGTTCTAGAACAAGCACGCCACTACTTCCTCGGGTTGGCGATTCAACAGCTGACAGTGAAAAGACCAATGATTTTGTCATGGTCGTTAGCGTGGTGTTGGTGTAGTCAATGTCCAAAATATTAAACGACACAGTGAGTGGGGTGGAAGCTAGCATTATTTACGATGCGAATACCGAAGTCATTACGCCCACCAATTCCCGCTGGGCGAACGCCAGAACGATCACTAAGAAAGCGAATCAAAACCGTGAGAGCTATTTGTGCAGTGTCCCGCTAGGACCCACGAAGCTATTTATGTTTTCTGCCGAGGCCGGCATAAGTCTCTATGCGCAGATTCTTCAAGTGTTAGGTAAGGACGCAAGTGCCATTAGGCAAACCAAGATCGAACATTTCACTCTCGCCTATTGCACCGACAATTTTGTCTATATGGCTGAAATTCAAGACGGATTGGTGAATGGCGAGCGCGTTGTACCAGCAGGCGACTCCCAGCGCCAGTTAGTCGCTGCTCAATCGAAAATGACGGTGTTTCTGCACACCGGGGGCGGGTTGGCACGAACCGCGCTAGTAGAAGAAAGATTCACCAGTATTGGCGATGTATTCGATTTATCGGCAAAGCTCCGTTACCAATGGGCTCCGTTGATCATGCTAAGGCACGGGTTCCCGCACCCGATGCAGGCGGCAGCTTTTGTAGTATTAGGGCTTGCGATATGGGGTTTCGATCAGTATCAGGAACGGGGAAGTCAGATGATAAGCGAAGCGGCCCGCCGTGCGAAGCAAATGGCAGATTTGAATTCAACGCTTGTCGTTGATGTGTCAGGCGGTGTGTATCTGGAAAGAATAGCAGGACTAATCCATGGCCTGCGACTATCAGGAATAGAACACGACTTACCGGCAAAAGTTATTGCTGAAGGCAATTTACTGTCAGTTTCAGGTGCTTGGACGCAGGGCTATCCAACGCATGTGAGCAAATACAACGAAGGTAATGGAGTACAGAAGCAAGGCTTTCTATTGGTGAACGAAACAGGCTGGCTTTTACAGCTAGAAGTCGATGCAACACCGGTCCAAAAAAGTGTGGAGGGCATAGCGTCCGAGGAATTAATACCTCTGCTGTTTTCAACGGCCAATGAATTGTTTTCTCGATTCACTATTACAGAAACCACAACTAGCGGACTAACAGGAACAGTAAAGTTCACCTATTCAGTGGATAACGTGGGTGAGGATGCACTTTTAATGCTCGCACAGAAACTCGAAGGCTTGCCTGTTCGTGTTGATAGAACCACTTGCGAATTTCAGTTAAGCAGCAATTCTTTGAATTGTCAGATTGAAGGAGAAGCGCACTATGCGGCAGAAAGTTAAAAGCACGGGTCGGAGGGGGTGTTCATTCTATCCGGTTGTAGTGGTTAGCCTATTTGGTTTTCTGGGGCAATCCGCCCAGGCTCAAACTGCAATTGAGAGCGCATTGAGTGAAATACAAGTTAGCCCGATAGAGGCGCAGCGTTTACAAGCTGTATCACTCACAAGGAAGTTACAGGCCGATTCCGCTTTGCTAGAAAGCTATCAGGACTACGCGTCAAAAATAGAAGAGCTTGCCGAAAAGTGGCCGCTGCTTGAAGGCCTTATAGGCACAGAATCTGACAGTGACCTAGCGCTGCGAAAGTTGCTCGAAGATACCTACCAGCAGCGCTCGCGCCGAGCCACCCCTAGAGAGGAAACGGCAGCGCGGCCAACGGCAAGTGGAATCACCAGAACGCAGGCGTTGCCGGAAGTACCACCTTATGTTTTGACACGAAACGATATTGTCGTTATCAGCTGTGGTACGGAAAATACCAGCAAGCCGAGAGTATTGATTAGAGCGAATGCGCGTCCAGCAGACTTGGTGTTAATAGGGGATACCTTCAAAGAGCGAGGGCAAGAATTTAGATTAGTTGCAGTTCACTTACTCGATGATGAAACGCTAGAAGCGGTTTTTGTACATGAGGGCAAAGAGCTGAAATTTGAGGACCGTATAACGGGTTTTCAAGGCAACAATTGTACAAGGAAGGATGCTTAGTAATGGATTTCGAAGCGACAAATAGTCCTGCAATCATTGCTTACCTGGAGAACAAGAAAGAGCTCCTAAAAGCGGTGGTCTCCAGTAAAGGGGTTATTTATTACGACAAAACAACCAGCGGCGATGTTGTTGCTAAGCAGGTGTTGGCGGAGCTTCGCAAATTAGTAAAGTTGGAATTTGGCGTGTGCGCGGAAGACGGTCTAAATCCGCTTCAAATCGAACAGCTTATTATCACGGAGGCTAGCATTGGATCTGCCAATGCCAATAGTGATAAGCAAACAGACTCGGAAAGGATCACCGATCACATCATTAACAAAGCGATAGAAATGCGAGCGAGTGACCTTTTCATCGACACTCGCCAAGGTAAAGCCCGTTTGTCATTCAAGGTGTTTGGGCGAACTTTTGAGGATGTGGATGGGATTGCCAACAAAGAACTAGCCGAGAAGATAATTCGCTCAATGTGGATGAAAGGAGATTCCAACTGGGACCCTTCAGGCCCGTGTGACTGCTCTTTTAGTGTGGGTGAAGGCACTAAGAATATGGTGCGCGTGCGTGGTAACTCCATTAAAGAAGAAGGGCGGGGTAACGCCATTGCTGCACGCCTTCGGAATCCCTTTGAAGTATTACCTTTAGACGAGGCGGGGTATCTGCCAGCGCAGCTTGAAGATATTCGCATTATGGCGGAAGCGTCCGGTGGGTTGATTGTGTTTGCCGGCCCTACCGACAGCGGAAAGTCTACGTCTTTAACTTCATTGGTGTCGTTGTTACCAGATGATTTACGAAAGATCGAGATCGCAGACCCGCCCGAAGTATTTCTGGATCATTGTACTCACGTGACTATTGAACGGAATGTTGAGGGCTCCTACTTAGGTCTCGATAAGATCCTAGGCGCCATCGTGAGACAAAATCCGGATGTACTTGTTCTGGGCGAGATTCGTGATCGTATGAGCGCAGCGGCAGCAATGGGTATGGCACAGCAAGGGAAGCGTGTATTTACATCCCTTCACGCGAACGGGTGCGCAGGTGTTCCTCCGCGCTTAATTGATCTAGGAATAGGGGCTAACTTACTCGGCTTTAAAGAATTTTTTGCAGGCTGCGTTTCACAGAATCTCGTGGCGAAACTGTGTCCTCATTGCTCAATGACTGCAGAGGAATACCAAGACAAGGACTCAGCGAGGCGTTACCAGAAACTATTCGACTCTCATGCCATCAGGTTCACCCGGCCAGGTGGCTGCTCTAAATGTATCAAAGGGGTTAAAGGGCAGACACTCGTAGCGCAAGTCTATCCCCTAGTCAAAGACTCTGGGCGCGCCTATGAGTTGATTCGAAAAGCGCTTTTTAGTGATCTTGCGGTGTACATGGCAAAAGAACACGGGGTGACGGATAAGCATTGTTCGGCGGCCTTAAGAATCGTGGATGGACAGTTAGATCCTGTCGAGGTGGCGAAGCGGATTGGGTTTTTCCCTGACAGAACATATTCAGGGAAACGTTTGGAGAGTGTGGCATGAGCATGAGTTATGCAGAGTCGCGGACAGCCTCAATGGTCAGAGGGCTGAACACTGGATTGTTATTCAACGATGCACAGCGTGGATTGTTCTACGAAATAGTGGCGACTCAACTACGCGCGGGAATGCCAATAGCAAGAGTGCTTGAAAACATGGCGAAATCCCGAGAGCTACCTGCTCAACTAACCAAAGTCGCAAGGCAATGCCGAGACGCAGTGACTAACGGCAAACCTTTTGCCGATGGTCTTTTTAGAACTAAGTGCGTGCCGGTTCAAGAAGTCGGGTTTATTGATGCCTCCGAGCGGCACAACACATTACTGCAAACGCTAGACAAGTTCGGTGAGTCAAAATACCGGTCACAAACGCTGTTCAATTCGGTGATCGTACCAAATTTGTATTACCTGTTTATATTGGCCATGGTCATTTCAATGTTGTTTGCCGGCGAAGGCGCGTTAGAGGCTTTTGCCAGGGCAAACACCAGCGCTTTCGATATGCCTATAGCGAAGGTGATTATGTTCACTGCTGAGTATGGTGTGCCGCTGTTAGTTGGGTTTGCGGTGCTTAGCCTGGGCTGCACTCTAGGCCGGACGAGCTTGTATAAAAAAGGACGGCTTATTCTAGGGCCATTCAATGCTGATTACCGGCTTAATGTTGCAGCTAAGTTTTCCGATATGGCTAGCCTTATGTCCAAGCAAGGACTTGATCAAGGCGAAATATTGCGTATCGCGAGAATGTCTTTTCAATCTGTTTATGCTCAAAGGGCGATAGGCGAAGCGATATCGCGAATGTCTCAAGCTGAACCTTTCGAGCAAGCACTATCAGGGACCTTACTTGATAGTTCCTCGGCGGCCCTACTTAAAGAGTTGGTACCAAACGGCAAACCGGACCTTTACCCGCGCGCGTTTGAATCCGTGGCAGCTCTTATTCGAATTCGCATTAATCAGTATTACTCAATGCTGCGGCGAATGCTGGCATTGCTGTCTTTGACAGCTGCCGCAAGCTTGCTAGTTTTAATCATCATCGGAGTTCTCGACTCATCATCCCTGTATCAATAAACAACAACAGAGGTAATTACTATGCGCCACATCATTAGAAAAGCGGGCAGATCAACAGGCAATCGGCAGAACGGATTCACCTTAGTTGAGATGATAATAACGACTGGAATTATCGGCATATTTGCGATCCTGGTCATACCTCGTGCGTCAGGTATTTTTACAAGCAACAACTTAATTGTTGCTCAAGCCGAGATTGAATCTGTTATTAGAGCAGCGCAAAAGTACCGATCTGCATCAGTACGAGCGGGGTTATACACGGGCATAACCATTACAACCTTATCAAATGGGGCCTACGGCGTTGAGCCTTTTACTACGGGTACGAATCAGAACGCCTTTGGTGAGACGGTGAGCATTGTGTCTGCAAACTCCAATTCAGACGCAACACTCACCTATGTCACTCCATCAGCCGCCGATTGTCAGAACCTCGCGGACAATTTAAGCGGGCGTGCCGGCGTTAAAACTGTACCGGCCTGCACGGCCTCAACACTGTCTTTTAACTTAGAGTAAGCAGCTATGAATCTATTCACCGTCGCAATAGCCGTGTCGTTGATGGCTTTAACGACGGCGCTGCTTGCTGAACCAATCCTTTCATTTTATGAGAGAGAGCAGCAGCGCACGATCATCGAAGCCTCGCTTCGACTTGGTGAGAGGTATGTAGCAACTCACTGTGGCTCTTTACCGGCGAGTGTCACGTTTGAAACCGCCGTCCCAGAGCTAGGCAATGATGTCGACGGTTTAGGTGGCCTAGAGCTAGTCGCATGGGAGTTACGCTTTACAGAGGGAGTGGGGGCGTTAGTAGTCACAGAGCCCACTCCGATCGTTCAGAGCTTACTGGTATCTGAGTTTGGCGGCGTGATCGACGTGGCCGAAGTCGAGGTCCCTTTTCGCAAAGCACAAAGAAGAAGTCCGGTACATAGCCGTGTGTTTACAAGACTTTTGGCTGGGGGAATTTCATGTTGATACTGACTAAGGTTCCGTCAGGAAAAGGAGGGCAAAGCGGTGGTTTTACCCTAATTGAAATGGTAATTGCAGTGGCCGTATTCGCTGTGGTCATGCTCGCTGTGTCACGGGGCATCCAATCAACAGCGGACAGACAAATCATTACCCGCACAACAACGGGCTTCAATGCAATTATTGAAGCTCTCTATTCGTATCGAATAGAGACGGGTGAAGCGGGCATTCCAAGTTGGCCAGCTGATGTCGAGGAGCTGGCGAGCGCCGGCTATTTACCCGTTTGGACCAATGTAAACGGCGTTGGCTTTCCTTATGTCCTGTCGACGGCACCTGTTGGTACCGGCCTGATCGTCACAACGGATTTATTGAATGCCGAACAAACACTAGAGGTCTCATTGGAATTCGGTGCGATAGCAGAAACTACGGTTGGTGCTGCGCCTTCCGGCGACACCACGTTTAGTGTCGCCGTAGGTGTTGGTATTCCAGGGACCGAATCAGCTCACTTGGGTTTATTAGACCGCGCAGGGACTCGCTCGGTGCAAGGGACGCTGGAGTTCGATCCAGGCGCAAACATAAACCTTCAAGGTGGGAATATTGAGAACGCCGGAGAGATCGAAGTCACTTCACAAATATCAGTGACCAATGGAACAGGTACAGCGGTTATCTTCGCGGATAACGGCGAGATCACTTCCCTTACTACTGACACGCTACGGGTGAACCCATGAGAGCGCTGATAAGTAGGCTAACCAGATTGTGCACAATGGCCCTGGTTCTAGTTGGGAGTATTGCGCCCACTAGCAGCATCGCTCAGTTTGTCGTTTTTGACCCCGCCAATTTTGGGCAAAGTGTTATTACTGCCACGAATGCGGTCACCTCGGTTGGGAATCAAGTTCGGCAAATAGCTTATCAAGTGCGAATGATTGATAACCAGATCAAAGCACTGCAGAGGCTCGCTGATGGTGACTTTCTAGAACTGAACGGAAACCTGCGCCAGCAGATGAACGACATTAACAGGGTAGTGAATACAACGCGCGGTATCGGTTACCGAGTAGAGCGAGTGAAAGCCGAATTTGAAGAATTGTTTCCCTCTCCCGAAGCGGAAGATCCGGCCGACATCCCACCGGCAAAGTATGACGAGTGGCACTCGCAGTTAATGGAAGCGTCTGCGGCTTCTATAGAGGCTCAAAGTGCTGTAGAGCGAATACAAACATCGAATAATGATACCCAACGCATATTAGCAACCTCGATGCGAGCTGACGGACAAGTTAGACAACTGCAAAGCGTGAACGCCATGTTGGGCGTTCTGTCTGGTCAGATGGGAGATCAGGCCGTCGTGATAGCAACATCGGCAAGAGTCACAGCAGTACAAGCGGCGAAGGAATCTGCCGAGCAGGCAGCAGAGCGCGCCGCTTTGAATAAATTCATGCAACCGGCGAGGTTACTGAATGATGCTAATGACCGGTAGCCTAACCAGTATAGACATTAGAGCAGCTGTCGCACCTAGGCTTTGCCTGGCCATGGCGGTTGGTCTCCTGGGACTGTGTATATCGCCGGAAAATTTTGCAGCGGAGGCGGACTCAGAGCCCCTGGCCAGTAATTTTGATCTGTTTACTGAGCAGTTCAGAGTCAGCAGCGCACAGTGGCAAAGTGTCTTACTGGGTTACGCGATAACGTTGTTTTGGATGCTAGCAGGCATCGAATTCAGCTTCGCGGCAATCTCGCTTGCGTTCAAAGGTTCAGATTTTCAAGAGTGGGTGACGATGTTGGTTAACCAAATATTGTTTATTGGGTTCTTCTTCACACTGCTTTTGAATTCACCAGATTGGTCTCAATCGATAGTAGCCAGTTTTCAACAAGCGGCATCATCTGCAACCGCTCAGAACGGTGCCGGTTTGTCGGGATCTGTGGCTGGGGTTACACCTGCTGAAGTCTTCGACCAGGCCTTTGCCATTACAAACATTATCAATAGCAACGCAGAGCTGTGGAATATATTTAACCTTGGCATCTATTTCTCGTCAGTCATTATCATCATCACCTTCTCCCTGATCACTGCCTTTATGATAATGACAATTATTGAGTCTTATATAGTTATCTCCGGCGGTGTTTTGTTCATGGGGTTCGGTGGATCGCGATGGACCCGAGAGTACGCCCAGAAAATAATAGTTTATGCGCTATCTGTTGGGGCGAAGTTATTTATTCTGCAATTGATTGTCGGGCTGGGCATGACTGTACTGCAAGCGTTTGCTTCCCAATTCCGTGGTGATAGCGCCACGATCTACATGTTAATCGGCGGGTCGATTGTTCTGTTGGCCTTAACAACCTCACTACCGGATATGGTGCAGTCTTTAATACTGGGCGTTTCATCGAATACCGGCTTTGCATTATTAGGATCCGCCGCTGTGGCAACCACAATTGCCGCAAAAGTAGCCGCTGCAACTGGCGGTACGGCTAGATCAGTAGCCGGCTCAGGGAGTGCACTAGCGGCTGCAAAAACGGTAGCGCAAAGTGCCATAAACCCCAACGATTCGGTGCTTAGGAAGACAGCAGGCATGGCAACAGGCATGGCTAAAAATCTTGCCAAGGCTGCAAAGGATGATTTTACATCGAGTGGATCAGGTCCAGTGGGGGGCACTATCGGCGGGAGAATGTCTGAGCACATAAAAAGCGCGGCTGCGCTGAAGGATGTCAGTAAGGCGCCAGGAGGCAGCGCGTGAGCGATAAGGCCAGGCAAGCAATAAATCCATACGTTGACGGCCGGAAAGAATGGTTAGAGAGATACGGTGATTATATCGAGGCCGCACAAAGCTGGCGGCGGATCGCCATCATAACCGGTCTTACTGCGCTGTTGGCGGTTTGTGGTGTTATCTATATTGGCTCGCAAAATAAAATCGTTCCCTATGTGGTTCAGGTCAGTGAATTAGGCCAAACGCTGGTGATCGGTAGGGCAGACCGCGCCTCACCGATCGATCCTCGGGTTGTTCGTTTCACACTGGCTAACTGGATTACAAATGTACGCAGTGTCTATAAAGACAACGTTGCCCAACGCGCCTTTATCGATGAAGCCTACAGCGTCATAAACTTTCAAGGTGACGCTTACACACAACTAAATACCTATTTTAGAGAGAACGACCCTTTTAGAGGGGCAGCCGGCGAATCCGCTACCGTGCAGATCGAATCTGTCTTGCCAATATCGGACAACACCTGGCGGGTTGAGTGGAGAGAGAGCGTTCAACAGAACGGAGAAACGCTGAGTATTACATCGATGCAAGGAACGATTACGGTTCAGATTTCAGCACCGACAGATGATCAAGAAGTGTTAAAAAACCCTTTAGGAATTTATATAAATTTCTTCAATTGGACAGCGAGACTCTAATGAAAAGAACACAAACAATCGCCTCCTTTGCACTTGTAATGGCGCTGCACGCGTCGGCTGCTGAGGACAGTGACAATTCTTTGTATGGGATGGTTGAAAACCTCGACGTCACTCTTGATCAATCCGCGTTACAAGCGCTTGAGATTGCSGACGARTGGAAAAACAATAATCCCCCRCCWGCGCGAGGGCACGAGGGCGCKGTTGTGTACAACTACGGTGARGCGCTCCCCACGATCGTTTGCGCGCCGTTGTTTCCCTGYAAYTTGGTATTGSARCARGGCGAGATTGTGAGGCAAGTGGATCTGGGTGACACMGTRCGCTGGAAAGTAGTGCCGAGTGTTTTTAGTAATTCARAAGGGGAGACCACSTCRCTCATTATCAAGCCGACCGATACRGATTTAGAAACSGCGTTAATYGTTTCAACAGACAAACGGATATACACAATTAGGCTAGTAAGCACCACCCGCAAGTGGATGCCTAGAATMGCCTTCGCCTATCCTGAAACAGTGAATGAGGCRTGGGAYCGATACTACGAAGATCAACAGCGAGAAGTGTCCGAGRCAGTTTTGCCCGATGGTAACCATGTTGATGATCTGGATTTCAATTACCAGATCACYGGCGATTCACCAACTTGGCGGCCAGTGCGYGTCTATACCGATGGCTCGAGAACCTACATCCAATTTCCAGACAGCTTAGAGAATATTGCTTCACCTTCGCTAGCACTTCTAGGCGATGGCAATAACGCAAACAGCGACGCGCAAACGATTGTCAATTACCGTGAGAACGGGGATCGTTACATTGTAGATAGAGTGATTGGCCGAGCGGCTTTAGTGTCCGGTAATGGCGCTGATTCAGCAAAGATTGTAATCACCAGGTTAGGGGATTAGTCAGTGTCGTTAAACCCTGCAACGGTAGGTATTTTAGCCATTGTGCTAGGTCTAACCAATTGCACTACTGCGCCCTGGGTGGTGTCAGAAATACCGGCACCTGTAGAGTATGAGGAACAAGAAATAGGCACAATTTGCGATACCGTTGTTCGTATGATTAGGGCGTACTACCCACCAGCCTCAACTATATTGAATCTGCAGATAGATCCTGCATCACGGGATATTTTGTCTCAGAGATTGCCCCTTCACTTGGCCCGTGTTGGTTTCGGTTTAGCAGGCGAAGGATCTCTCAACAGCAAGGCGTTGCCAGCCTATGTTGAAGTTTCCTCTATTGAGGAAGGTGTGTTTTTAAAAGTCGCCATGCGAGAAAGAACGGTCTCCACATGGTTACCAAAACCCATGCAAGGGCAACTGAGCTCAAGCGGGACCTGGACACTCACGGAGGCCAAGAATGACTAATGACGGGCCAGAACTAAGTCCAGAGTTCTACAACGAGTCAGCGCACGGGGGTAGCCGAATAAACCGTAACCCGCTTTTTGTAGTCTTCGGTTTGTTTGTCATTATCGCTATTGGAATTGTCTATACGCTGTTAAGTAGATCATCTGGCGGCACTACTGCTTCCAGTCCGACTTATGAGACAGCGCTACCGAGTCAAGTGCAGGTAATTCCGATCTTAGCGGAACGACCGCCAGTGTTTATTCCAGAACCAGAAGAACTCTCACCTGTGGCGCTAGTAGAGATTGAACCAGTGGATAGTCCACCGATTTCAATAGTCGGCGGGCTAAACCCCGAAGACCTGTTCCGTCGCCAACTGGAAACACAGCAGCGTCAAGAACAACTGCGCCTTTCGCAAGTCCGCCTCGCTGAGTACCACGCGGCAACCACAGCGGAGACAACTGTTTATTCAGGCAACTATGCGCCACCGGGCATTATCAATGACCGGGTTGGGGGCTCTGCCGGCCCATCGGAAAACACACACTCGATGGATGCGGGAACCGTAATCTCAGGGGTCCTACTAACAGGCATTAACAGTGAGCTTCCAGGCACGATTATGGGACGAATCACCAATGATGTTTACGACAGTGCAACGGGCCAGTATTTGCTAATACCAAAGGGCTCAAGGCTTTTAGGAAGGTATAGCAACAACATCAATCTAGGCCAATCGCGAGTGATGGCCACGTGGGATCGATTGATCTTACCGAATAGCCAAGCAATTATTTTTGAATCGCCTGTTTCGGCCTCAGACCCAGCAGGCTATTCAGGTTTTGAGGGAGAAGTTAATCGGCGTTACTGGGGCAGTGTTGGCAATGCGTTGCTGCTCTCCGTGTTTTCCGCAGGCATTCAGCTATCGCAGCCTCAAGCACAAGCTGGCCAGAACATAACCAACCAGCAAGTCGTAGCAGCGGCAACAGGGCAACAACTGGGCCAACTAGGACAAGAAACGGCACGGCAAGGATTGTCGCTAGGACCGGTTATAAAAATCGAACCAGGCTATGCCTTTTCCGTCCTTTTGTCAGAATCGCTGCAGTTATCGAAGTATAAATTTTGAAACCATCATATGACTTATAAATTATATTCAAGGGAAGGAGTATGACTATGAAGAACTTTTTATGGCTTGCATTTACGCTGGGTTTTAGCGCCAGTATTTTTGCTCAGACGCCGACTGACCACGCGGGTCGAACGCTGAACCGCACCAGCACGACTGGATATGAAGTAGTGGAATCTGCGGCGCCTAGTTACATCCAAAACACTTCTCTCATTTGGAGACAGAGTGAGCAGGGGGACGAGGGATTGTTCTTCAAAAACCAAGACGACAGTGTGGTGATCTTTACCAATGAAACTACCGTCCGGCGCTTTCTATCTCCAATGGGTAATCCTTACCGATTTTGGCAAGAAGAAGCTTCCGCAGCTAAGGGAGGATTCCCAATTCCGTTGGTGGATCAACCGACCTTCGATAATTTTTTACAACATTACCAAAATCGATACGACGAAGGAATGAAATGGTGTGAAGTTGTTGAAGACCCGTGGGGACCGTGGCTGCTACTAGGCAGTATTCCGACTGGTTACGGCGTACAAAGCTATACAGAGCAACGAACCGCTTCTACGGTAGGCAAAGCGGATTTAGCGTGTGCCCTTATCGGTGCTACAACCGAAACTCGGACTTTAACAGTTGATAATGGGCCAGCCCCCGTAGTGGTACCTGATCCTGTTGTTGTAGTGGTACCGACTCCTGACCCCATCCCCCTTGTTGTTACACCTCCTTGCGCGCATATCGCTTCCGACTGGCTTCCTGATTTGGGGGGTTACTACAATGATGTGTTGGTCAACCAGTACCGAACGCTTCCAAGCTGCACCTTTGAAACTCGGGGTGCATACGGGCTACTCACTCGCGCGCCAGCGGTTGTTGCTTGTACCAATACTGGATGGAGTCCTGACGCAAGCACGGTTGCTTTAGGGCAATATTTCACTAGAACGGACAATTCAGGCAATCCAAGCTGTACTTCAGGAGGATACGGAACGTTACCTCCTGTCATTGCCTGCACTAATACTGGCTGGTCGCCTTCGGCTAGCGGGGTAGCAGCAGGGCAATTATTCACTCAATACGACAGCAGTGGAAACTCCAGTTGCAGTAGATTTGTTCCAGGCACTTTTGTGCAAAATATCTGTTCGAATGTAGGGTGGTTGCCCGCGACTAACACAGTTCTTCAGTTCACTGCGTTTACTCAATACGATAGCTCTGGCCTCTCTCACTGTTCACGGGCGGCAACCGGAACAAGACTAGCAGTGTATATTGTGAGCTATTCGTGGATGCCTACCGGATTTCTTGCTGGTGGGTTTGGACCTGCTTACGGGGGCGGTTCATGCAGTACCTCTAACGAACATGAGGCGGGCACGAATGGTTATGTGCATGTATGTATGGTCTCAGGCGTAACAATCCAATGAACAAGATTAAAAATCTCCTAATAGTGCTTTTAGTCTTTGCGTCATTCACGTCCGCAACGGCTTTTGAATTAATTCACCGTAAGTCACTAAAAGACGGTGGCTTTATTTTTTATCTGGATTTCTCAGCCGGACCAATATTGCTTGATTATTATGCGGCGTTTGACCGTGCTGTTGCCCACTGGCTTTCGCTCACAGATTACGCAACTCTGGATACTAGGAGAGAGTCAATCGACGCATGTGAGGGCACTAATGGTGTTAATGGTATAAGCAGCGTGGTTTTCTCGCCGGATGTATGCGGTGAAGCATTCACCAGCTTTAATACTTTAGATATAGGTAATCCAATAGCCGCCGCTGGTTCATTTCTTGTATTTCAAGCGGATACGATAGTTGTGGAAACGGCTCGGATATTTTTTAGGTCCACAGTATCGTGGAATGATTTAGAACAGTTTGAAAATACTGCAATCCATGAGATAGGACATACCTTAGGACTCGGACACAGCAAGGTTTCTAATTCAGTGATGGCACGACAAAGAGGGGCCATTACTCCGGACGAGCTATGCGGCCTTGCTATGAACCTCGGTCAACCAGAAGACTGCGATAACCTTTTAGGGGAAGGAATGTCTTCAACAAATGAGCTATCAACGGCGGAATTTGTTGGTGGTGTAACTGCCGATGGCGGATTAACTTATGGCACTGTATTTGCGCCAGATGTTGAGCTAGAAATATTCGCCACGGTTGTGCCTGAAGAAGCCCACATTGGCCAGATGGCCAATATTCACGTRGTGGCATTAACCGAARGCGGACAAGCCTTCGCCAGGAACGAGCARGGCGRGTTTGATCCKCTWRATYTTACAGGCGCTATCCCTTCCGCMAAAAAMCTTACAATGTTCGCAGCACGMGATATYCGWATCGGCGGCGTAATAGAAAATMAGCGCCTCAATGATGAAACACAGCCWKCGACCTTCGACCCAGTTACCGGCGTAATAACCAYACCGAAAATTAAGTATTTCACAGGYGARYTGTTTGGCCTTCAAGGCCAAACAATTCGGTTTTACATTGGATACTCWCTAGATTCTAAACCYAGTGAAGTCTTCTACGGYGCTGAGCCAATCACACTTACTTGGAGTCAGTAAATTAGAGGTGATTATGTCAGCTATAATTAWGAAGGAACCTTGGCACGCTGAACCGGCGAGCTCCATAGGAGATCCCCTGAAAGCGAGCTGGGGCTATATGATTTTTTATAATGATAAACAACCGGATTTTACGCTTGATGAAAAGCCGACTTTAGAACAAATAAAAGCGTCTTCTGCCTACCTGGCGTTATCAAAGAACTCTGGCGAAAAGTAACCAAAGTCATTTCAAATGACTCTAACCACCAAGAACGCACTCATTCAGTCCGCTAGCCCTATGCCCCGAAACCGGCCGGTTCGGGGTTTCAATCCCAGAGGGGTAGAGCATCCAATAAGCCATTAAAATCGCTTAGGGGTGATCTGGTGAAGCCGAAAACCCAAAAATTGGTGAAAATAATGCAAATTCGGCAATTATCGAAATAACGGAATCGAGTAGGAGGCGGGATTACTCCCGCCGTCCTCTCACACCACCGGGCAAACGGTTCCGTACCACGGCGGTTCACGTTGAACATTTGAGCTTCTGATTATAATCGACCAATGATATTAATCCGAGTTTATCAAAGCGCTTTTCCGGTAAGGCCTGATTCATGTGCGAAGCTCCAGCATTCCACCAGGCACCTCGTCCATTTTGAGCGCTGACTTTCGCACGCTCTCTACCAAGCCCTAACTGCACCAGGCGTTTTGTTCGAGTAAGGGGACGCTTCCATTGACGCCACAGTATCTTGCGCAGATGGCGACGTAACCAACCATCCAGTTCCTGCAAAATATCTTTGACACCAATATGGCGGAAGTAAATCATCCAGCCTCTCAGCTTAGGATTTAGCGTCTCAACCGTTTTAAGGAGTGAGCAACCTCGCCCTCGTCGCAATGCCAACTTTATGCTGCCCTTAAAGCGTTTGATCACTTCACTGGCAATTTTCAACCGCACATTACGCTTCCGGTTACACTGGGTGTAGCCTAGAAACTTCCGCTGCCATGGCCTACCTACCCCACTTTTCTCCTGATTCACCTTAAGCTTCAAAGTCTCTTCAAGATACACAGTAAGTGAAAACAATACTCGCTGTCCTGCCGATTCACTTTTGACGTAGATGTTACAGTCATCTGCGTAACGGCAAAACTTGTGTCCTCGCTCTTCAAGCTCCTTATCAAGGTCGGCGAGCAGGATATTGGATAACAACGGGGACAGAGGCCCACCCTGAGGCGTTCCTTCCTTCCGCGCTGTCACCAGACCGCCTTCGCATATACCTGCCTCAAGATAAGCTCGTATCAGTTTCAAGATACGTTTGTCCTTAACCTGACGAGCAACCCGTGACATTAATATGTCATGATTTACCCGGTCAAAGAACTTCTCAAGATCAAGGTCTACAACCCAGCGCCTTCCTGATTCAGCGTATTGTCGAGCTTGCAATACTGCTTGCCCGGCACTACGTCCCGGCCTAAAACCGTAGCTAGAGTCAGAGAACCCCGGTTCAAATACCGGGCTTAACACTTGATGCAGCGCCTGCTGAATAAGCCTGTCCAGCACCGTGGGTATCCCCAGCTGCCGAACACCTCCGCCTGACTTCGGTATCTCTACTTTCCGTACCGGTTGAGGCTGATAGCTGCCATTCAGTAACGCTTCTTTATGCTCAAGCCAATGGCACTTCAAATAAGCTTTTAAATCACTTACCTCGATACCATCAACACCCGCTGCGCCTTTATTACGCATGACTCGGGCATAGGCTTTTTGCATATTTGTTCGAGCTAATACCACCGACAATAAATCCAGTGGCTCCTCATGGAAATGAT
>JAESUV010000209.1 GCA_016762975.1 Gammaproteobacteria bacterium | reverse complement strand
CCTGGCCCACCACCCTGTGCGAATGCTATAGATGAAAAGGTTAAAAGCAGCAGCGTGCTGAAACTGGCAATGCTGTGTGTGTGCGCGCGAGAATTGTAGTTGGGTGTTTTCATTCTATTTCCAAATAGCTAAGCGTGTTAACTATTTCTAACGCGGAAGAAGAAATTCGGTTTACAACTGAATAGAAAGAATGTTCCAGCACGATTATTAGCTGGGACGAGTGGCTAGTACAAAGTTAGCGAGGTAGGTCTTTAGTCGACTGCGTAATCAAGTGGCAGAGAGGTCGTGTATTTTATCTGCTCCATGGCAAAACTTGATGACACGTCGGATAGGTCGGTTGTTTGAACTAGTTTCTTGTAGAAGGTATCGAAGGCCGGCATATCAGGTACAACCACCCGCAGCAGATAATCAGACTCCCCTGCCATCCGATAAAACTCCACCACCTCAGGGAACTGGCTGACCGCCTCTGAGAATTCCGCGAGCCACTGCCAGTTGTGCTGGTTGGTCTTAACTGCGACGAAGACATTCAGCCCTAGGTTCAATTTGGCCCGAGAGAGCAGTGCTACTTTCTTGCGGATGACGCCGGATTCTTCCAAACGCTGAATTCGCCGCCAGCAGGGCGTTGTGGACAGTCCCACCTGGTCTGCAATATCTGCCGTGGATAGAGTGGAATCTTCCTGCAGGAGTTTGAGAATACTGAGATCTATCTTGTCCATAAAATAATATTCCAAATATTGTCGAATATARGRAAATATATTCTAAATAAGAYCTATAGAATAGCAAATACGCAAACTAARTTTCTAGTTCTTTTGCTATTCTTCSTGCTATTCAGATATCAGGCGAAATAACAGGAATGTAGCAATGAGCATGAATTCCCATCTAGAAAGCGTTAACGARAGCTATYTCCAGCATATGCGACATGCGCTTAGCTTCACCTTGGATATGCTGGTCGGCGCAGCCTGYTGYCTCGTCCATGCTTTTTTCCCTTCTCTGTTCGAGCATRCCGGCAGYCRGCTTGTGAATAGGCTATAYGRCAGGATGGTAGTYAATCGGGCCAATCTYTCGTCGSGAGATTTTAAAGARCAGGRYCGAGCGAGGTCTGCTYAAGYCAAARTGAATTGATCTATTMTTRGCRGTGTTCAATTTYTGCATAAAGGCYCCTTCGGGGGCCTTTTTTKTGTGTTTGGAAATTGCCTGCACTATGGCAAAGGAGTAACCTGCTCGCACAGACGATTAATTACTGATTCATCGAGGAACAGTCATGAAAAACAAATTACARCTAGSTCTTCTCATCCTAGGCTCAAGCTTTTKCTTTAACGCCTTGGCCGCRGAAGACTATAGCGCACCGAGAACYGAGTGGGGKCAACCCGATCTYCAAGGCGTATGGAATTTCTCYTCCAATGTGCCCATGCAACGTCCTGAGCGCTTCGGYGATAGAGARTTCATGACCGTGGAAGAAGTGGAGGAGATGCGCGCTCGACTTGCWGCGCAAGATGCYGCATCAGATCAGGCCGTCGCACAGKCCGAAGGTGGCCCTGGTGGCTACAACGATTTCTGGGTAGAGAGTGCCGGCATCACYGACCAGATWCGGACTTCRCATATYGTCTATCCGACGAACGGCCGTCTACCAGGCAGAGTCGARGGCGCAGCTGTTTCCTTYGGYGGTTTGGGTGATGATGTTCCCGGTGAGCGACCTGTTCGTTATACAGTGGGAGGCATCGCGAAGAATGGCCCAGAAGATAGRGGCCTATCGGAACGTTGCATCGTTGGTTTTAATTCCGGCCCTCCTTTTGTGCCAAGCTTATACAACAACAATGTACAGATTTTTCAAAGCAAGGACACGGTAGTCATTATTACCGAGATGATTCACGATGCACGCATCGTGCAGATTGGGGAACGTCCGCCTTTGGATGAGAGAATTGGATTATGGACCGGTGATTCAAGAGGCTATTGGGAGGGTGATACCCTAGTAGTAGAAACGCGCAATTTTAATGGCCTTACGCAGAGCTATAGTGTGTTCGGTGATTCAGAGGATAAGCTGCTCATCGAGAAGTTTTATCGCACAGATCCGTACACAGTAAACTACGAATGGACGCTAGATGACCCTTCTACCTTCGTGGATAGGATCACTGCGATAGTGCCGATGACGAAGGTTGCAGGTCAACTTTATGAGTACGCCTGCCATGAGGGTAATTATGGCATGCAGAATATTTTGCGTGGCGAGCGCATTGCTGAGAGAAGAGCACAGGAGTCTAGCGTTAACTAGATGCTCTATTCTTGATATAAGAAACGGCCCAGCGGGGCCGTTTTTATTTCTCTTTCCTCCTTCTCTTCCTTTCTCTCTCTCTTTTGTCACAGTGACACAGCTCACTTTCACCTTGTTTTTTCTTTGTATTAATCTATTTACGGTGGCATTTGGCTCAATGAGTTGACTTTCGGTCGCTCTCAAAATACTGTATATTTATACAGTATAATATCTCAATACATCATGATTCCAAATGACCCAATAGCGCGCAACCGAATACCTCAGGCGGAGGTGGGCGCGACTCTTAGCCACTGCAATAAAGACAGAGATGCGAAGACTCGGCCGGTAGGAACGCAGACTTATGCCGAGCTGCACTGTATCTCGAATTTCACATTCCTAAGGGGCGCTTCGTTTCCTGAAGAGCTGGTAGAGCGAGCAGAGGCGCTTGGATACAGCGCTATTGCCATTACCGATGAATGCTCTCTGTCCGGTGTGGTACGGGCGCATATGGCCGCTAAAAAGCGGCGCATCAAATTGATCATCGGTAGTGAGTTCGTGTTGCGGGATGTAGTGATTGAATCTGTAGAAGATGAACAGACGTACCGAAAAGACCTCGGTGAATCTCCTGCTAGAAACCGCAATGCACCGATCAACGGAATGAGAATCGTGCTGCTTGCGTTCAATCGAAAAGGCTATGGCGAACTGAGTCACCTAATAAGCTGTGCGCGTCTACGAGCAGACAAGGGTGAGTATCGAATCGATAGCAAGCTTTTGCAGGAAAAATTTCCTAACGACTGCGCGCTCTTGTGGGTTCCAAATCTTGAGCAGTTAGATGCAAGCATCGAAGCACAGGCAGGCTATTTGCGCGAACTAACCACAGACAATCTCTGGGTCGCCGCGGAGCTTCTTCTTAATGGATACGACCGACTAAAACTAAAGCGACTGCGAGAGCTAGGCAAAAGCTTCGATATTCCTGTGTGCGCAGCGGGTGGTGTCTATATGCACGAAGCCGAGCGGCGCATCGTACAAGATACATTGACGGCAATACGCTTAGGCCAGCCGTTGGCGGAGATTGGCTTCGCCGCCGAGCCAAATTCGCAGAGACACCTACGTGCCATCGAGCAACTTAAGAAATTATATCCAGCACAGCTTCTCGAAGAGACGCTCAATATCGCCAACCGCTGTAACTTCTCTCTGGATGAGCTTCGCTACGAATATCCATCCGAGCTCGTGCCGAAAGAACACACGGCTCAYTCTTGGTTATGGCAGCTAACKAGAGAAGGMATTAAGAAGCGCTGGCCGCAGGGAATCTCGGAGAAGAATCAAAAAACTATCGAACATGAGATGAGRCTGATAAAACAGCTGTCCTATGAACATTTCTTYTTGACGGTACATGAAATTGTTTGCTTCGCCGTTGCCAACAATATTTATTGTCAGGGTCGCGGGTCCGCCGCTAATTCCGCAGTCTGTTACTGCCTTGGGATAACCGAGGTGAGCCCCGATCATGCGGAGTTGTTGTTCGAGCGCTTTCTCTCCCCGGAGCGCTCTGWGCCACCAGACATTGATGTAGATTTCGAAAATAGCCGCCGCGAAGAAGTGATTCAACACATCTACCAGAAATACGGACGTCATCGCACGGCGATCGCGGCCACAGTSATTACCTATCGYTCTCGCAGTGCCGTGCGTGATGTGGGTAAGGCMTTGGATMTGGATGATGAGCTGATCAACCGACTTGCTAAATCGATCTTTTGGTGGGGAAGCGATTTGGAAGAACAGCTATCGGATTCGGGGATCGATTATACCGAACCAAARATYAAGACWCTYATAACSCTCAGTAAGTCTCTRATGGGTTTTCCCCGTCAYCTGTCTCAACATGTTGGAGGCTTCGTTATTAGTCAGGGAGACTTGTCGYATCTGGYYCCTATCGAGAATGCAGCCATGGCTGGTCGCACTATCATCCAATGGGACAAAGACGATTTGGAATCCTTAGGYYTACTTAAAGTCGATGTGCTTGCGTTGGGTATGTTGAGCGCGMTTCACAARGCGATAGATCTGGTGAATAGCTACRCCATCGAAGAAGTAGCTATGGATAGCATYTCTYTGAAGGARGAYYCRAAAGTMTACGACATGATCTGYGAGGCTGACACGGTGGGCGTKTTTCAGATCGARTCTCGCGCTCAGATGAGYATGTTGCCCAGAYTAAARCCGCGCAGTTATTATGATYTGGTTATTCAAATTGCGATCGTTAGGCCCGGCCCTATTCAGGGRGACATGGTACATCCCTATCTGGAGAGGCGTAAGAACCCTAGCAAGATCAAATACGAGAGTGAGGCGGTGAGAGAGACTCTGGAGCGCACTCTTGGAGTGCCCATCTTTCAAGAGCAGATTATGAAGTTGGCCATGGTGGCCGCTGGGTTCTCGGCGGGCGAAGCCGATCAGCTGCGACGCGCCATGGCTGCCTGGAAGAAGAAAGGGGGCCTCGAGCCATTTCGAGATAGGTTGATCTCCGGCATGGGAGCCCGAGGCTACAGCGAAGAATTTGCTTTGCGTATCTACAGTCAGATTAAGGGATTCGGTGATTATGGGTTTCCAGAGTCGCACTCTGCTAGCTTTGCGTTGCTCGCTTATGTTTCGTCCTGGTTGAAGTGCTATCACCCCGCCGCGTTTTGCTGCGCTCTTCTTAATAGCCAGCCTATGGGATTCTACTTGCCGGCACAGTTGATACAGGATGCTAGACGCCACGGTGTTGTGGTTCTTCCTATTAATGTGAATGAAAGCTGTTACGACTCGACTCTTAAGCTTGAGAGAAAACCGCACGATAAGCCCGCCCTGCGTTTGGGCTTCTCTTTGGTAAAAGGCTTGTCTGTACTAGGGGCCGAGTCAATCTGTCTGGCGCGAAGCTCTGGTCGATTTACATCGGTGCAAGATCTGCTGACAAGAGCGGCATTGAACAAGAAAGACAGCGAAAGCTTGGCAGCGGCCGATGCATTGAACACGCTGAGTGGCGATAGGCACAGAGCGTTCTGGACTGTGGCTGGGGCCGATAAGCCTCTGTCTTTCTCAGATAATCAGGCAGGCAGTCAGGGGCTCACGATAGAGGAAAGTGACTTTGGTGTGGATGTGTTACTGCCGGTTCCTTCTGAAGCGAATAATATAATGGCTGACTACGCTAGCACCGGGCTTACTCTGCGCAGACATCCCGTTGCCTTGTTGCGCCCGCACCTCGATTTGTACAAGGTAGCGAGCGCCAGTAGTCTTGCTTCGCTACAGAGTGAGAGCCGTATCAAGGCGGTGGGTATCGTCACCAGCAGACAACGCCCACAGACGGCGGCAGGGGTTACGTTTTTAACTCTAGAAGACGAGAGCGGCTTTGTTAATGTCGTTGTCTGGCCAAGTCTGGGAGAGAAGCGGCGGCCTATTGTAAGAAGGGCGGTGCTAATAGGTGTAGTAGGTCATGTGCAGAAGAGCGATGGGGTAATTCATCTCATTGCTAGAGAATTGGTCGACCTTAGCCATTGGTTGGGTGCGATGAATTTGTCGTCACGAGACTTTATGTAGCCGGCTTAATGTATTTCTAAAGATCAAAGAAAAGCATCTCTAGATTTATCATRAGTTTGGGCTGGGCTCGCCAGTTTTCATCACGTGATACGACTAGTTGCGGCCTAACTTCAAGAAAAAGCCATTGCCCCCGAATTGCTCGTCGATATTGTGCCCCTATGTAGTAGTCATCAATCCTCACACTGGGTGTGTTGATGCCCAATACTCCCAGCTCCCAGCTCATAGTTTCGAATTCCTTGGGAGTACTGTGAAGAGCGATAGTTTGGCTGAATTCTGTCTGTTCACGTTCCTGTTGGTATCTTACTTCCGAAGAAATTTGTAATATTTTTCCCTGACTAATTTTYCGATTGAATGAGACGTCKGTATTGTAGCCCCAGCCCTGACTTYGRTAGTGCCAAATTTTTTGACGATAACCGAGTGACCAATCGTCATTTATTTGATGTTCATACTGCGTCTTAAGGCGATAGAACGGRTCAGCAGGCAYTCTAGAKCGGAAGCCGATYGAATGACTTACTTGCCAAGAGCCATTGGTGCTTTGTTGATAGCTGAGTCCTCCTATCGATTCAGTTGAAGCGTCATTTCTAAGTACGCTGCCTTCCAGAGAATTGAGCTCGGCGGCATCCGACTCGAATATCAGTTTCCAGCGYTTCGATGTCTGGGGTAGGTCAAGACTCCCATCTATTTGTATTCGTGAATGGTAGCTATCAAATGAGCCTACTTGTTGATTGAGGCGGATACGTAGGTAGGTTTCGTTCGAGTTGTCCCCGATGCTTTCGCCGGATAGCCAGGCATCAAGATTTCGACCTAGAGCTGTAACGTTCTGGGAAATCTGGCTCCTTCCCCTTTCCAGCCACTGCCATGGATTGGTCTCAGTAAGCGTATCGGTTTCGCTAGCATCTACGGAATAGTTGAAGAGGAATACAGCGAGGAAAACACAGAGATACTTTGTGTATTTGCTAACTAAAACTATTGTCCAGCGTAAGCTGGCCATGCTAAAACTGCCTCGTGATGTTTATGTAGTTGCTCCTCATAACAATATAAGTGTGCATCAAATAGGGTGTTCAAGTATTAATGTAAATCATGGCATTGGGATTTAAATTCCGTAGGTTTAAGGAGATGGATTTTAAAATGTGGACTGAAGAGATGGCTCCAAGAAACTAGCTTAAGAAAATATCCCGTGTAAGTACCAGTTTCCTGCATTATCTTTTTCTTTATAAATCCATAGCCTGCTACCGTGAAGCTCCTTAGCGACATAATAATCCCGACGCACATCGGTTCCTGACCACCAGTGCGTCTCTATCCGTTCGGGTCCACTGACGATAGTGATAGGCTTGCGATAAAAAAGCCTGCCCTTGTTGATGTTGAGTTGCTTAGGTTCCTGCAGTAGCCACAGGGGCCTGGGATTTGTAGAAACTTCTGTAGGCATAGCTACCCTGCCTCCTCGATTCGGTTTCTCTTTGTAGTCGATCTGCAGGCTAGAATATTCTGGGCAATGCTGAGCCGCGCTACGAACACTCTTTACATGATTCTTGCCTAGCCTTGCCTGCAACTGTTCCATAAACTGAATAAGATTACTGTCACCATGAGGCCCTAGGCTTGATGCTTCATCTTTTAGCAAAGAATTACTTTTGGTAAAGAAGGCGTCAAATTTTTTAACTTCGATCTTGATGGCGACTACCGGAGCTGGAATAGATAATCTATTGAAATGGGTCTCTAGCAATAGCATGAGATGCTGCTGTATACGACTTGCCATGCGTAATCTGATATTAACTTCAGTATTGTCGCGCCTCTCATGAAACAAGGATAAGACGAGGCTACTGGTGCTAAGATCTCGTTGCTGTAAGAAATCGCAAAGCTGCGCTAATAATTCATCGGCAATCGGCAATAACTGATCAAGATTTTCAAATTCATAAGGTAGATCATAGGATGCAACGAATGTTGGCGGAGGAATATAATTTCGCGTCGGCTCAGCGGCTTTTCCTAACGCCTTGTCTAGCTGGTTAACAAAGTTACTGCCAAAGCGCTTACATAAACCTTCGCTAGGTAGGCGCCAGATGTCCCTTAAATGACGAATTCCCATATTAAGAAGTCGCCGCCGTTGTTCCTTGTTTAAATCTAGCACATCTGTGGAGAGTTGCCCTAATGCTGAGCGCAAGTTTTTTTGTCGATAGACCAGCACATTGTGTCCGGACTTGGCTAGTAATAAGCTGCCGCTGACAGTAGGGCTGGCGGCATAAAAGAAGTTATCTGCTAAACCCCACTGCTGTAATTGTTCCTCTATGAGTTTTTGCAGCTTCTGATGAATAGCATCGATGCCTGCAAAGTATTTCAGGCTACTTCGTACCTCACAGATTAATGCTAGAGGGTGGAAGCTTATTGTAGAGCTAACCCTCTGCATGTGATCGGCTAATTGATCGAGATACTTCTTCTGCTGTGTTGAATCTAGCTCTTTAAGCTGAGGAAAATAAAGTGCATACCATAGGCTGTTAGATTTGCTGCGTCTTGTGGCGTGTTTAATACTCGTACCGTTTGTAGCGGCCGTGGGGGAGTGGCCCTTCGCTAAGCTTTTGGGCCCAGCAGGAAGTCGGATAAGCTGAGCGCCAGATTCAGGCGCTATACAGGGGAGAGGGAGCTGTGCCTCACTGTCTGGGTCTTTCAAGGTGTTGCTCCAGACAGGTCAGGCTTGTTGGTAGAGGTTAATATTCGCGCTTAGTGAGCGGAAATTACCCCTGGCTTTAATGACGGTCACTTCAGACTCATTAAAACCTGCATTCTCGGAGTAAGAATCCTGTATTTTAAGTCGTATAGGAGATGGTGAGTGCTCACTATCATGATGCTTAAACAATACACCTAAAGTGCCTCCTGTGTCGGCTGCCAGCTGTAGACGGCGCAATACTTTAGTGGGTAGCCAGTTTTGCCAGGCCAGCACCAGACCGCAGTTCTCGGTCTGTAGAGCTTTTTCCATGCTCCATAAAGCGTCCTTACAAGAGGTGTCTAGTTTGACCACCAGCACCTGGTCGGTATTAATTCCCGCTTGCACCAAGGCGGGGGCATAAAGCAAATAAGGGGGCGATATCCACAGGATCCATTTTCCTTGTTCAACGACTGAACGCATGAGCGGAATCAAAAGCTGTAACTCGCCCATGCCCCAGTGAGGTGTGATGACCTCCATTAGGCCTTTCTCGGGCCACCCGCGCCCGGGAAGGATTGCATCCAGTTGCGTAAAACCAGTGCTTCGACCTTGCATGCCCTGACCGGCCATATCGCAGCCGCGCCATAGCTTTGGGTTGTCCTGTATTAGCTCATCTATGTCGCTAGAGCCCGCACTATGAAGGGCGTCTGCCGGTGTTGATTGGTATTGGTTCTGAGTTAGCAACTGCGCGTCTGAGTGGGTTTGAATAGTAGTCATTATCGGTTCAACCTAAATAGTACTGGATGGATATACAGTATTATAGGCAGCAATTTCCTCAGCGCAATAGAAACTTCAAATTATCGATAATTGAACGGAGCTTTCATCGCTAGTCGGTTGTTTTTTCGAGGAAATTAAAGCTTTACCGGGAAAAGACGTTAAAGCTCTTGTACGTTGAACGGCATGGAGACGAGTATGAGCAAGAAACCAGATATGGTTATGGTTGTTATCACCCTATTCGTAGTGGGCGTGCTGGCTAGCGGCGTTGCTCACAGCGCATTGCTCTAGCAATATCAGAAAAGCTGCTACAGACAGTGGCGTGAGACTAGAGCGAAACCAGTTTTAAGATAACGAAAAATGAGCCAAGGATAGGCGGTATCAGTATTTCGCCCTATGCAGTAGCGGGGCGGTAAATTTTACTCTCGGTGGCAACCGCGTCCAATCGGACATCCCAGCTTTCCACTGGAAAAGAATCGACTAACTGGCACTCGTGCGCGAGACCCACAAGCAGCGGGTTGCTGCGGCGATTAAAGATCTTGAAACTGAAAGTACGGTCGTAAAAGCCTTTACCCATTCCCAGCCGAAAACAATCCTTACTAAACGCAACTAGCGGCACGAAAACCACATCGAAATTGGTTGGAGAGATGACCTCGGATACTGGTGGCTCGGCTATTCCCCATTTATTGGGTACTAATTCGGTGTTGGCATCATAAGGGGCGAAAGAAACGAACTCGGGACTATCTTTCTGAATGATGGGGAGGAAGCAAGATTTTCCTTCGCTGAGAGCTAGGTCTAGCAGCATGCGCGGGTCGAGTTCGCCGTCTGCAACCTGATAGAAGGCGATACGCTGGGCGACACGAAAGAAATCTTGATTTCCGAGCATCTTGAACAAGGCGAGTGAAGCGGCCATTTGTTGCTCAGTGCTTAACTCTTGACGCTTTGCGCGGAGAGAAGAACGTAATGTATTGCGAGAATGAGACATAGAAGGATAATAATGAATTAGAGTGAAAAATTGTCAAGCCCCCCGGAACACCGCTACCAAATTTGCCCTGAACCCAAAGGTTCAGGTGGTGGCTCCCGCGATGTATAAGGCTTTCCGACTAGCGGACATGCACAACAACATCTGTCGAGTTGCCTCCGGTGATATAAGTATCGGCTCAAGAACAAGTATTGATTGGCAAATGCTCTAGGGAACTATCGCGTTAAGTATATATCGAGGAGGAACAATAAGGAAAGAGGGGCAGAAGCCTCTTTCTGCTCGGCCTTGTTGTTGCATCGCCCACAGAGGGAGGGCATCCCTGCGAACGGACCTGCGGCCCTGATTGTTCGCTGGGATACCCCCCCTCTGTGGGCTTGGTGTGGTGATGAATCTATGGCATGAGTAATAACAAGCAGAGGTTTCTGGAAGGAAAGGGGGGGGGTAGAGATGCGGAGCATCTCTCTTGAAAGAGTGGTGCTTGTTTAAATCTCTAGCTGACGGCTATGGGCAATGGCTAAGTCGATCTTGGTTTCTATGCCCTGCACATGCTGTGCAGTACTCTGGCGGGTTTCATTGATGAGCCGGTTCTTGCGTAGCATATCGTGGGTAATGTTTAGCGCGGCCATTACGGCGATCTTTTCGACACCGTGAATATTTCCACGGCCTTTAATCTTGCGCATGTTCTCGTCTAGGTACCGTGCGGACTTAATCAGCGCTTCCTGATCAGAGGGTGGGCAATTTACCTGATACTCTTTGTCCAAGATTTTTACTTGTACCGATGTACTTTGTTCGCTCATCACATTACCTAAATAATTGTACTTATTATCAAAACGACCTAAGGCTAAATATCAAAACGGCGCTATGGTTAACGGGCCAAAAGAGGCAAAACGCCCTAGGATTGGTCCATGGCTTTCAGGCGTACGAGTATAGATTCCAGTTTCGACTTGGCATCTTTATTCTTATCCATCAATTGCTTGCGTTCGCTCCGCCAAGAATTCTCTCCAGCTTTCAAGATTTGATTTTGGTGCTTCATGTCAGCACAGAGGTCGATAAGGTCATCGACTTTCTCGCTCAATGTTTGGAATCTGTCTTCGTTCATCTTGCAGTTTCTCTTATTACTATCGGTATTCCTAGCGGGTGTTAATTCTCAATGCCCGCAACGCACTATTGGCTTTAGTTTAGGATTTACATTAACAATTCCCTAACTATAGAGCTGAGTTGGAAGGGGGTCAATAATGGAATTGCAAAAATTGGTACTTGGCTCCCCTATAAGACAGCTATATGCTTGTGCGCTGAATTTAAATACAGGTACCTGAGGTTGAAATGAGCAGTAAATACCGTGAGATGAAGCTCCGCCGGACGGAGTTAATGGCGCAGATGGAACCGAATAGCATAGCGCTACTGGCATCGGCGCCGCCGCATATACGCAACGGCGATGCCGAATACCTGTATCGACAAAATAGTGATTTCTACTATCTGACAGGGCTCAAAGAGGAGCATGCATTCTTGGCTCTGATACCGGGACGCAAGGGGGGAGAAGCCGTGCTGTTCTGTCAGGAGAAGGACAAGCAGAAAGAGCTCTGGACTGGCATTCTTATGGGCCCCGATGCAGCGCGAGAAGAATTAGGAATCGATGATGCGTTTCCAATCAGTGATATCGATGACATCTTGCCGGGGTTGATCGAAGGGCGTGATCGCGTGTACTACTCGATGGGCAAAGATGACCAATTCGACAATCAGGTCATGGACTGGGTCAAAGTCATTCGAAACAAGGTAAAGATGGGAGCGCATCCGCCGGGAGAATTTCTCGTACTTGATCATTTGTTGCATGAATTACGACTATTTAAAAGTGCTGGCGAAATCAAGCTAATGGAAAAAGCGGCGAAAATTTCGGCAGAAGGCCATAAGCGCGCTATGGCTTGTTGCAAACCTGGGATTAAAGAATATGAGATGGAGGCGGAATTGCTTTATGCCTTTGCTCGCAATGGTAGCCGGGCACCAGCGTACAATTCTATAGTTGCGACGGGAGAGAATGCCTGCATTTTACACTACAATGCAAACGACTCCGAGGTAAAAGAGGGCGACCTGGTACTAATAGATGCAGGTTGTGAATACGAATACTACGCCTCTGATATCACTCGTACATTTCCCGCAACAGGAAAGTTTTCTC
This sequence comes from Gammaproteobacteria bacterium, assembly GCA_016762975.1. GTDB lineage: Bacteria > Pseudomonadota > Gammaproteobacteria > Pseudomonadales > Pseudohongiellaceae > UBA9145. The sequence goes on along the minus strand of JAESUV010000209.1, from coordinate 9,140 downwards.
CAGAGCAAAAAGCTATCTATGAGATTGTGTTGGCTGCGCAGAATGCCGCGATTGATGCAGTTGCCCCTGGCGTCTCTTGGGACGAGCCGCACAATGCTTCGGTTAAAGTAATAACGCAAGGCTTGGTAGGCTTGGGGTTGTTGAAAGGAAAGGTGAATCAGCTAATCAAGGCTGAGGCCTATCGCGACTTCTACATGCACCGTGTGGGCCATTGGATTGGTATGGACGTACATGACGTTGGAGATTATAAGATAGACAATCACTGGCGACTGCTTGAGCCGGGAATGGTCACGACCATAGAGCCAGGCATCTATATCTCGCCAGAGAATAAGAAAGTTGAGAAACGCTGGCGTGGAATCGGTATTCGAATAGAAGACGACGTGTTGGTTGCCAGGCAAGGGAGAAAGATCCTAAGCAAAGGAATCCCAAAGACAGTAGAAGAGATAGAGTCATTCATGTCGAGTGCAGTTTGCTAGTACTCGCCCGACTCTAATTGGCGAGCATCAGACTAGTGCCCTAGAGGTGAGTTTGTCTGCCCCCATGGATGGCGTTATAACTTTTGCTAAGGGATAATCCTTGCCGGCAAGACGCACCTTACTTTGAACACAGACAAACTCACTGAACCTGCCGCCTAGAGGCGGATGGAGTACTACTTAGATGCAAATATCGAAGCCAGACAAATTCTATGATCTTGTCGTAGTGGGCGGCGGTATGGTGGGCGCGAGTTTTTGCTGTGCATTGGAAGAGGCGCTGGCTGAGACTTCTCTTTCAATTTTAGTTATAGAGGCAATCCCGTCGAATGCTAACTTGGCGGAGCAATCTAGCTTTGATGCGAGGTCTACTGCTCTCTCGTTCGGTACGCGAAAATTCTTCGAAGGCATCGATTTATGGCAAGCGTTAGACGATGCTGTTTCCGCTATACATGAGATTCACATTTCCGATCGCGGCCGTCTCGGCTCGGTCGAAATTAACAGAGATGAGCAGAATGTAGAAGCCCTTGGCTATGTAGTTGAGAACAAACTGCTGGGTCAGGCTCTTAATGCAAGATTGCATGAATCGGAAAAGATAAATCTACTGTGCCCTGCGCTAGTGTCTTTTGTGAAGGCAACTGAGAAAGGTATGCAGCTTTCTCTGAACCACGGCGATACCGAAACAAGCATAGATACCTCTCTGGTCGTGCTAGCAGACGGCGGTAAGTCTCCTGTATGTGAACAGCTAGGTATCGCACAATCGATTGAGCGCTATGACCAGCATGCGCTAATAGCGAATATTGTTTTTGAGAAACCACATCAGAATATTGCGTTCGAGCGATTTACCGACACCGGCCCACTTGCCGTATTGCCACTTAAATCGATAGATGGCAAGAATAGAGGGTCTCTGGTCTGGACCTTGTCAGTCGAGCAGGCGGCGCAGTACGCAGAACTGGGCGACGAACTGCTTCCTCTACTGCAAGAACGGTTCGGCTATAAGCTCGGGGAAATTCTAGAGATCGGCGAGACGTTTGTGTATCCATTAAGCCTTTCCATTGCGAAGGAGCAGGTGCGACCGGGTTTGGTGCTATTGGGTAATGTTGCCCATACACTCCATCCAGTCGCAGGTCAGGGGCTGAATCTAGCTCTGAGAGACGTTCAAGCCTTGGTCGATATACTGATCAACGCACAGCAGCGCGGCTTAGCACTAGGCGAGATGAATGTACTGCTGGAATATGTTGCACGGCAGAAAGCAGATCAGACAACAACCACTCAATTCACTCACAACATCACCAAGTTATTCTCCAGTAACAATGAGGCGAAGGTATGGTTGCGAAAATTTGGCTTAGTGGCAATCGAGCTGATGCCAACGCTGCGTCGGGGCATTGCCGAACGGTTGATGGGCCTGAATAAGGGCGGACAAAAATAGTCCATCCATGGACGTTAAGGCTAATGATGCTGCTAAGGCTACTAAGGCTACTAAGGCTACTAAGGCTGCTGAGGTGTTGAGTTTCATGGAATTTGGGGTAACAGCTGACACAGTCGCGTCTCTTTCCCTCGGTGCGTTTAAGTGATTTCTACTTCCCGACTTGCTGAAGATCGATACTAAGTGCCGACAGTGAGGCTGTGATCACGGCTGCGAAAATGAGGCGAGGAACAATAAAGTCGAGAAGGACCGTCATCGGCCTGAACCGCAGAGAAGGAGAGGAAATAGAAAGTTTTAAATCGGCGTGTTAGAGCTGCGTGCGGATTGCCTCAATGCGCTTGCGATTTGCGCCCATATCGCTATAGCCGATGCGGGAGGCGGATCTTACGTGAGTGCTATTGCTCGCTGCATCGTACAAAAACTCTACATCATCTACATAACCCATGAGACTGCTCGTGAACTCTGCATAGAGGTAGTTRCTCGATTGCTCGACGATATTAGCTCCATCCATAGTGAGGAGTATTTGTTGAATCTGRTTCAGATTCGCGTCCAAGGCGGCGATTGWGTGTTCYTCACTGTTTTCATAACTCGATACGCAGTTAGGGGATTCGGGGCAGGCAGCTAAGATGCCSTCTCTAATGCCGATATTTTGCGGTGGCTCTCCTGCACAGGCGGTGAGAAAGGGGAGTAAAGCGAGGAGTGATTTTTTCATGATTCGAACTCTCTRGTTTCAATTTYCGATGGCCGTTGTRYCAGGCTRACCGCCGCTGCTGTTAAGAGCGCAGYTACTAAACGCGCCACTRTAAATGATACNTTAACCTATGACGGTCATACCTAACCATTCMGCTATTAGGGCAGGCTTGTCTTCGCCTTCTATTTCAATGGTCACGTTGTGCTTTATCAAATAGTGATTGGGTTTCTTCTCCTCACTGCTGACYAATTTGAATCGAGCGCGAATCTTGCTGCCAACTTTTACGGGGTTTATGAAGCGGACTTTGTCCAAGCCGTAGTTAATCCCCATTACCGCGTTCTCGAGCTTGATTCCGCCATTTTCTGCGCTAAGCATACTCATCAGTGAAAGCGTGAGGAAGCCATGGGCAATYGTGGTGCCGAATGGAGTCAGTGCGGCYCGTTCAGGRTCGATATGRATGTACYGATGGTCGCCGGTCGCATCGGCAAACTTGTTTATTCTATCCTGATCTATTTCAATCCAATCGGTGACTCCCACTTCTTGGCCCASGTARTTGYTGATCTGATCGGCGCTGACAAGTTTGCTCATGTTGAATCTCCACTTTCGATACGGGCTCTGAAATCACTACAAGCGCAGCAGTCTAGCAGTAAATGTGAAATCCCGAAACTAGGGGGGCTAGACTCGACAAGAGGCCCTAGGGAATAAGGCACGCAGAGCTTATAATACAAAGCTATGGATGATGCACAGTCTAATGAGTTCGATATAGTTATAGCCGGCGCGGGGATGGTTGGGGCCACTCTTGCTTGTTTACTTGCCGAGTCTTCGCTGCGTATCGCATTGATAGACCGTAACCCCCTTGTCCACGGGAAGGATAGCGATAGTCCGGAACGACGCATTGATAAATTTGACCCTCGTGTCAGCGCGATTAGTCAGGCATCGCAGCAACTCTTCCGAGCGCTAGGAGTCTGGGAGGACATGATATCGGAGCGTGTCTGCAATTACAGCTCCATGCAAGTCTGGGATGCTGAGGGTACGGGCTCGATTGATTTTTCGGCAGCCGAGATTAATCAGCCTGAGCTAGGTAGCATCATTGAGAACTCGATCATCATCGCAGCATTGCACAAACGAATAACGCAGCTTGAGAATGTATTCCCAATAACTCCATTCACTATAGAATCCTTCGAGTACATTGACCGTGAAGGTCGCTCAATCGTAAAACTAAATGCCGACGATGGGCAGGCAATTTGCGCACCMTTGGTCATTGCGGCGGACGGTGCAAACTCAAAGYTAAGAGGGYTGGCCAATTTYGAGTGTCGAGARTGGGACTACGAGCAACACGCGCTGGTAACTACGGTGCGTACAGCGYTTCCACATAACAACACAGCACTGCAACGCTTCATGGAAACAGGCCCGCTTGCTTTCCTGCCACTGCGTGCTGCACAAGAGGATGATGTCCAGCATTTCTGCTCCATCGTTTGGTCGATGCTACCGGATCAGGCCGAGCGGCTTATGTCATTGAGTGAAGATGCATTCAATGCAGAGCTAGGCGCGGCGTTAGAGTCTAAGCTCGGTGTTATTGAGTGGAGCGATAAACGCTTCATTTTTCCGTTGAGACAGCGCCATGCTCTCGACTACGTGAAAGAAAGTATTGTGCTAGTGGGTGACGCAGCCCATACGATTCATCCTCTGGCGGGTCAGGGTGTGAATCTGGGCCTATTGGATGCGAAGGCGCTGGCAGAGGAATTGCAGCGCGGTATCGAGGCAGGTAGATCTGTCGCTGACCCTACCGTGCTGCTTCGCTACCAACGTAGGCGTAAAGGCAACAATCTCTCGATGATGTGGTTGATGGAGGGCTTCAAGCGGCTTTTCGCACAACAAGATCTCGGTGTACGTTGGCTACGTAACATGGGAATGAGCGCAGTAGACAAGATGGCGCCAATCAAGAATCAATTGATTCGCAAGGCAATGGGGCTCGATAGTTAGGGAGCCTGTTTTCAGCGTGTCGGTCAATATCATTTCCTTCAAAGAATTAGTTTTGAAAGTTGTAGCGCAAATGAATTTGCAAGATATCGTTGTTGCGAAAATTGTAAAAAATGGAGTCTCGATTGCTGCCGTAGTCTACCCATAACAGTCCTACCTCCACGGCATCGGACCAGTTATAGTCCGCCGAAATTCTGCTAACCTGGCCTGCGTCGTTCGCTAATTCGTTGCGTACTGCAACTACTGTTAGCTTTTCATTCATCGCAGTCCAGTAAAGCCGCGCGCCGAAACTGGTTTGGTTCTTGTCAGCATACATAAATTCATCATGGTTTTTAGTGCGTGTACTATCCAACTCGAAGGTCAGTAGCAGATTTCTGAAACCGTTGTACTCAACCCCGAATACGGATAAGACCTGATCCTTCTCATCCCATCCATCTAGCTGTCGAAATATTGAGTCTCGATTAGGAATCACGGCCTTGTCTAAGTGTAGACCTAGTTCACCAAAGTACAGCCAGGAACCGTCGGCCCAATTTGCAGCTACACCGAAAGCGCGCATGCGATTCTGGCCGTATTGAAATCGCGGATTTACCGATTGCACGGCAGTTATTTCTTCTAGACTTAATGCATTGTTATTGAACTCACCGGCGACAAACTGCAGGTCCCCCTGACTGAGATGAGTTGAGGCTCTGAAAAAAAACTCCTCCTCGGTATCCGGAGAGGTTCTTTCGATTGTTATGCCCGCTTGACGCAAGGCGACAAACTGATCGAACTCATCGCCAATGGGCGCTGTATAGTTTTTGTTGGCGCGGTACGTGATTACGCCATCGAAGGTCCATTCTCCAGTGCTGTAACTAAGCAGTGCGGCGGGAACTTGCAGGCGAATATCTTCTAAATCCTGTTGCGCGAAGGTGTATTGGTCTTCGGTATTGATTAGATCGGTAACTCGAGAATACTCGGCCAATCCCCAAGCAAGTATTTGATTGCCTAGCTTGAAATAAAAACCATTGTCGTATTGCTTCTCTATATAGAAGTCTCGGACCTCGAAGCGGTTGCGGAATTCATTCGTCTCGTCAGAGCTGTAGTCGATGCCCTCATTGAGTCTGTAGACTTCATCATGATAAGCCTTGCCGCTAATGCGAAAACCGAAACCTTTGCCAATGGCTGTGTCTAGTTGAGCAAAGAGGCTGGTTTCAATCTTATTCAGATTGCGATCCTGTCGGGAGAATAATACGCCGGGGCGCTCTATCCCCTGTGAAACTTTCTGTGTAACCCATCCTATCAGAGAGAAAGCTTCGTTAGCCCGGGAATCATTAGTCTCAATCTCGACATCAATGGCATTGAAGAAATCATTCTGTGCCAGGCTTGGCCGAATACAAAAAATTGTTAGAAAGGCTAGCAATAAGTGATAGCGGCCTTGAGAAAAACATTTCACTGCATTTGCTGCCACCGTGATTAGCCTCAGTCGAGTCCCCGTTGCATCGCCTCGGTAGTAAATTGATCATCGGTGACCTCAGCGTTGTAATCGATGGAATTTATCTGCAGAATGCTCGCGTGTTCCTGCCGATTATTTCGGGTAGTGATGGCTTGTAGCCTTTTTACGGTCCAAATATCCTCGATTAGTTCTACTTCGGAAGAAGTGAAGAACTTGATCCTGTTTCCCCGAAGCTCCCAAGCTTGGCCGCGAAGCTGTATAAGTTTTTCTTTACTAATCCAGCTCTGCATCTTTGAGTAGCCAGTTGCCTCTTCGGCGCGATCCTTGAATTCGGGCTTGGGAATCATTTCAATAACCCAGCAGTCTTCGCCATCTACCATCTCGGACTCATTGATGAAGCTGTAGTCGTACCAATCGATCTCGAAGCCATTGATATCGGCATAGGTGAAATCGCTGCCGAGAAACGAATCTGATGTATCACTACTTGCTAGTCGCTTTACTCTTTGCAGGGCTGGGAGATAGAGCCAGGAGTCATCGTCGCGCAGACTTTCATTCCAGTCGAAATTTAGATACGCAGTGCCGCGAATGTCGGCAGGTGATTCGAACAGAGACAAGGTTTTTGTGTCCAAGCCATAGTCTTTGGAATAGAGTTTTAGATTTCTAATTCGCTGCCTATCTCTTTTATCAATAAGCACCATAGTAATATCAGTAATGGAAGAATCGCCATCGTAGCGCTCATCAAATAGGCGTATGACTTCTTCTGCAGAGTACTCGGCAGCAACTGAGACGGAAAGCGGCGCTAATAACGTGCAGGAAACGCAAAGTACCGCAGCGAGATTGCGTATTGAATGACCGCGAATAACCATATTTTACTCTCCCGAAACTGCCGCTTTATTAGCGAGTCGCGATTTCATATTTACAGGACCTTATCTAAGAAGTCTATTGCGCAGTGACCGAGGTCGTTTGTTCATCCTCGGAACCATCGGCCCAATAAAGTATAGCGGGTAGCATGACGAGATCGCCAACCAGCGCTAGTGTCATTATGATTGATCCAAACAAGCCTACATAAATAATGGTAGTGAATGAAGCGAAACACAGAACGCTGAATCCAAATACTAGGACTATAGAACTAAAGACTACCGCTCGACCAGATTCATTCATAGCTCTAGCAATAGATTGCTTTGTGCTTGCACCCTCACCTTTGGCGAGAAGATAGCGGCTCATGACATGGATAGCATCATCCACGGCTATACCCATTGTCATGGCAAATACGATGACCGCACTCTGATCCAATGAAATCCCTAGCCATCCAGCAATGCTCCCAGCCAACACGATCGGTAATACGCTTGGAATAATGGATAAAAGGCCATACTTAACCGATTTGAACAGCACAATAAAGAAGAGTGTGATAACCCCCAGCGCGATTAAGAAGGACAGAGCCATCCCTTCAGATATATAGGTGTCTTGTACGGTATAGAGGGCCATCGTGCCGGTAACAACTGCTTGAAGGCGTGGATGGTTTTCACTCAGATAGGCTTCGATGCTCTCTAATTCAGCTTGCATTACGGATGCTTGCATATTCACTACGGGAACAACGAGTCTCGCGTAGCGATTATCAAAGTCCTTAATGTCAGAAAGGTCCTCGTTCGCACCTGAACTTTCATATAAGAGAAGAAGCTGAGCGGTCATTTCTCGGCTAGATGGTAGGCGATAGAATTCTGGATCGTCGCCATTCAAAGCTTGGTTTATCTCTTTGAGATAATCGCCCATGGAATTGATTGGTCCCAGTGTTTCGCGTTGCTGCAACCAATTTTGTATTTCATCTAGCTGTACCAAAAAAGCCGGATCCTTAATGCCGTCTTCTTCGCCGGAGTCGAGGATGATGTCCAAATTCATCATGCCACGATAGACATCATCGAAGTACTCGATATCTTGCCGCGTCTGGCTACTCTCTTTAAAAAGAGTCACGTAGTTCGAATCGATGACAATGTTGGGTATGTTCCAAATAGAAAATAATAAAGCGGCTAGGCCGCCGAGTAGGATTTTGTTTCTATTTCTTAATGTGAAGTCTGGAACTTTTCTTGTAATTTTAGAAATGAATCCGGCATCTAAAACCCTAGTGGTATTTGCTGGGATCTTTTTCATAAAGCTGAGTACGGCGGGCAGAACTGTCAGCGCAAATAGAAAGAGTATGATTGAACCCATTGCTCCTAGAAGAGCGAACTCTCTAATGGGCAAGATTTTGGTGATAGCGAGTGCAAAGAAGCCAGACGCCGTAGTAATTGCCGTGAAGAATGCTGGGCGCCAAATATTAATGATGGTAGAGCGAGCCGCTTCGATRCCATCGCAGCCAGCGTGCATATAGTKAAMRAATTCTARCAATACATGTACGGTTATCCCGATTCCGATRATTATCAGCGTCGGAGCYAAGGCTCCGCTATCGACGGTTGWGTGAGGAATGCCTAGATAGCCTTGTATTTCCTGGACCAATAAAATTCCACAGGCAATCACCAGCCACGGTGCGATAGTSGCCCACAGGGATCGAAAACTRAAAAACAGTATTAACACCATCAGCSCAACCATYACTGGTATCAACACGGCGACGTCTTCCGCTGAAACGGTTTCGAARCGYTCTTGAGCTAGCGGGTAGCCGGAGAGATGAAGAATGTAACTGTCGGAACTTAGATTTTCTTCTNNNACGAAGCGATAGAGATCYTGGACYAATTTTACTTTCGACTCTGATGTTTCGYTRCTGTATTCAACCCTAGCAGCAAYTCTKGTATGACGAAAATCTCTAGTAATCAAAGTATCTAAAGCAAGGGTTTCRTTGTTCAGAATATTCTTTGTATTGGCAATCGCGGCAGTGTTGCCGATTAGGTCTTCAACATCTTCGATCAAATAGTCAGTGCGAAGATCGTCATCACTAGCATGAATATATTGGAAGTTTGTAATGGAGCGTAACTGTGTTACGAACTCATGATATTCGAGGAAATCTGAAACTCGAGCGATGTCGCGTAACGTGTCCGCATTAAATATATCGGCCTCATGAGAGGCGGCCTCAAAGCCGACGATGAGATATTCATTGTCGCCGAAGAGCTCTATCAGATTGTCGTATTCGATTAGGGCTGGATCACCGGCGAC
>JAESUV010000208.1 GCA_016762975.1 Gammaproteobacteria bacterium | reverse complement strand
ATTCAACTGCAGATAGACGGCTATCTCGATAGTGATTTAAGCGAAGCACAACAGGGTGTATTCATGTCCCATGTGCAGGATTGTTCTGCTTGCGCCAGTGAATTCCGCTACGCGCAAACTGTGCAAGATGCAGTAATGGAGATGCCACAGATCGAATGTGAAGATCTTGTGTTAGAACCTGTCCATAGTTCGATGAAATCCGGGCGGCAGGGGCAAGAAGATGTGAGTAAAGGTTCGCTGCTTACTCAGATCGCTGTGTTGTTAAATACTGTGCCGCTCTATTTTCGATACGGAGTCTCTGCTGCATTGATTGCTGTTGTAGCCGTCGCTGTTAGCTTCAGTGTAGTGACGCCGATTGAAGAGCCAGGTCAGTTGGTCGCTAGCGAGCCGGTTGAGCAGTATAGCCCGGAAGACATTGCGCTGGCTTTGCAGGAATTGAATGTAGCCATCGATTATTTGAATCAAGTTAGCCTGCGTACCGAAGTGATGATTGGCAATCGCTTTCTGGTAACGCCTTTACAAGATTCCATTAATGCCTCGTTTCAGAGGGCAAGGAGCAGACAGAATGATCCATTGCAGAATGGACCGATTTAGATTTCTGCGCACATAATTAATTAGCGAATGTTCAGTGTGCGAAGAATAGTTACTTAGATTTGGAAAGTAGTTTAATGCGAGGTACATATTATGAAAATTTTTAAGAATGTATTGGCACCGTTGTTTTGTTTGAGCCTTATTCCTGTAGTGCTGGCGGCAGACAGTGACCTGGAGAGTCATCCGGGCTACGTAGATTTCTCTACGCTTACTGCGATAGCGGCAACTGAGCCTACCGTAGAGATTAGCTTGAAAACTCCGTTGCTCAAAATGATTACCAATCTCATACGCAATCAGGATGAGGAGGCCGCTGACTTTATCTCCAAGTTAATTCGGGTTACCGTAAACGTTTTTGAGAGCGATGACATTGATGTTGGTCAGGTTGCCTCTTCTATGTCAGCAATGGCTGAAGACTTGGATGCTGCAGGCTGGGATCGAGTTGTTAGGGTGCGAGAAGACGAGAGCCACGTGGACATCTATTTCAGGTTGGCAGCTGATGCAGATGTTATTTACGGCATCGCTATCATGGTAGCTGAGCCGGGAGAGACAGTTCTAGTAAACATCGTTGGTGATATCAGTACGGATGATATCAGCGCTCTTGGGCGTCGCTTTCAGCTCGATGAACTCATCGATCTAGAAGTGGCTGATAACTAAATTAGCTATGGCCAGCGCTGTTTTCCTTAATAGCGCACTGCTGAAAAGAGGTTGTAATCATGAAAAAAATCTTACTAGTCATAGTTCTCACTCAACTAGCTGCGTGTATGTCATTCAGCGATAGCTCCTTCAGATCTACCCGAAGCTCGATAGAGGAGCAGATTCCCTACATCTCTCTTGAGAAAGAATTCGCCCTATCGATTGGCAATAGTATGCTCAGTTTCTTGGATGTGATAACTCTGAACGAGGCGGATATCTCAGAGCTCGATCACGTGCAGGTCGCAATATACAATGTAGAATCAGCGGGCCAGGAAATAGATTTCAACGACATAGATTTTTCGGAAACGCTGCGCTCTAGGGGTAAGAACTTGCACTGGGAAACCATTGTTAAGGTGCGTAAAAAAGGCGAGCAAGTCAGGGTGTTGGTAGGTATGGACCTAGAGCGGAATTCCCTAGAAGCAGTGTCAGTATTTGTCTTGGAAAACAGTGAGCTAGTAATGATTAATGTGGATGGTGATTTCGATCACATGATTGAGTTTGCGCTACAGCCTGCCTCCGATAGGCGTCGTGAACGTGACGCGGGTTAGCAAGTGCATTGTTTATGAGGCGACGCAGTCCGCTGCTTTTTTGATCGAAACAGAAATTGATTTAAAAGAGGGGGTTCGGCTCCTCTTGTCCACAGATTGCGGCACAAGGACGTTGGCTTCTGGGAAGTAACACATCACATTGCCTGGCTTTATATCGTAAAGGGCCAGTTCTAAGTTACTGAGTGTACCTGTCGCATTGCTCACGTCGACCCTGTCTTGGACCTTCAATTCGAGTTTCTCTATATCATCCGCACTAATAAACAGCAGCTGCCGATGTGACTGCCGGCGATACACATCTTCCTCGCTGTAGATGATGGTATTGAATTGACCTTCACTGCGTACCGAGGTGAGAGTGAACTGATTGGTATTCTGTGTAGCCTTGGTGTTCCAAGAGGTTTGCGAAGGTACACAGAACCGGGCCTTGCTAGACTTCGTCGCAAAGTGCGGCTGGCTTAAGTGCCTACCCTCTATATGGAACTCTGTTTTAGTTTTATCGATATCGGCGAGTGCTGCAAACCCAGGTATCAGCTTGGCGATTGCCTTGCGGATCGAATCATGGCGAAGGAATTCTCGAAAGTCTAAGGTGCCTTGGTCTATTACCGCTGCCGCGATGGAGCTTATTATATCGACTTCCGAGCGCAGTGACTTGATTCTATCGAAGCCGCCGTCACTCATGCGCAGATAGTTAAACATGGACTCTTGAGTCGTCGCCTGTGTCTCTTCGTCGCGCACTCGAATAGGCAAGATTAGATTTTCACCCTCGACCCCATTGAGGTGGGTCTGATTCAGTGTGGAGTTAATCATAACCTTGAACGGAATCCGGTTCAGCGCCTTCTCTGAAAAGCTGGTGTCTGGGTTGGCTGCGAACAGATTGCCGCCTAGTAAGAAGGCGAAATCGATTTCTCCTCTAGCGGCTGCTTGAATGCAGGCTAAGGTGTCCATGCCTTCGTACTTCGGTAATTCGACTGCAAATTCTTTCTCGATTGCAGAAAACACCTCTGCCTTTAGCGCAGGGGTGACGCCCATGGAGCCAACGCCCTGAACGTTACTGTGTCCTCGCAGTGGCAGTAAACCCTTGCCCTCGCCACCAATCATGCCGCGTAGCAGGGCCAGACTAGCGATGGCTTCGATATTGTCAGTGCCATTGTGATGATGGGTGAGCCCCATGCCCCAAGAGAAGACTGTTCTTTCACTTTGCGCATAGAGATTGGCAAGTGACTCAATCTGCGATCGCTCCAGTCCGCATTCACTCTCGATTACTGTCCAGCTAATCTCGGCTATGAACTGTGAGTAGTTATCGAATTGCTCGCAATAAGAGTCGATGTAATTCCGGTCAATGAGGTCAGCCTCGATTAGGTATTTCGCCATGCCGCTAATCAGAGCAACATCGCCACCGATATGCGGTTGTATGTAGTGTGAGGCAACCTCTCCGCCACCAGTAATCATAGATTTGAAGTTGCTAGGCGATGCAAAGCGCACCAGACCAGCCTCGCGCGCTGGGTTGATTACGACTACTTGGCCGCCGCGTTGCCGGCATTCGAGCAGCACTTTAACGAAGCGAGGATGGTTAGAGGCAGGGTTTGCACCGAATACAAATATTAGGTCCGCCTTGTGCAGGTCGCCATATTGTATGGTTGAGGTTCCGCTGCCGATGCTGTGGTTTAGGCCGACTCCTGAAGCCTGATGGCAATAATAGGAGCAGTTGTTGATGTGGTTGCAACCGTAGAGGCGTGCAAATAGTTGCAGAACAAAGGCGGCTTCATTCGATGATCTGCCAGAGGCATAGAAAAAGCTGCGCAGAGGGTCGCTAGAACGCAGTCGTTCAGAGATGAGCTTAAAGGCGCGATCATAACTTATCGCTTCGTAAGAATCGGAATGCGCTGATTTGTGCAGTGGATTCGCCAGCCTGCCAAGATCCTCGAGTTGCTTGGGACTAAGTTCACCGAGTTCACTGATACTGTTTTGTTCGAATATCTGCGGCGGTATCGGATCTCGAATATCGCTCAATTGTGCTTGGATGTTTTTATTGCAGATCTCTATGCGGTTACTGTATTCATTGTGCAGGCCGCCGCGTTGCCCTCCGGTGCCAAAGGCGCAGGCCTTGCAGGTGTTTTTTGACTGTACGGCACTGGCTAACTTGCGAGTACCCACCTTTTGGGCGCAGGATAGTACGTACTGTATGGCCTTGAAGCCACCACCGGTTATTGCCTTGTTGGATTTTTCCTTGATGCTGTTTTCCTTATTCAGTCGCTATAGACCTTCGACTTCCATGCGCTCGCTGCTCGCTACCGTGACGAGGATGCCTTCTAAGGTTGTGAAGGAGCGTTCCGCCAATTGAAATTTATACACATGGTACACAATGGCTTCAGCTTGGCCGTCGCTATGCAGTCGCACCGTTAAAATAGAGTGATCGTCCTGCCATTGAAAATAATACAGCGCAGCACCTAAGCCGATCACCAAAACGAGGAACATGTAGGCGCCCAGCCTCAGATCGGCGGACAGGTTGCTTTCTGCTGGTGAAGTAGTCTTATCCTGTGGTTGCTCAAGAGGTGAAGTGCTCCTAGTCGGCTTAGTTGTTCCCTTCATGTCGCGTTGGCGCACAAAGAAGAAGGCGATAATCATCACCGCAAGAGTTAATAGTATTTTTCCGAGCATGCTGTAGATTTTCCATGTGCGTTGCTAAATAGATAATAACAGCGGGCCTGACGGCTACGCTACTGTAATAGCTATCGGCAGAAATACCGCCTAGTTCTGAAAAGCTTTGCTGTAACACAACTGCGAATATCAGCTTAGTCTGATTGAGGCTTTCTTGTACGAATGCGATAATCGCGCCTCTTCCCAAACAGCTGCGTAACAGTATTGGTGATAGAAGCCGGAACAAAATCGGAGCGAACCGGTCTGCTACCCATTGACTGAAGGAAATTCCTACAGATTTTGCCAAAATCCACTACAGATTCTGTCAGCTACGTACCTGTTGGCATGCCCGCACTCGACAACTCGGGGCGTAGTACTTCATTCTTCGAATTTTGGCCGATGTGGTTGATTTATGTGCCAGTAGTTATTCAATGGTTACTCCTAGCAGTGCGTTATCGAAGTTTGAGTCTTCCGCTTATCGCAAACCCAGGGATTCCCCTGTCAGGCATGGTCGGGGTGTCCAAATCGGCAGTGTTCGATCTGGCGGGAGATACGGCTCGCCAGTGGATTCTGCCTTGGATACTGTTCGAGGTTACTGGGCAGCCCCTCGAGAGCCAGTGCGAAAAGGCGAAACAGGCGTTGAGTGTGGCAGGCTTGGAATTCCCCGTGGTCGGGAAGCCGAATATAGGTTGTCGGGGTGCGGGGGTTAGGTTACTCAATGATGCAGCCGAGCTGCAGGAGTACTTACAGGGATTTCCCGAGGGTGGTTGCATTCAATTTCAGAAGTTGAGCCAATGGGATGCGGAAGCTGGGGTGTTCTATGTTCGCGATCCTGAGAAGGAGCGAGGAGAGATTACCTCTCTTACCTTGAAGTACACGCCCTATGTAGTGGGTGATGGGCAGAGGCGGCTCTCAGAGCTAATCGCAGCGGATTCGCGGGCAGGCGAATTATTGCATCTGTATCGAAATCGGCACGCGTCCCGTTGGCATGATGTCATCGCGAAGGGCGAGCCCTACAGGCTTGTATTCTCGGCTAGTCATTGTCGAGGTGCGGTTTTTCGAGATGCGGCTGAGTTGATAGACCAGAAGCTGTCACAATCCCTCGATAAAATATTTGAGGATATACCAGGTTTCTATTATGGACGCCTAGACGTAAAATTTAAGAACGTAGAAAGCTTGAGCGCCGGAGTGGATTTCAACATTATAGAGATAAATGGAGCAAGCTCTGAATCCATTAACATATGGGATAGAAACGCGGGGTTAAGCACGGCGATTAAAACCCTGTTGCAGCAATATCATACGCTGTTTAAATTGGGTAACATAAGCCGCAAACGTGGCGCCAGGCCTCCGGGATTGATGGCCCTATATCGCGCTTGGCGCTTTGAGAATAATTTAGTGAAGCAGTATCCGCAAAATGACTAATCCCTGCCGCTTACCCTTTAAGCCACGAATTGTATCCGCCGTTATCGAGAAGGTGCTCGGTCTCGATCGTCTCGCACAAATATATGATGGGCGACCAGAGGGATGTACAACTCAAGAGTTTTTGCAGTACACCCTCGATGCCCTCGGTGTAAGCCTTGATCTGGTCAATGCGTCGAACCTAGAACAAATACCGCGCACCGGCCCTGTCCTGATCGTGGCGAATCATCCGCTAGGCGGCCTTGAGGGGGTGGCGATAGCCAAGGTGATTTCGGATATCCGGCCTGACTTGAAAGTATTGACCAACGAGTTATTGCGAAGAATTCCAGAACTTGCCGAACTCTTTATCGGAGTAGATGTCCTATCGAGTGATGCGGCTGCGGGTAATGTGTCCAGTATTAAGCAAGTTCACAAGCATCTTAAGAATGAAGGTGCCGTGTTGATCTTTCCAGCAGGAATGGTGTCCGCCTATGAGCACGGTCATCGCAGAATTCAGGACCGTTCCTGGAACCGCTTGGCAGGTCAATTATTGAAACGCTATCAAGCAACTTGTCTGCCGGTTCATGTCGGTGGCACCAACAGCCGGCTATTCTATGCCGCCGGTATGATTCATCCCAGGCTGCGAACTGCATTGCTACCTCGTCAGTTGGCAAACAAGCAAGGATTTAAACTAGAACTACGATTCGGTCGACCGATTCCTGCGGCAGAGCTTAGGCTGCTGCGTAGCCCTAAGGCGATTACCGATTACCTGCGGGTGAGCACCGATGCCTTGGTAAGAGAGCCGATAACGCTGCCGGGCATGAAACACCAATCAGTGGCCGATTCTAGCTCGAGTAGTGGTAGCGCAGAATTGCTTTCCGCTATTGCCGACCTTGAAGAATTTCGACTGATCGAACATAAGGAGTTTGACGTCTATTGCGCGCCTTATGACAGGCTCGGGCCTATCATGGAGCAGATTGCGATCGCGCGGGAGATTACATTTCGGTCCGTTGGCGAGGGCACAGGTCTGTCGAAAGACTCTGACGAGTTCGACCCGCACTATCTACACCTTTTCCTCTGGGATAAGGCCGCCTGTAGAATCGCCGGCGCCTATCGAGTGGGCCTCGTGGATGAGATCGTTGCCGAACATGGCGTGAAGGGGCTCTATAGTCGCTCGCTGTATAAATACGATGAGGCCTTCATCAATAGACTGGGCTCAGCAATAGAGATGGGGCGGAGCTTTATTCATCCCGATTACCAGAAGAAGCCGGTGTCGCTTAATYTACTTTGGCGAGGTATCGGYAGGATCTTGGTAGAGAGACCYAAGTATCACACCTTGTTTGGYTCGGTGAGTATATCGAGAGAGTAYAGCGACCTTGCTCGCGCTCTTATCGCYGATACGATGATGATGAATTTCAAGGCAAGCGAATTCGATCAGCTAGTAAAGCCCATAACGCCGCATAAGATCATGAATCGYGTGTGGACCAACGAGATGCTCRCTGAGTTGTCGAATATAAAGATGTTGAGYAAGTTGRTAGGACGCTGTGATCCSGGCAAGGCTGTTCCAGTACTTTTGCGCCATTAYCTCTCGGTAAATGGTAAGCTTGCWTGCTTTAAYATACACCCTAATTTTAGTGACTCCCTAGAGGGGCTCATTATAGTAGATGCTCGCAAGACGGACGCGAAGACTCTTAGCCGATTYCTAGGTGCCGATGGCTATGAGCATTTCATGTCGTTTCATAAACTGCAGGATAGTGCCTAAACATGAACAAAGTACTCGCTGTATTCCAGCTCATTGGTTCTGCACTGATGTCCGTAATGGCATTGGCCACGCTGATCAATCTGATTTTTATCTCTACTAGGCCCGAAACAATTTCCGTGGTCAATACACTGGTCGGGCAGGGCGTGCTTATCGTTCTTCTGCTGGTGCTGGCGACAGTTCTGTTCAAGAAGGGGCTGGCGGGTTTTAAGCCGAATAAATTGGCAGAAAATTCCGATACAGCGGCATAGCACCCTATTCATCCCAGCGAGCTACAAAGACTTGGACTTCATGCCTGTTTCTGGCTGATTTGGCTATAAAAGAGTATAATTCCGCGCTTTTCCGAGCCGTAGCCTCAGAGACTCCCTTGCAATGATCATCTTCGAAGAAACGAATCGCTTCTCTCAGCTTCAAGAAAGCTGCGTTGCCACTATCGGCAAATTCGATGGTGTGCATTTAGGGCATCAGCTAATACTGGATCAACTAAAAAAGAAGGCAGAACAGTTCGATTTGCCGTCCCTCGTTATACTAGTCGAGCCTCATCCTGAAGAGTTCTTTGCCGGGGATGCCGACAGTTGTCCAGCGAGACTGACGATYTTGCAGGARAAATTAGAGCTATTGGAAAGCTTCGGAATCGACTTCGTATTTCAACTGAAGTTCGACCGACARCTCAGTGAATTGAGCGCTGAAGAYTACATCGCAGATATATTGGTCRAGGGATTGGGRGTTAAGAGTTTTATCGTCGGTAACGATTTTCGCTTCGGTCATCAGCGCAAGGGCAATTTTTCTCTACTGCGCGACGCAGGTCAGCAGTTTGGCTTCGAGGTGGTAGAAACGGCGGCTTACGAGCGTAACGGGCATCGAATCAGTAGCACCTTTATAAGGGAGCAGTTAGCCAAGGCTGATTTTAGCCTCGTTGAACAATTGTTAGGCAGGCCTTATTCCATCAAGGGCGAAGTAGTACGGGGTAAGCAACTTGGTACCGACATGGGTTTTCCAACCTGCAATATCAACCCACAGCGCTTGCGCATTCCCTTGCACGGTGTGTACGCCTGCGAAGTTAGACTAGCCGACAAGTACCGGCCCGCAGCGGTTAATATTGGCTATCGCCCCACGGTAACGGAATCGGGAGAGGCTTTGTTAGAGGCCCACATATTGGATTTCAACGAAGATCTGTACGGGAAGACGATAGAGGTCATTTTTCGTCAGAAGATACGGGAAGAGACGAAGTTTTCGGGTCTAGAAGAGTTGAAGCAACAGATCAGCGCCGACGTTGAACAAGTAAGAAAGCTTTTTGGAGTTACTAGTTAAGAATATTCGACTATTAACAGATACATAACTGAAGATACCAACGCAGCGTGCAGTTCAAGCTATGAGTGATTACAAAGATACATTAAACCTACCGTATACCGATTTCCCGATGAAGGCCAATCTGGCTCAGCGGGAGCCTGCTATGTTACAAAATTGGCAGAAGCTCGATCTCTACAAGCGTATTGCGGAAAAAAACAAGGGTAAGCCTAAATTCGTATTACACGATGGCCCTCCCTATGCAAACGGTGAGTTGCACCTAGGCCACGCGATCAATAAGTCGCTTAAAGACTTTGTCGTGAAGGCTAAGTCCTTGAACGGCTTCGATGCACCGTATATACCTGGCTGGGACTGTCATGGTTTACCCATTGAGCACAACGTAGAAAAGAAAAAAGGCAAAGCTGGTCAAAAAATATCTCATGCCGAATTTCGTAAGGCTTGTAGAGAATATGCTTCGAAGCAGGTAGATATTCAGCGGAAGGGATTTATTCGTCTTGGTATATTTGGTGATTGGGAAAACCCCTATCTGACGATGGACTTCGAGACCGAGGCTGACATCGTACGCTCGCTGGGTAAAATCGTAGAGAAAGGCCATTTAGTTAAAGGCTACAAGCCCGTTTACTGGAGTGTTGTCGGAGCCTCTGCGCTAGCGGAAGCCGAGGTTGAATATCAGGACAAAGATTCCTTCGCGATAGATGTGCGTTTCGCGCCGCGAGATAGAGCTGCATTTTTAGCTGCGTTTTCAGCTTCTGGCTCGGTTGTTGATAACGGTGAATCTATATCTGTTGTTATATGGACGACCACGCCGTGGACGTTGCCATCGAACCAAGCAGTCTGTTTGCACGCCGAATTAGACTATGCCCTGGTTCGCTGCGAACTCGATCAAGGCGCTGAGCTACTTGTTGTCGCGAAAGACATGCTTGAAAAAATCATGATCCGTTACGAATGTGAGTCATTCGAAGTGGTGGCACAAGCGACTGGGGCGCAGTTGGAAAATCAGATCCTTAAGCATCCCTTCGTCGAAAGAGAAGTGCCGCTGATTTTAGGTGAGCACGTAACTACCGAAGCTGGTACTGGAGCTGTGCATACAGCACCGGATCATGGCGTCGACGATTTTAATGTTGGTGCACACTACGGTATAGGCACGTTGAACCTTGTCGACGAAAACGGTGTCTTTACTCAAGCGGCTGGTGATTTCGCGGGCGCTCACGTGTACAAGGTGGATGAAGACATAATCGCGAAGCTGCGTGATGTGAAGGCGTTAGTCGCCTTGGATAAGATCACTCACAGCTACGCGCATTGTTGGCGAACAAAGACTCCTCTGATTTACCGCGCTACGCCGCAGTGGTTTATTAGTATGAGCGAGAAAGACCTGCTGGGTAAATCCTTGGCCGCGGTCGAAAATGTTAAGTGGGTTCCCGATTGGGGCAAGGCGCGCATCGAACTCATGTTGAAGGGCAGCCCTGACTGGTGTATCTCACGCCAGCGTACTTGGGGCGTGCCTATTACTCTATTCGTCAACAAGGAAACCCAGGCTCTGCATCCGCGGACTAGCGAGTTGATAGAGCAGGTAGCGCAGCGTATCGAGAAAGCCGGCATTGAGGCATGGTTCGAGCTAGATCCGCAGGAATTACTCGGCGACGACGCGGCGAATTACGAGAAGGTCACCGACACACTCGACGTCTGGTTCGATTCAGGCGTGAGTCATTATTCTGTCCTGGCTAAAAGAGAGGAGTTAAGCTATCCGGCAGATCTCTATTTGGAAGGTTCGGATCAGCATCGCGGATGGTTTCAGTCCTCCTTGAAAACGGCCGTGGCAATGAACGGGTCGGCCCCTTACAAGGAAGTGTTAACACACGGGTTCTTCGTTGATGCAGACGGTAAGAAGATGTCGAAGTCCTTGGGCAATACCGTCGCGCCAGATATAATTTTTAAGCAGTATGGCGCCGATATTCTACGCCTTTGGGTTGCCGCCACAGATTATCGTGGTGAGATGACGGTATCGGATGAGATATTTAAGAGAGTTGCTGATTCCTATCGTAGAATTCGAAATACCTCGAGATTTATGCTTTCCAATCTCAATGGTTTCGATCCCGAGAAAGATCAAGTAGCGGCGCAGGAGATGATCGCCGTCGACTACTGGATAACTCGACAGTGTCAGCAGCTGCAGAAAGAGATTATCGAGCACTATGATAACTACAACTTTCTGAATATATATCAGAAAATCCATAGCTTTTGTGTGGTTGAGCTCGGTGGCTTCTATCTCGATGTTATCAAGGACAGACAGTACACCACTCAAGCTGATAGCTTGGCGCGGCGTTCGACACAGACGGCGCTGTTTCATATTCTAGAGATGTTCAGTCGCCTGATTGCACCGATACTCAGTTTTACAGCCGATGAGATATGGCAGAATATTCCGGGTGCTAGAGAGGAGTCGGTGTTTTTATCTAACTTTGCTGATGCGGTTTCCGACTACCCAGAATTGAGCGCTTTTGACGATGCTTTCTGGCAGCAGTTACTCGCGGTAAAGAGCGCGGTGAATAAAGAGTTGGAAGCGAAGCGAGCGGCAAAGGAAATTGGCGCCAGTTTGAGTGCGGAAGTCGATATCTATTGCGACGATGTACTTGCTACCTCACTAGCCAGCTTGAAATCCGAGCTGAAGTTCGCCTTGATCGTGAGCAGGGTAGCAGTACACCCGTTGTCGGAGGCTCCAGATGATTCAAGTTCTACCGATCTAGACAATGTGAAGTTAGTAGTTTCTGCCTCATTGCATGAAAAGTGTGAGCGCTGCTGGCACCATACCGAGGACATAGGCCAGAGTGATGATCATCCGACGCTCTGCCAACGCTGCGTCGTTAATGTCGATGGAGAGGGCGAGCATCGCGATTTCGTTTAGGAAAGCCCCGGTTCCGCTGATTATTTTGATTCGGATCAAGCAATGACTCTTGAAGCAACACAAAGTATAGCGACTGGCTCACTCGTCAGCCTGCACTTTTCTCTCGCGCTCACCACGGGCGAGCTAATCGACAGTAATTTCGAGCAGTCACCTGCAAGCTTTCGCTTGGGTGATGGCAGCATGTTGCCCGGCTTCGAGCAGGAATTGCTTGGCTTAAGATCGGGAGACGAAATCGAGTCTACGTTAGGCTTCGAGCAGGCCTTCGGGGAAATTAACCCCGCAAACAAACACCGCTTTCCCATTGCCAAGTTCCAGAGTTTACTGGAAGATGACTTGATACCTACCGAAGTGGGTGCTGTTGTGTCGTTTAAGGATGCTGGTGGGTTTGATCTTCCCGGCGTTATCACGGAGCTAACAGAATTCATGGTGGTGGTTGATTTTAATCATCCACTTGCAGGCAAGGAAATAGTTTTCAAGGCGCGGATCAATTCAGTAATCGATGCCGACGTGGAAGCTGTAGAAATAAAAGTATAGATATTTTCAATATTCTGAGTTCGAGGCCACAGTGAATAAGCAGCTTGTAAATAATGCATCGACTACAACATCCGTACGCTTAGCTAATCCTAGGGGGTTTTGTGCGGGTGTGGACCGAGCAATAGACATTGTAAATCGAGCATTGGATATTTTTGGTGCACCAATCTATGTCCGTCACGAGGTGGTTCACAACAAATTTGTTGTGGACACGCTGCGAAAGCGCGGAGCAATTTTCGTTGATGAGCTAGCAGATATCCCCCTTAAAGATGAGCATGGCCGATCGTCAATCGTTATTTTTAGTGCTCACGGCGTGTCGCTAGCCGTGAAAGAAGAGGCGCGTAACAAAGGATATAAGGTGTTCGATGCTACCTGTCCACTAGTGACTAAGGTGCACCTTGAAGTGGCGAAGTTTAGCCAAGAAGGTGGGGAGTGCGTGTTGATCGGTCATCAATTCCATCCGGAAGTTGAAGGCACTATGGGTCAATACGACAATTCTGCTGGAGGACAAATCTACTTGGTAGAGTCCGTGGATGATGCAAAGAATCTTAAAGTGAATAATTCAGAAAATTTGAGTTATGTAACTCAAACTACACTGTCTATGGATGACACTTCCAAGGTGATCGATGCACTCAGAGAGAGATTCCCATCGATTAAAGGGCCGCGCAAGAAAGATATTTGCTATGCGACACAGAACAGACAAGACGCAGTTAAGCAGCTGGCCCTAGAGTGCGAACTGCTGCTTGTGGTGGGTTCGCCGAATAGCTCGAATTCAAATCGATTAAAGGAATTGGCGGAGAGACTGAACTGCGAATCTTATCTCATCGATAGTGTCGAGGACATCGACCCAAAATGGTTCGATGGGAAGTCGAAGTTTGGCATTACCGCTGGAGCTTCAGCSCCGGAAGTTTTRGTGCAGCARGTGGTAGAGCGGCTACGAGAAATCTGTCACCAAGAGCCAGAAGAGTTAGARGGRGTTGARGAGARYATYGTYTTCAGTATGCCTCGCGATYTGCGCRGCTGAATCMSCTYTCYCYMYRYMAMCMMMSNNNTCTTACATTTTYAAYAGCTCTTYAAGCTTTTCCTGCAGCGCCRTYAATGCGGAKGACATYTGTTCYGCTTTTCCRCGTTCCTTGGTGACAACAGCTTCCGGTGCATTSKYCATAAAYTTCTTGTTGTTCAGCTTTCCAGATACGACCTTCATGCCRGTTTCTAGCTTCGCTATTTCYTTCTCTAAGCGAGCGCGCTCTGCGCCAACATCGATAAGGCCAGCCATTGGCACGAGRATYTCGATATCGCCATACAGTTGAGTGGCTGCMGCWGGYACTTCCTCATTGGGWTTGAGCCATTGGATGCTTTCTAGYTTYGCMAGYTTCTCRAGRTAGGGRYGGTATTCTTCGAGCYTYRCYCGRTCRCTYKCTGTTCCCTTRTTAAGAAAAACTGGAATGGCCTTGGCAGGTGAKATRTCCATCTCTCCACGGATATTTCGAATGGCGACAATGATGCCTTTRATCCACTCTATGCTCTGCTCGGCRTTCTGATCGAYRTTCGTCTCATCAGGCTGTGGATAGGGCTGCAACATGATGCTCTCGCCCTGGATATTTAACAGGGGGGCAATTCGCTGCCAAATTTCTTCTGTGATGTACGGCATGAAGGGATGCAATAATCTAAGACTCTTCTCCATGATGTTCAATAGCATCCAGCGCGTCGCCTCAGCCTCTTTTGGGTTATTTTCCTCATCCCACAGCACTGGTTTAGAAAGTTCGACATACCAGTCGCAGTATTCATTCCAGATAAATTCCTGCAAAGATTGAGCGGCAAGGTCGAATCGGTAGTTCTCCATAGCATCTTCGATGCTCGATGCGGTTTGTTCGAAGCGGCTACTGATCCATTTGTCGGCAATCGATAGATGCTTAGGCGATATGTTGGAGCCATCTACAGCCGTCTTGCCCTCGCAGTTCATGAGTACATAACGGGCAGCATTCCAGACTTTGTTGCAGAAATTTCGGTAGCCTTCGGTTCGGCCTAGGTCGAATTTAATGTCACGGCCCGTTGTCGCCAGGGAATAGAAAGTGAATCGCAGAGCATCGGTGCCGTAGCCTGCAATGCCGTCAGGAAATGCGTCACGGGTTTGCTTCTCGATCTTTGCTTTCAGCTGTGGCTGCATCATGTCTGCCGTTCGCTTTTCCACCAACTCATCAAGTTGAATACCGTCGATAATGTCGATTGGATCGAGTATATTTCCCTTGGACTTGGACATCTTCTGTCCCTGCTCATCTTTGACCAGTCCTGTTATGTACACCTTCTTAAAGGGGATCTCACCGGTAAATTTTAGAGTCATCATGATCATGCGGGCGACCCAGAAAAATATGATGTCGAAGCCGGTCACGAGAACGTCGGTAGGATGAAAACGGTCGAAGAATTCACGCTCATCTGGCCAGCCCAGTGTCGAAAATGTCCATAGCGCTGAAGAAAACCAAGTATCTAAGACGTCTTCATCCTGACGCAGAGAAACATCGGTACCTAAATTGTGTTTCTCTCTGATCTCCGCTTCAGTCTTGCCAACGTAGACTTTTCCATCTTCGTCATACCAAGCTGGGATGCGATGTCCCCACCAGAGTTGTCGACTGATGCACCAATCCTGAATGTTCCGCATCCAGGCGAAGTAGGTATTTTCCCAGTTCTTGGGCACAAATTCTATGTCACCATTCTCGACGGCTTTGATTGCGGGGTCGGCTAATGATTGTACGGCGACATACCATTGACTGGTCAGGTAGGGCTCGATGATTACGCCGCTGCGGTCGCCTCTAGGCACTTTCAATTTATGTGGTTCGATCTTTTCGAGGAGCCCCAGTGCCTCCATGTCTTCTACGATTTTCTTGCGTGCTTCGAATCGATCCAGGCCTTGATATGCCGCTGGTGCATTCTGGTTTATGCAGGCCTTGTCAGTGAGTATGTTGATGATCTCTAAATCATTACGCTTGCCCACTTCGTAGTCGTTGAAATCATGTGCTGGCGTAATCTTTACGCAGCCCGTTCCAAATTCGGGGTCGGCATAGTCATCGGCGATTATTGGTATCTGTCGGTTGCAAAGTGGCAGCTCAACAAACTTCCCGACTAAATCTTTATAACGTTCATCATTTGGATTGACGGCGATCGCGCTATCGCCCAATAAAGTTTCTGGTCTGGTTGTTGCAATAACTACATGGCGGCCAGTATCGTCCGCTAGCGGGTAGCGGAAATGCCACAGCGAGCCATTTTCTTCCTCGGAGATTACTTCTAAGTCGGAAACGGCGGTAAGCAGTTGTGGGTCCCAGTTAACGAGGCGGTTACCTCGATATATCAAACCTTCTTCATAGAGTTCGATGAAAACTTTTTCAACCACAGCGGACAGTTTCTCGTCCATGGTAAAGCGTTCTCGGGTCCAATCTAGGGAGGACCCAAGGCGACGAATCTGCTCGGTGATTATGCCGCCAGACTCCTCTTTCCAATCCCATATTTTCTTCACGAATTGCTCGCGGCCAATTTCTTGACGCGATGAGCCAGCTGCGTTTAGCTTTCGCTCCACAACCATTTGCGTAGCAATGCCCGCGTGATCGGTACCAACCTGC
The DNA here is from genome assembly GCA_016762975.1 of Gammaproteobacteria bacterium. GTDB lineage: Bacteria > Pseudomonadota > Gammaproteobacteria > Pseudomonadales > Pseudohongiellaceae > UBA9145. The sequence continues at coordinate 5,984 of JAESUV010000208.1, read as the reverse complement.
CAAAGCGCAGAGCGACCAAGCATGCGGTGATAACGGATGAGTGCATCCATTATCGCATTTTGGAAGCCATGACCCATGTGGAGTCGGCCAGTGACATTAGGAGGTGGGATGACAATGCAATAAGGCTCGCCATCGTCTTGAGGTGCGAAATAGCCACGCTCTTCCCAGGTCTTATACCACTGACTTTCTAGCTGATTTGGTTGGTAGGTTTTGTCCATACTGGTGAGTGTTTGCCATGCTTAAAAAAGGCGCAATTATACATGATCAGATAGGGCTTTGCCGGATTAAGCGGCATTCTGTGATTCATTGAAAATTCAGGGTTTGAGGGTTCAGAGTTTGAAGGTTTCGATATGGTAATTTTTCGCTTTGTAGTCGCGGTATCTATTTCTCCCCTGCTCTAGGCTCGCGGAATCGGCACTAATGACTTCATTGATGCGACTGAACTGATCTCCCGCCGGACTGGTTTGCTTGCCAAGATTAATCAATACATCGGCATGTTTGGTGCCTGCCAAGCTAGTGCCCACAGAAACAGGGTCGCGGCAGTCGTCGCTACTGTCTAATAATTTGTGGGGGATGAAGCTGGTGGTTGCATACTGCCAGAGCAGATCGTCTAGCAGCTTCGATTGTTGGTCAGATTCCGTCTGAATATGGATGCGATGCCCGAGTGAGTAAGCTTTTTCCGTTAGCCTGCATACAAACAGTAGTCGAGATTGCGCCTCGCTGCTTGGGAGTGTGTAGAAATTAACTTGAGTCACGGTTTCTAGGCTCTTTTGATTAGGCTTTTTGTTGGCGCAGATATTCAACCAAAAGTGCGACAGGACGTCCGGTAGCGCCCTTCTGTGCGCCGGAGTGCCAAGCACTGCCTGCTATATCCAGATGCGCCCATTTAAATTTCTCGGCGAATCTAGAGAGAAAACATGCGGCAGTAATGGTTCCAGCCCGAGGGCCACCAATATTGGCAATATCAGCAAAATTGCTGTTTAGCAGGCTCTGGTATTCTTCCCAAAGTGGCAGTGGCCAGACGCGGTCGAGGCTGCTCTTTCCAGAAGCGATCAGGGCTTCAGCTAGTGTGTCATCGTTGCTGAGTAGGGCGCTAACGGTTGATCCAAATGTCGCTACCGCAGCTCCAGTTAGTGTCGCAACATCGATAACACTGCGCGGCTTGTAGCGTTCTGCGTAGGTAAGTACATCACACAACACTAAGCGACCTTCGGCGTCGGTATTGAGCACTTCAATAGTTGTACCGGCCATGCTCGTTACGATGTCGCCGGGCTTGGTAGCGGTGCTGCTAGGCATGTTCTCCACAGCTCCAACCAGGCCGACGATATTGATGGGTAGCTTCAGTTGAGCAACGGTCGCCATGGCGCCAATGACGCTAGCCGCCCCACACATATCGAATTTCATCTCATCCATCGCAGCGCCGCCTTTCAGGCTGATGCCGCCAGTGTCGAAAGTAACTCCCTTGCCAACCAGCACATGGGGTTTGCTATCCGCCTCGGCTCCCTTGTATTCCATCACAATCAGCTTTGCTTCCTCAGCCGAGCCGGCGGAGACGGAAAGCAGTGAACCCATTTTCAGCCGACGCATCTGCTTCTCGCCGAGAATCTTTACCTTCATGGAGCTATGCTTGTTACCTATTGCGGTGGCTTCGTCGGCTAGATAGCTTGGCGTGCAGATATTGCCGGGTAGATTGCCAAGGTGGCGTGCACGATTGATGCCGCTGCCAATAGCGCTGCCAGATTTGAGTGCGTCCTCTAATGACTTCCTGCGCGAACCCTTGCTGGGCGAGACGCTAATCAGCTTCGCGCTGACTGCCTTGCCTTTCTTGCTCATGGTTTCGTTATATCTATAACTCGCTGTTTCGGCTTCTTGAGCGAGACGCTGACAGATCCATGCGGCGCTCTGGTCTTTCACGTTTAGGCTGGCTATAGCGAAGTGGACGCTAGAAGCGTTCGATGCAAATACAGCCTTGAGGCCGGCTGCGAGCATTTTAGCGGCGCTTTTGGCATCCAATTTTTTGCTCTCACCGCCTCCAAGTAACAGCAGGCGTTTGCTTTTTAGACCAATAGGGTTATGCACCAGTTGTGTCTGGCCTAGCGTGCCTGTGAAGTCTTGTGAGCGGACGATCTTGCTAATGCCTTTGTTGCTCACTTTATCGGCGAGTTGCGCTTCCTCACTGAGGTTTCCTTTACTCCAAACGACGACCGCGATGCAATCGGAATTAATCTTATCTGTGGCACCGGTCTTGATTGAATACTTCATGTTTTGATGAGCCCCTGCTAAAGCCGGAAAATGGCTTGAATTCTATTGAGAGATAATCCTAAAGATATTCAGGCACTTAAGCAACAACGATACACCAAGAGGAAGCGGGGGAAATTTAAAATTTAAAAAAGTCACCTTTTTCCGATAAATTGACTAGAATCTGAACCTATTCGATCTGTGCCTGTCTCAGTAATGTTGGTGCAGTAATGTGCAAAGGGAGCAGTAATGCCAAGAGTAAAGGTCACCCCACCTGATCAATTTTTGTTCAGAATGGAACGTCGTATTGGTATCAGTGATGTGAATTACGCAAAACACCTCGATAGCATAGCAATGGTGAAAATCCTGCATGAGGCTAGGCTACAGTTTCTCGCGAGTATTGGCTTTACTGAAGGCAATATCTTTGGCTTAGGCATGGTGGTCACCGATCTTGCAGTTGAATACCGTTCGGAATCATTCGCCAATGACATGCTTGTCATTGATGTAGGCGTTAGCGGCTTCAATCGTTACGGATTCGACATTGGCCTGCAAGTCACCAACAGTGCACTTGAGACGGTGGTATGCAATGGCAAGGTGGGTGTCGTATTCTTCGATTTCGACAAGCATCAGATCGCAGACGTCCCGCCCGCATTCAAGGCATTGCTTGGACGTCAGGAATCTCAGGTCGCTTGATTCGTGCTGCCGGGTTTTTCAGCCTAACGCTACACTCCCGTTTCGAGTAAACTGTAGGCTCTTCCAAGTAACGGACGTGCCCACAGTTTGATCATATTCCGCTACCTCAGTAAGCAAATTCTACAAGTAATGGCTGCAGTCACGCTAATCCTTCTTGTCGTGGCGCTAACCAGCCGTTTCATCCAATATCTTTCTCAGGCAGTGGCTGGGGAGTTGGCATCGGATGTCCTGTTCTTGCTCATGTTTTATAGATTGCCCGATTTCCTGTTGATTATTCTTCCTCTAGCACTCTTTCTCGGGATCTTATTGGCCTATGGTCGGATGTACGCCGACAATGAGATGGTGATTTTGATCGGTAGCGGGTTTAGCCCCAGAAGGCTTTTGTTGGCTACGCTTGGAACTTCGTCGATTGTATTACTAGTTGTGGCAGTGCTCAGTCTGCTGTTGGCGCCCTGGGGAGTGCGGAACACCGAGCAGTTGAAGCAGAATCAGGATCAGCTAACCGAGTTGGATCTTATAGTCGCAGGACAGTTTCAAAGCTTCGGAGATGGCAGTCGCGTGACCTATGCTGAGCGAATAGATGTATCAGCGACGGGCGAACGTCAGCTGAAAAATGTCTTCGTCGCGGTTAGTGGTGCTGAGGATGAGGCGGGGCAGAGCAGCCCTCGAATCATTGTTGCCGAGTCGGCGCGACCTGAGATTGACCTTGATACCGGTGCTCGGTTCATGCGCCTCGAGAATGTTTTACAGTATGATGGGGCACCCGGCGCCTTAGATTTCAGAATAGGTCAGTTCGATGTGCAATCTATCCTCTTGCCGGATTCGACTAGCATCGAGCCTATACTAGAGGAGGAGTCGCTCACCACGATGCAGCTCATTGGTTCGAATCAACCCGAGCACCAAGCCGAATTACAGTGGCGAATTTCGATAATGCTGCTGATTCCAATTATTACTCTTATTGCCGTTCCCCTCAGCAAGGTCGATCCACGTCAGGGCCGCTACAGCAAGTTGGTGCCTGCGGCTTTTCTGTACGCTGCCTATTTTGTATTGCTGCAGTTTTCCAAGGATATGATCGCTTCAGAGAGCCTGCCCGCTTTGGTGGGTATGTGGTGGGTGCATGCCCTCTTCATCGGCATAGCATGGTTGTGCTATCGATTCCCTAGCTTCGGTAGATCGTTCGCTCTAGGTGGTTCGAGTTGAGCGCGCTTTTTCATCAGCTGCTCCATTGTAAGTCGTTATCTCACCCGTTAAGGAAAGGCTAGTCTAGTAGCATGGTAAAGATTGATAAGCATATTCGTAACACCGTGCTACTTGCTATGTTGGTTGTCGTGTCGCTTATCATCTCTATTGATCTGATATTCGCCCTCGCCGAAGAAATCGCCGATACCGATGAAAATTACTCGCTAGTGAACGCCCTCAGTTTTATTCTTTTGACACTTCCCACGAGCATCTATGAGTTATTGCCTTTTACCGCGCTAGGCGGAGCTCTAATCGGGCTTGGAATATTGGCGTCCAATAATGAGTTGATAGTGTTGCAAACCGCTGGAGTTACCGTATGGAGAATTGTCTGGTCTGTACTGAAGCCTACAATGCTAATTATGCTATTGAGTCTATTGTTGGGAGAGTTCATCGCGCCTCCGCTGGAGCAACTCGCGCAGAGCAACAAGGCGGTGCAGCAGAGCGGCAATGATTCGATCGGGTCCCAGCAGGGGACGTGGCGCAAAGTCGGTAACGAATACATTCACATCAATGCTATCGCGCCAGGTGGTGAGCTGCTCTATGGTGTGACGCGTTATAAGGTGGGTGACAATCGCACTATTGTGTCTAGCAGCTTCGCGGAGACTGCTACCTACATAGCCGATGCAAACTCGAGTTACTGGCAGCTTAGCAACGTGAGAGAGAGTAATTTTGAGCCGGGCTCGATTTCCGCTCAGCAATACCTGCAGGAAGACTGGCAGATTGACCTATCGCCTGAACTGCTTTCGGTGTTGCTGGTGGAGCCAGACCGGCAGTCGATCTCGGGTCTCTACCGGTTTGCCAAATTCTTCGATGCCCAGGGGCTGGATTCGGCTACGTATTTTCTAGCTTTTTGGAAGAAATTGCTGCAACCGCTTGCGACGCTGGTGTTGGTAATTCTTGCCATATCATTTGTCTTCGGGCCACTGCGAGAATCAACAATGGGTTTTCGGGTGTTTGTGTCGCTAGGTATTGGTTTGGTGTTYACAATCATGCARCGGTTGATGGAACCGGCGAGTTTATTATATGGATTCAGTCCGTTACTCGCGGTGCTGACGCCTATTTTCCTYTGYGCCTTGCTGGGGCTCTTTTTAATGAGGCGTGTGCGCTGATTRCCCTGCTGTAAMATRAACGATTCACACTACTAYTTTGTTAGAAATACTGTAAATAGAGAATAATTAATGAATGCTTACTTAGTGTTAGACCTCACGATTCATGACATGGAAAGTTTTAGTGAATACGTGGATAAAATTCCTGCGGTAATTAATAAACATGATGGAAGCTACGCGGTACAGGGGCAAATACCCACCGTGTTGGAAGGCGATTGGAAACCCGATAGGCTGGTCATTATCGAATTCCCCTCGCGTGACAATGCGAAGGCGTTTCTAGCGGACCCAGAAGCCCAAGCATTGTTTGCTATTCGGCATCAGGCGACGACAAGCAAATTATTGCTGGTAGATGGTACGGAATAATAGTGGAGATGGAACTGTGCTAGAAACTAGGGTTGGTACAGGGTCGTGTCTGTGCGAGGCGATTATTTTCACGGCGAAGAAGATGACAACTAGCGTCGCTGCCTGCCACAGCAACAGTTGTAGAAAGCGCGTTCATGGAAGTGAGCTGCGGCGCTGAGGTAGAATTCAGAGGCCTGGGAGCCTCTGATGCCGGTAGGTCTATTCGATGATGATAGCGAGTTGGTTTTTCAACGGCAGGTGTTTATCGATGAGAAGCCTCAATATTATCAGTATTCAAATAAGACTGAAGATTTAACTGGCGAGGAGCTCTTTGCTCAGTTCGCACCGCCGCAAGACTAAGATACT
>JAESUV010000207.1 GCA_016762975.1 Gammaproteobacteria bacterium | reverse complement strand
TCCCCGATTGGGACCAGGGCAACCCCTTTGTGCGCCAAACTCTCCTCTAGTGGATCCACGACCTCGTTATCAAGTACGATATTGACGGTTTGAGGATCGACACAATCCAAGAAGTCCCGAAAGATTTCTGGGCTGTTGGGTGTCTATCAGTTACCTGCGCATTTTGTCTGGGCAGTGTTTCACTTATTGGTGATACCTCTGCAGGCATTCGTCTTCATGATGCTAACGATTGTGTATCTGAATGCGGCGCATGAGCCGGCACACGGTGACCACTAAACAACATTACATAGTATTAAGATTAATCTGAACTAAAGAAAACTTGGAGGAAAAGATGGAATTGATATTAGCGAATACGGTATTGGGCGTACTGCTTGTACTGGGAATGGGCGCACTAGGCACCGCGATTGGTTTTGGTATTCTAGGAGGCAAATTCCTAGAAGGTTCTGCCCGTCAGCCGGAGCTAGCCCCTAAATTACAGGCCAGCATGTTTTTGGTAGCCGGTCTTATCGATGCGGTAACAATGATTGGTATCGGTATCGGCATGTGGTTTACCTTTGCTAACCCTTACCTAGGCCAGCTAACAGGCTAAGATAGACATCTAATAGCGGGAGTTCGCGGTGGATATTACATTAACTATTATCGGGCAATCGGTAGCGTTCTTCGTTTTCTGGTGGTTCTGTTCGAAATATGTCTGGCCTCTATTCATGAATATCATGGAAGAGCGTCGGCAGAAAATCGCAGATGGCCTTGAGGCAGCGACTCGAGCCGGAAAAGATCTGGAATTGGCACAAGCTAAGTCTACAGATCAGCTGAAGGTAGCAAAGGTTGAGGCCGCTGGCATTATCGACCTCGCTAACAAGCGCGGTTCACAGATTGTTGACGAAGCAAAAGATAAAGCTAAAGAAGAGGCCAAGCGAATTGTTGCTGGCGCTCAAGCTGATATTGAACAGGAAGTAAATAGAGCGAAGGAAGTTCTGCGTACTCAGGTCTCTGCGATAGCAATCGCCGGTGCCGAGAAGATCCTGGAAGGCTCGATCAATCAAGCCGCCAACGAAGAGATGTTGAACAAATTAGCTTCCGAGCTTTGAGAAACTAGACAGTGGCAGAACTAATCACATTAGCAAGACCTTATGCCAAGGCGGCGTTTGAAACTGCCTTGGAGGATAGTGCTTTAGACAAGTGGTCCCACATGATCGCCTTGTCTGCAGCAGTATCCGGAGAGACAGACGTGAGCACTGTTTTGTCTTCTCCCTCGTTGTCGTCGGACCAAATTGCCGATGCCTTCATTGGTGTATGCGGCGATGAACTCGATGAGAAGGGCAAGAACTTTGTAGGCCTGCTTGCCGAAAACAAGCGGTTAGTTTTGCTGCCAGAAATTTCTTCACTGTTTGAAGCACTGAAAGCACAACAGGAAATGTCGGTCGAAGTTGAGATCACCACAGCTTTTGAAATTAGTTCAGAGGTTTCAAACAAGCTAGCGCAAGCTCTCAAAGATCGCCTTAAGCGTGAAATCATATTGGCAACCAAAGTCGACCAAAGCTTGATCGGCGGCGCAGTCATTAGAGCGGGTGACAATGTCATCGACGGCTCGGTGCGCGGTAAGTTATCTAAATTAGCTGAATCAATGAATTCCTGAGCAGGTCAGGAACAAGGAAATAAGCATGCAACAACTGAATCCATCCGAAATCAGTGACATTATTAAGCAGCGGATCGACAAGCTCGATGTGTCTGTTGAGTCAAAAAACGAAGGGACTATCGTCAGCGTAGCTGACGGCATTATTCGTATCCACGGCCTAGCTGATGTGATGTACGGTGAAATGATCGAGTTCGAAGGTGGCGTATACGGAATGGCGCTTAACCTTGAGCGTGACTCGGTAGGCGCCATTGTTTTAGGCGACTATCTCTCGCTCAGAGAAGGTCAAACTTGTCGTTGTACGAAGCGAATTTTGGAAGTGCCGATTGGCCCTGAATTGGAAGGCCGCGTTGTTGATGCACTAGGCAAGCCTATTGATGGCAAAGGCCCAGTTGAAACAACCATGACCGACGCGGTTGAAAAAATAGCGCCGGGCGTAATCGAAAGACAGTCAGTTAACGAGCCTGTACAGACAGGGTTGAAATCAATCGACTCCATGGTCCCAATCGGAAGGGGCCAGCGCGAATTGATTATTGGTGACCGCGAAGTAGGAAAGACAGCGGTAGCGATCGACGCGATCATCAACCAGAAAGGCAAGAATGTTAAGTGTGTCTACGTAGCGATAGGCCAGAAGGCCTCATCTGTAGCTAGTGTGGTAAAGCGTTTGGAAGAGCACGGCGCCATGGAATACACCATCGTCGTAGCGGCGACGGCATCTGATCCAGCATCGATGCAATTTATCGCGCCTTACTCAGGCTGCACCATGGGCGAGTACTACCGTGACCGGGGTCAAGATGCATTGATCGTCTATGATGACCTTACCAAGCAGGCTTGGGCTTATCGACAGATCTCCCTATTACTGAGAAGACCGCCAGGCCGAGAAGCCTATCCAGGTGATGTTTTCTACTTACATGCCCGTCTTTTGGAGCGCGCATCGAGAGTGAACGTTAACTACGTTGAGAAATTTACCAACGGTGAAGTGAAAGGTAAGACAGGATCTTTGACGGCATTGCCGATAATCGAGACTCAGGCTGGTGACGTTTCGGCGTTTGTACCAACCAACGTAATTTCCATTACAGATGGCCAGATATTCCTGGAAACCGACCTATTTAACTCAGGCATTCGCCCTGCGATGAATCCGGGTGTTTCGGTGTCGCGTGTGGGTGGTGCTGCGCAAACGAAGATTATTAAGAAGCTGGGCGGCGGTATACGTATCGCACTAGCTCAATACCGTGAATTGGCCGCCTTCGCGGCCTTCGCCTCCGACCTTGATGATGCGACCCGAGCACAGCTAGAGCACGGTCAGCGAGTGACAGAATTAATGAAGCAGAAGCAGTACTCGCCAATGTCGGTAGCGGAGATGGGTATCTCTATTTACGCGGCAAACGAAGGTTATCTGGTAGACATCGAGCTGAACAAGGTATTGGACTTCGAAGCGGCGCTGCTTTCTTACATGAACAGCGAGCATGCCGACCTGATAAAACAGATCAACGATACCGGCGACTACAACGATGATATCGGCGCTCAGTTCAAGGCGGCAATCGAAAAGTTCAAGTCCACACAGACTTGGTAGTCGGCAAGGCAACATAATACAGAGGCTGCAGAATGGCTGGCGGAAAAGAAATACGCACCAAGATTTCGAGTATTAAGAGTACTCAGAGTCTCACCGGCGCGATGGAAATGGTAGCGGCAAGTAAAATGCGTAAAGCTCAAGAGCGCATGATACTTGGTAAGCCCTATGCTCATCGCATCCGTTCGGTGATCGGCCATATAGCGAATGCAACGCCGGAATACAGACACACGTATTTCGATACGCGGGATGTAAAGCGTGTTGGTTACATTATTGTTTCATCAGATCGAGGGCTGTGCGGCGGCCTAAACATCAATGTATTTAAAGCTGCCGTATCATCAATGAAAGAGTTCAACGACAGCGGTGTCGAGATCGACTTTTGTGTGATTGGTAAGAAGGCTGCACGTTTCTTTAACAACTACGGCGGCAATGTAGTTGCTGCAGTTGATAGCATAGGCGATGCACCGAAAGTAGCTGATGTAATTGGTTCTGTTCGGGTGATGCTGGAGAAATTCGACAGCAACGAAATTGATCAGTTGATGATTGTTAGTAATACTTTTATTAACACTATGACGCAGCAGCCGACTATCGAACAGCTCTTACCATTGCTTCCTTCAGAAGATGAAGACATGCAACATCATTGGGATTACTTGTATGAGCCGGATGCGAAAGAATTGCTCGATGGTTTGTTATTAAGATATATCGAATCACAAGTTTTTCAGGCGGTAGTTGAGAATAATGCTTGTGAGCAAGCCGCACGAATGGTTGCCATGAAGAGCGCAACTGATAACGCAGGCGATATCATTGATGACTTAGAGTTGATTTATAACAAGGCTCGACAGGCGGCAATTACCCAAGAGCTATCTGAGATAGCTGGCGGAGCTGCGGCAGTATAAGTAACAGCAATTAGCGGCGCTGACACTCTGCGTCATTAACAGAAAGTTTAGATAAAAAATTAAGAGATTGAGGAACCGGACATGAGTAGCGGTCGAATCGTACAAATCATTGGCGCTGTAATCGACGTAGAGTTTGGACGCGATGGAGTACCTTCTATATATGACGCACTAGAAATCAGCAACACAGATATCGTGCTAGAAGTGCAGCAGCAGCTAGGCGATGGCGTAGTAAGAACAATTGCGCTGGGTAGTACAGAGGGTCTGAGTCGTGGACTTGAAGTTACCGATACCGGCGCTCCTGTTTCTGTACCAGTCGGGGTTGAAACCCTTGGCCGCATAATGAATGTATTAGGCCGGCCAATCGATGAGCGTGGACCTATCGGCGAGAAGAAGCGTATGCCGATTCACCGTAAGGCGCCTACTTATGAAGAGCTGGCAAGCTCTAACGAATTGTTGGAAACAGGCATTAAAGTAATCGACTTAATCTGTCCTTTCGCAAAGGGCAGCAAGGTTGGTCTATTTGGTGGTGCCGGTGTGGGCAAGACAGTAAATATGTTGGAGCTCATTAACAACATCGCAACAGAGCACAGTGGTTTATCAGTGTTCGCCGGTGTTGGTGAGCGTACTCGTGAAGGAAACGACTTCTATCACGAAATGCAGGAATCAAAAGTAATAGACCTAGAAGGCGAATCTAAAGTAGCGATGGTATACGGCCAGATGAATGAGCCTCCCGGCAATAGACTGCGTGTTGCTCTAAGCGGACTCACTATGGCGGAAGAATTCCGCGACGAAGGCCGTGATGTATTGTTGTTTATTGATAATATCTATCGTTACACACTCGCGGGCACAGAAGTGTCAGCACTACTTGGCCGTATGCCTTCAGCGGTGGGTTATCAGCCTACACTCGCTGAGGAAATGGGCGCGCTTCAAGAAAGAATCACATCAACAAAAGACGGCTCTATTACGTCTATTCAAGCGGTATACGTACCTGCGGATGACTTGACTGACCCGTCACCAGCAACAACCTTTGCACACTTGGATGCGAAAGTTGTACTGTCTCGAGATATCGCTTCACTGGGTATCTATCCGGCGGTGGATCCATTGGATTCTACTTCGCGCCAGTTAGATCCACTGGTTATTGGTAACGAGCATTACGACACGGCAAATGGCGTGCAAACGGTTCTGCAACGTTATAAAGAATTGAAAGATATTATCGCGATCTTGGGCATGGATGAATTGTCTGACGAAGACAAGCAAACAGTTGGTCGTGCGAGGCGTATTTCGCAATTCCTATCTCAGCCATTTACTGTGGCGGAAATTTTCACCAACGTGCCCGGCAAGTACGTTTCTCTTAAAGACACGATTGCTGGTTTTAAGGGAATCTTGGCGGGTGAGTATGACCACCTACCAGAGCAAGCATTTAGCATGGTAGGCTCTATCGAAGAAGCCATCGCCAAAGCAGAAACTTTAAAGTAATTGTCCCTTTGTCCTTGATCTCTAAGGACAAGAACGAGTAATTAGATATGGCTATGACAATGCATTGTGACATCGTAAGCGCCGAGAAGAGCATCTTCTCTGGTCTAGTCGAGATGGTTGTTGCTGCAGGATCTCTTGGAGACCTTGGTATTGCGCCAGGGCACGCACCCTTGTTGACCGCTTTAATACCAGGTCCGGTTAAATTAATCCTGCAGAGCGGCGAAGAAGAAATCTACTATGTGTCTGGTGGATTTCTGGAAGTGCAGCGTGGTGTAGTTACTCTATTGAGCGATACCGCGCTTAGAGCCGACGACTTAGATGAAGCGGCGGCGCAGCAAGCAATTGAAGATGCGGAGAAGGCTATAGCGAATCAGGGTGCGGAATTCGATTACTCGATTGCTGCCGCTCAACTCGCTGAGGCAGCGGCTCAGTTACGGGCTTTGCGTAAGCTCAGGAAATAGCTGCTAGCCAATATAGTAGGATGAAAACCTAAAAAGGTGGCATGAGCTACCTTTTTTTTTGCTATTCTTTTGGCTTGGACGCACTGTCTTTCACAGCAGACTCATCCAAATTAGTTTTCACCCAAAGTGGTTCCTATAAGTGGATTAAATATGAATTTGGATATCGTCATTCTTGCAGCGGGTCGTGGCACAAGAATGAATTCAAACATTCCCAAGGTATTACATAAGATCGGCGGAGATTCTATGCTCGGTCACGTGCTCGGTGCGGCGCGTAAATTAGAGTCTGATCAGATCCATATTGTCGTGGGATACGGGGCGGAACAGATCAAAACTCAGTTCAGCTCAGATGAAGAATTGCAGTGGGCCTTACAAGATAAGCAGCTTGGTACGGGACATGCTGTCATGCAAGCCATGCCGAGAATCGATACCACAAAGCCAGAAAAGCTAGTGCTTGTATTGTATGGCGATGTACCGCTTACCAATTTTTCTACTCTGAGTAAATTGATACAACAAGCGAGCGGAAACACTCTTTGCATACTTACTCTTATCACTGACAAGCCAAAAGGTCTTGGCCGAATTGTCCGTGATGATGCAGGTGAAATAACAGAAATCGTCGAAGAAAAGGACGCTAACGAGAAGCAAAAAAAGATAAAAGAGATCAATACAGGCATCATGGTTATTCCAGCGGCGAAGTTGAATACGTGGTTGAATTCTCTGGGAAACGACAATGCGCAGGGTGAATACTATTTAACCGATGTCGTGGCGATGGCAGCAGCTGATGACAAATGCACCATCTCAGCTATGATTATTCATGATGAGAAGGAAGTACAGGGAGTAAATGACAAGGCGCAATTAGCTAGCCTCGAGAGGCAATTTCAAATGAATAATGCAGAACAGCTTCTTAAAGCAGGAGTTTTACTACGTGATCCATCACGCATCGATGTTCGCGGTGAGATTGACACAGGCAGTGATGTAGAAATCGATATTAACGTTATATTTGAAGGAGAGGTGAGCTTAGGAAATGGCGTCAAGATTGGTGCCAACGTAATTATCAAAGACAGTAAAATAGCTGACAACGTCAATATTTTACCCGGTTCGAATATCGATGGTGCAGAAATAGGAGAGGGTTCCAGCGTTGGCCCTTACGCGAGACTTAGACCTGGCACTGTATTGAAAGAAAACACGAAGATTGGAAATTTTGTGGAAACAAAGAATGCGGTTATTGGAAAAGGATCGAAGGCCAGCCATCTCGCCTACATCGGCGACGCTGTCCTCGGTGAAAATGTGAATATTGGAGCTGGCACAATATTTTGCAATTACGATGGCGTGAATAAACACAAGACGATTATTGGCGACAACGTATTCGTGGGATCGAATAGCGTTTTAGTTGCACCAGTTACTCTTGCTGACAATACATTTGTCGCAGCTGGTTCTTCAATAAACAGCGATGTGCCTGCTGACAGTTTGGCTATCGCAAGAGGGAAACAAAGAAATATTACAGGCTGGAAGCGACCTACTAAGAAATAGAGCTTACCTAGTACTAATTAATATCACGAAGAGCGCGCTGGCTCTTCTGCAATTTCTTCAGATGATCCTTCAGCAAAGGCTTGCGGTGCCTAGCGACCCCAGTTGCTAATACATCGATTACTACCAGGTGTGCGATACGCGAAGATACTGGTGCGAATGCCTGRTGTTCCTCTTTCATATTCACATAAATAGGTAGGTYGCATTGCTCACTTAAGGGAGTGTTCTGCGGTGCAACGCCAATAACYGTAGCGCCGGCTTCTCGCGCTAGAGCCACRCTCTCYAATAGGGCGCGGGTCTGTCCCGATTGAGAGATGGCCACTACYACATCGTCTGCACCTARTGATATCGCAGACATATGCTGAATGTGCGGGTCAGTATAGGCTGCTGAAGATAGCTGCAATCGAAAAAACTTGTGCTGCGCGTCGGCCGCTACAGACCCTGAAGCGCCAAAGCCATAGAACTCAACGCGATTCGCGTTGTTAATGGTATTGATAGCTGTTTCTAAGACTACAGGATCCAGCTGGTCCCTAACCGTTAAAAGAGACCCGACAGTGGTATCAAATACCTTATTGCGTAGGTCTTCAACCGTGTCCTTATCATCAACRGCAAACTGRGTATAGACGCCACCTAGGCCTAGTTGTTGAGCAAGTTGCAGYTTGAAGGAGAGGAAACCGTCGAAGCCAATGGCTCGGCAAAAACGGATCACSGTGGGCTCGCTGACMCCAGAATTGGCCGCAAGATCGACGATGCGCATCTTGATYACGTCATTTGCRTGTTGCAGYACGTAGYTTGCTACTTTAGTTTCAGACTTGCGCATCGCAGYACCGCTGTCGGCTATACGCCTTATAAGATTGGGTGAATCCACTCGTTGTCCGCCTAATTTTCTAAGGTTATCGTTATGCTCGGAATAGACTTTCTATGCTACTCAATTTACTAAGTTATCGCATCTGTTTGTGCTTTGAGAATAGGCCTTCGAAGTAGGACTAAGTCATTCCCAAATCTCCTCAATACGACTTTTCGAGGTAATATGTAGCGTATGAAAATGCTTGATCTAAAATTTGTAGATTCCATCTCACTCATCGGTGCACAGGACTGGAATAGGCTCGCTGGTACCGAGAATCCATTTACTCGCTACGAGTTTCTATGGGCTCTAGAAAAGACCGGCTGTACAACTCAGGATACCGGTTGGGAGCCACACCATGCAGYAGTCTACAGTGAGGCGGAGGATGATCAGTCTCAGCAGCTAGTCGCCGTTATGCCTCTGTACAAAAAAACGAAYTCCTATGGCGAATAYGTTTTCGACTGGTCTTGGGCGAGTGCATATGCGAACTACGGTCTTAACTATTACCCAAAGTTTGTCAGTGCAGTACCCTTTACGCCTAGCCAGGGTACGCGATTATTTACTGCCGATTCAGAAAAYAGAAACGACATAGCGAAGCTRATTTTCGATGGAYTAAAGAGAGTAGCGGAATCTATAGAGGCGTCTTCTTGGCATATTCTTTTTCCAACCGAGGAAGAAAATCGTCTTTTTGAGAAGACTGGGATTCCCACTAGAACTGCCTGTCAATTTCATTGGTTCAATAGAGACTATGCTAGTTTCAATGACTTTCTAACGACGCTCAATTCGCGCAAGCGAAAAAATATCAGGAAGGAACGGAAGAAGGTTGCGGAGCGGGGCACACACTTTGAAACTATTGCCGGGGCCAATATAGGCGCTAAGCATTGGGAGACCTTCTATCAGTTTTATCAAAGCACTTATATGATGCGCGGTATGCAAGGCTATCTTAACCAGGATTTCTTTATCGAGCTTGGACAGCAGATGCCTGAGCAGCTGCTCATGATAATTGCCTTAGAAGGGGACTCGATAATAGCGGCGGCTCTCTTTTTCAGAAATTCCGAGAAGTTGTTTGGTAGATACTGGGGTAGCGCACGAGACTATCAATTCCTGCATTTCGAAACCTGCTATTACCAAGGCCAGGAATACTGTATTCAGCACAAACTGAAAAGCTTCGACTCTGGCGCCCAAGGAGAGCATAAGATTCAAAGAGGCTTTGAGCCGATAACGACCTATTCGAATCATTGGATTGCCAACGAGGGCTTTGCCCAAGCAATAAATAATTTTCTCAATGAAGAGCGGTCTCACATTGAACGATACCAAAGCGAAGCCTCTTCGCTCCTACCGTTTAGGAAGGACAATAAATCGAATTAGTCTAATTATTCTATATAGATAAATTTAATGAACTATGAAATCGTTACCAGAAAGAGCTGTAAAGTAGTCGGGCTACAAGTAGAGTTGACTACATCACAGAACGAGAATCACAGAATAATTGCAAGCCATTGGAAGAAATTTAATCGCGAATTAAGAATCAATAAAATTCAATCTGATGGCGACTGGCTAAAATATGGGATTACGAAAAAAATTAACAATCGATATGCGTATCTGACAGCAATACCTAGTGTAGTAGGCGTCGCAGGATTTATCGAAGAAGAATTAAAAGGTGGCGAATATATTTGTTTCGAGCATAAAGGAAACATGGGTTCATTAAAATCCACGATATACGGCATCTATAAAAAGTGTATACCCGAAACCGATATTGAACTTGATAAAAGTAGAGTAACAATCCATTTTGAGCAGTATGACCGTAGGTTTTTATGGAATAAGCCCAATTCGATAATTACTATTTATGTACCAATTAAATCAGCTAAGCTACCAATCTAAACGTGGTATAAACGGCAGTTAACGTTCTAAAAACAATGTAAGAAGTGACCAAGATGACCGATACATTCGATTTCACGCCCGTCTTAGAAGGTCCTCGCGTAATTGTTCGTCCTATTCAAGAAGATGATTGGAAGGGTATGTTTGCGGCGGCAGCCAATCCAAAAGTTTGGAAGCTTCACCCTGTGACCGACCGCTATAAAGAGCCAGTATTTCGTGCTTTTTTCGATGATGCGATCGCGAGTGGCAGCGCGTTCGCGTTTGTTGATAGCGMGWCCGGWAGAATAATYGGCYCTAGCCGCTTYAACGGGCTTGATGAAGARTTAAAYGAGATTGAGATAGGCTGGACGTTTCTAGATCATGATTTYTGGGGCGGYAGCTACAATGCCGARATYAAGAARMTTATGCTGGACCATGCTTTCAAGTTCGTCGACACGGTCGTATTTTGGGTGGGYGATACGAATATTGTTTCAATGCGTGCGATGGARAAAATTGGTGGRGTGAAGCGTAACGAGGTAATAGRCAGGGTTCTAAACGGAATYAACTATCCACATATCATTTATGAAATTCGYAAAGCCTAGACYTYRTAAAATKCAGAANWAWWAAAAAGGCTTCTTACTGARTAAAAGTAACAAGCCWTTTTAGTTTTGAGTTACCGCGAGCYTACTGCTGCTTCGCYGCCTCTTCCGCTTCTTGGCGACGCGCACCAGCYAAGATGCCTGGCATTGCATAGTTACCTTCATGACAAGCATACTCGTAAAGAGGGCCTTCGGTTTCATGGTAGCTCATYTCCGCAGTCCATGGYTGGCTGTARAGATTAGAATCGTCAACGGTAAATTGGTAGACAATTTCGGTATCAGAATAACGGCTRAACCGTTCAGTAAATTTTCCTTCTGGMGAAATTGGAATAGAGCTCTGTGACATTTGTAATGGGCTGATATTGACTGTTTCTACAAYYAGAGTGTCGCCTTCGTACCAGCCGCGAGAATCACCGAACCAAGGTGAGTGWACTTCYGGGCGGGTGTTTGCTCTGGCTTCTTCTGCAGAATCAAAAAGCGGGATAATGCGGGCATCGTGTGCCATCTCAACACTGATCACAATGTAATCGTCGGTCTGTATGAATTGATAAGTACTGTTGTATAGCGTGGCCATCATGCCGGGGCCCGCTGTGTTCCCGAATCCGATGAGGCAACGCTCGGCAATAGGGATAGCTTCAGGCCCAGATGTATCACCCACACCCGTGAGATAGCGTGCGCCAAAATTCGGTCGATTCAAATCGTATGTTGGATTCTCCAGTCGGGGAATTTGGCCGTTCTCTGGATTTACAATTAAAGAGGATCTAAATTCGCCTTTCACTAAGGCTAGAGTGGAGCCAGGGTCGGTCCAAAATAGATTGTAACCACGCAATCCAAAATCTTCGCCGCCAACGGGTGGCGCACCAGTTTCCGGGTCAATGGATGGCCCAGATTCAACACTTTCTGCAGATATGCCAGCGATGCTCATGTTTGCCACAATTTGCTCTGCTTCATCGCCTGGTACGATAAGAGTTTCAATTCCTCGCGGACGTGTGAGACTAGTTCTAGAGGCATTGGTCCATATACCACTCAGTTGCGGTATCTCCTGCTCTTGAGCTGCGCTTAGGGGCGCAAGTAAGGATATGGAAAGGCCCGCAATCACTGAGCTGAGCGTAGGTTTTGTAAGTTTTGACATGGTTGATCTCCCAATTTTTTTGCCATCAGTCTTGGCAACGTTCGAATTCGTCTTTGTGGCCCTATGATAGTGGAATTAACAGAAAATTACGGCATAAACAGGCTATTTTGCTGCATCTCAATCTAAGGAGTGTACATTGATATTGAAGGAATCGGTGCTCTGCCCCCAGGTTCGTCGATTAGTTCTGACGCAAAGTAGCACAACTTTCGCTGGAGCCGAAGTCAATGCGCGACACTAAATCTCGCTTTGAATCGAATTACGTAAATTCCAACTTTATTTCGATTTTTTCCAGACGAGGAGCTGATTGTTGGCTGGCATAGCATTGTCTTCGATGAGAGTTAAGTTGGCTTTAGTTGCTAATTCACTTACCCATTCAAAATCCCGAATACCACTCACCGGATCTCTATTTTTTAGCCAGTGATCGAAGTCTTCGTTGCTTTCGGTTGTAAATTCACCCGCGTATTTAAAAGGCCCGTACACGACTGCTATTCCATCGGCTTGCAGGACTTCATTTATTCCATTGAAGAAGTTTTCAACGGAATCGGCGGACATAATGTGCAAGCTGTTAGCACTGAAAATTGCTGTAGGCTTGGTGCTAATCCAGGGCGAGTGATTCACATCGATGGTTATGGCCGCAGGAAGGTTTGTGAGTTTCGCTGCCACAATGCGTAGGTTAAGACTATCTACGTTGCTTGGAATGTCAGATGATTGCCAATGAAGATAGGGTAGATTAGCGGCGAAATGAACGGCATGCTGACCGGTACCGCCTGCTAGTTCAAGGACTTGGTCGCCATTTTTGAGATGCCGTTCAAGTATTTCTAGAATGACCTGCTTATTATTCTCACTGGCTTGGCTAAAGGGGGGCTCGATCATACTAATTATCGCGCGTCGCGCAGAAAGACTGGCTGCATTGGGGTTGAGTCTTCTTCACTGTATCGGTAACCATCTACGTCGAATTCTTTAAGCTTGTCGGGGTTCTTAATTCTGTTTTGAATAATGTAGGCAGCCATATAACCGCGGGCTTTCTTTGCGAAGAAACTTACGATTTTGTATTTTCCATTTGAGAAGTCTTTGAACACCGGTGAAATTATTTCAGCAGTAATAGATTTGGGCTTGATTGCGCTGAAATATTCTTTTGATGCGAGATTCACCAACACTGGCTTTTTATCTTGTTCGAACAATTCGTTAAGGTTTTCGGTAAGCTGGCCATCCCAAAACTCGTAGAGGTTTTTACCCTTTTTGTTCTTGAACCGAGATCCCATCTCAAGTCTATAGGGCTGCATCAAATCTAAAGGCCGAAGCAGGCCGTATAGGCCAGATAGAATTCGTAGGTGATTCTGTGCAAAATTTAGATCTGCAGTGGAGAATTTTTCCGCTTCTAAACCAATATAGACATCACCCTTGAACGCGAAAATGGCTTGTTTAGAATTTTTTAAATCGAAAGGAGTATGCCAGTTTGCGTAGCGTCTATGATTAAGTTCACCCAAGCTGCTGCTGATATGCATAAGTTCGGAGAAGTCTTCGGGGCTTAGCTTTTGCAATTGACTTACAAGTTGTGTGGACTCTTCAAGGTATTGTGGTTCAGTAAATTTTTTCGTGGGGGCTTTGGTGTCGAAATCGAGAGACTTAGCGGGTGATACTACAATTAGCATGGTCTTATTACTCGTCTATTTAGTCGCATATTAGTCAAATGGATAAGGGCTATTCCTGATCTTCGAATTCCAACCACCATTGAAGCGGTGTCGTGCCGTCTTCGGGATCGTAAACGTTTCCATAATACCAAACTGTATCAGGATAGTCTTTGCAGGCCGCGTTCAATAGCTCCTCGATGACTTGGAAGCCAATGGAAAAATGTATGCTGTATACCAGTGCACGATCGGTTTGCTTGTCTAAGCCGCCTCCCAACTTTTCAATCTTCGCTGTAAGATTTTCTGCCAATACATCTAGCTGATGTACGCGAAACACGCGTATAGAAAGATTGCCGCTGCGGCGCAGCAACTCATACTCGGCGGAAGAAGGGTTGACGACCTTGAGCTTATCTCCAGCCGCCAGATTACGAGTTAGGAGAGGCGAGCGAACGAGCCGTACTTCGTCTTTGGTATCCTCGACCAATTCGACTTCGAGACTCTCAAAGACTGGGTCGCCGTCGGGATTGATGCCTGCTAGAAATGGGAGCTCAAAAATTTCGGCTGCGACGGGATCAGTAGGAGAACTCAATGCTTATATCCTGATTAGCTCTGTGGATGAATACCTGTTTAGTAGGTAAGCTTGCTGGCGAGAAGGTTCAGCTAGGCGGCTACGGATGACAATGATAGAGCGACTACAGCGAATTGCCACCATTATAGTTAGGTTTCGGCTGCTGATATTCGTATTGGGCGGGTTTTCTCTGGTGGTGTTTGTTCTCAGTGTGCTTGACAACCCATGGCTCGATCACGATACGCTCCTAATGCCCGCTATTCTTGGGTTCTGTTGGTCATTGATTCTCTATAGCGTTGGTGAGCTTTTTTGGAGAATACCGGATAAGGCTGGGAGCGAGGTGACCTTTCGCAGGCGCATGGCAGTGCGTGTAAGAAGGGGGATACTGTGGATTCTGGGTGTCCTCATGGCAGCGGGTGTAGCGGCTTTAATTATTCTTAGTTATCAACTTATGCGAGTGTGGCTATGAGCCTTGGTGCTGGCATTTGAACAGAGCCCTGCTATGTAATTAACTATGTATGTAATAATGAGCGATCCACAGGGTCAACAGTTAGATAGAGCCGAATAAGAACAACAGCGTATTAGCGCAATTAAAAATCATGGAAAAGCTTTCTCTTCTCATCGATAGACTGTCAAATCGTCTAGGTCGAATTTTCTCCTGGTTAACACTAACTATGGTGATTGTTATGGCAGCCATCGTTGTGCTTCGTTATGCATTCCAGATTGGCTCGATTGCATTGCAGGAATCGATTATCTACATCAATGCACTCATTTTTACATTCGGGGTTGCTTACACGCTTAAAGAGCAGGGCCATGTTCGGGTTGATATTTTTTACAGTCGACTTAATGAAAAGAAGCGCGCTTGGGTAGATCTACTCGGCTCACTATTTTTTCTTGTTCCTTCTACCTGTTTTATCATCTGGATTAGCTGGGACTACGTTGCTGTTTCTTGGCGAATACGAGAAGGGTCGGCAGAATCTAGCGGTCTACCCTTTGTCTATTTACTGAAGGGAGTGATCCTTGTTTTGCCTGGCTTACTCTTACTGCAGGGCATTTCAGAGATAGTGAAATCAATCTCGGTGATCAGGCGGCAGGACTTCTAGTGGTCGAATTTATTCCCATCCTCTTTTTCCTAGTAGTGTGTCTCGCGCTGATGGCAGGCTATCCAGTTGCTTTATCGCTTACCGGCGTGTCACTCGCGTTCGCTGGGATAGGCACGATGATCGGCGTTTTCGACACGGCCTATATTTTGTTGATTCCAAATCGCATCTACGGATTATTGGTCAATCAAAATTTATTTGCAGTGCCGTTGTTTGTATTCATGGGAACGATGTTGGAGCGAAGCCGCATCGCAGAAGATTTACTCAAGAATATGGCTATCGTATTTGGAAAATTCCCCGGCGGTCTCGGAATATCAGTCATCATCGTTGGCATGTTGCTAGCTGCGAGCACGGGCATCGTCGGTGCGACAGTAGTTACTATGGGTATATTATCGTTGCCGACGATGATGAAGGCGGGATACAAGCCCTCTCTGGCGTGCGGCACGCTTTGTGCGACGGGCACGCTTGGGCAGATCATTCCACCCTCTATTTGTTTGGTGTTATTGGGGGAGGTCATTTCTAACGCGTATCAACAGTCGCAGTTGAATGCAGGGATCTTTGCACCTGACTTTGTTTCGATCGGCGACCTGTTCGCGGGTGCAATTATTCCAGGCTTACTGCTAGTCATTTCCTACGCAACCTATATGTTCGTTATCGCCTGGCTGAAACCTTCCTATGCCCCACCGATGGCAGACGATGAATTGAACGATGGAACAAATATTTTTGTGGCGCTATTTAAGGGTTTGCTTCCTCCTGTATTGCTCATGGTGGCTGTGCTGGGCTCTATACTTCTGGGGATAGCGACGCCAACAGAGGCAGCTAGCATTGGCGCGGTGGGGGCGATGATTCTGGCCTTGATCAAGAGAGCTTTAAATGTCTCAGTGCTGCAGTCGGTGAGCATAGAGACTATGCGTGTTACTTCGATGGTATATCTGATTCTCATTGGCGCGACAATTTTTTCGTCGGTATTTAGAGGGTTTGGTGGCGATGTGTTAATTGAGGAGCTACTGTTAAATCTGCCAGGCGGTGTCGTTTCCGCGACATTGATGGTTATGTTGCTGATCTTCTTTTTGGGCTTTATTCTAGACTTTATCGAGATCACGTTCATGGTCGTGCCGCTTGTGGGGCCAATACTGTTGGGTATGGGCGTCGATCCTATTTGGTTGGGAGTTATGATAGCGGTGAATCTGCAAACGTCGTTTCTAACTCCACCGTTTGGTTTCTCTCTTTTTTACTTGCGAAGTGTCGCTCCAGCTGAAATCAAAACCAGCGAAATTTATCGAGGTGTTGCGCCTTTCGTTCTTATACAGCTTGCACTGTTGTTGTTGCTTGCGCTGCAACCTGCATTGGTAACTTGGCTGCCTTCGGTACTTTGATCTAGACAGCCACATTACTGTGACACTTTACTTAGGAAATAATTATGAGCGGCAATGAAACAGGTCCTGTTGGTGAACTGGCATTACAAACTCTTGCCATGCCGAAAGACACGAATGCGAATGGTGATATCTTCGGTGGTTGGCTGGTGTCGCAGATGGATTTGGCGGCAGGCATCGCGAGCAAGATGGCAACTCGCGGTCGCTCGGTGACGGTTGCCATTCAGAACGTGCACTTYATTAGTCCGGTRCAGGTGGGCGCAACGGTCAGTTGCTACACAGAAGTTGCCAAAACAGGGAATACTTCAGTGCATATTAAAGTGGAAGTTTGGACTTCTAACATCTGTATCGATGACAAGCCTACAAAGATGGCGGACGGCTTGTTCGTCTTTGTAGCGATAGATGAGCAGGGCAATCCGAGGCCYATTCCAAGATANGKCTNGAYTCTACTCTRRGTATCTACTTGTWCGGTAGCTTMCGCGCTTCGACATAGGCGTCTTCTGCAATGCTGTGATAATTTTCTACGCCTATCTGAAAACTTTTATACGAGTCATAGATGCGGCGCGTGACCTCATCGGTCTGGGCGAGTTCGGCAACGACCTGATTGGAAATGTCTCGAAGCTCAATGAGTACGTCATCGGGTAGCTTTCTYAAYTCTACGCCATGCTCCTCAACYARGACACGTAGCGCTTCATTATTYTTCGCAGTGAGYTCGTCCATTAAGAGCTGATTCATTACCTCGGTGCCTGCCTTGAGAATCTCCTGAAGGTCTTCGGGAAGGGCYTCGAACGCGGAYTTGTTGAAGATGGTCTCTAGAGTCGAACCGGGCTCGTGCCAGCCAGGATAGTAATAATAGTCGGCAACGGTATGGTATCCAGCGGCCATGTCGTTATACGGACTTACGAATTCTGTCGCGTCGAGCGCACCGGTCTGCATGGCAGTAAACACCTCGCTTACCTGCATAGTGACCGGAACCCCTCCGGCGCGCCTAAATACTTCGCCGCCGAGGCCTGGGATTCTCATCTTCAACCCTTGTAAATCCTCGAGGGAGTTAATCTCTTTATTGAACCAGCCAAACATCTGAGTGCCGGAGTTGCCGCCGCGCATGGGAATTAAATTGAAGGGGGCGTAGATTTCCTGCCATAGCTCATTACCACCACCATAGCTAAGCCAGGCGTTCATTTCCGTGCCTGTTAGGCCGAAGGGAATTGTGGAGAAGAAAGGCGTGCTGGGAATCTTGCCCTGCCAATAGTAGGCCCCGGTATGGCCTATCTCAGCTACGCCCTGGGATACGGCATCGAATACTTCGAGGCCACCAACTAGTTCGTTGGCGCCGTATACGCGGATGCGCATGCGTCCATTGCTCATCTTCTCGACGATATCGGCGAAGTGCTCAGGAGAGGTTCCGAGTGCAGGTAGGTTTTTGGGCCAAGATGTAATCAACTTCCATTCATAGACCGTTTGTTCTTGCACACTGCCCTGCGCACTAGAACTTGTTGATTGGGATTCTCCGCTACAGGCGGTTAGGATCGAAAGGAGTGCGGCTGCGCACATTTGCCGAGTAGTCGAGTTAAATGAATTCACAAATAGCATAATTATTTCCCTGCGTATCTCTCGCCAATCACGAGTTACACCAATACTTCTAGTTTGGCATAGGAGAGCACTAACCACTTACTCCCCACTGCATCGAAGTTTACCTGAACCCGAGCATTTGGCCCTTGCCCTTCATAATTTAGTATTACACCTTCACCGAATTTTCCGTGAACGACGCGCTGTCCCAAGGATAAATTTGTTTCCGGTACTTCTATGTTGCCACTGATTCTGCTACCGATTCGTGTATTGCCGAACGATGGCCTGCTGACGCTAGATTTCATGCGAATCTCATCAATTAGTTCGTTCGGTATCTCTTTGATGAAGCGCGAGGGCCTACACAGATTTACATCACCGTGCATCCTTCTGGATTCTGCATGGCTCATATATAACTTGGTTCTGGCGCGTGTAATTCCGACGTAGCAGAGTCGTCTCTCTTCTTCGAGGCCAGTAATAGTATCCATAGACATCTTATGAGGAAATAAACCTTCCTCCATGCCCGCAAGAAATACCAGGTGAAATTCTAAGCCCTTTGCCGAGTGTAAGGTCATTAATTGCACGGCGTCTTCGGATTCATCGGCCTGCGTTTCTCCCGCATCTAGGGCTGCTTTATCGAGAAACGCAGACAGGAAGGCGTTAGATTTTAGGTCGAAGTCTTCATCGATATCTGGGTCGTCGAAGTTGTTTGCGGCCGTTACTAATTCTTCGAGGTTCTCTATTCGCGTGCGAGCCTTCTCGCCGCCTTCCTTTTCGTGATGTTGAATCAGCCCAGTGTGATTAACAATATGCTCTGTTTTTTCTGCCAGTTCCATTTCGCTACTGGCGAGGCTTAGCTCATCTATTAGCTCCAGAAAGCCGAGTACGGCATTAGAAGCTCTCGATGTCATGAGGGATTCGTTCACACACTTGGTACAGGCCTGCCAGAGGGAGCAGTTCTCTTCTCTGGCTACGCTTCTAACTTGTTCGATGGTTCGGCCGCCGATGCCACGGGTTGGAACATTGATTACTCGTTCGACGGCAGTATCGTCATCTCTGTTTAATATTAGGCGCAGATAGGCTAGCGCGTTCTTAATCTCGAGTCGTTCATAGAAGCGGTGACCGCCGTAGATGCGATAGGGCATGCCCATTCGCAGGAGAGCGTCTTCTAGCTCGCGCGACTGTGCGTTGGAGCGATAGAGGATAGCGGCGTCGGAGCGACGATTGCCGTTGTTAAACCAATCCTGCACACGATCCACGATGAAGCGTGCCTCATCCTGCTCGTTGAAAGCCTCGTATAAACTGATCTGCTCGCCATCTCCATCCTCGGTCCAGAGGTTTTTGCCGAGGCGGTTTTGATTATTTGAGATTAGTTGATTGGCAGCCTTGAGAATCGTGGAAGTTGAGCGATAGTTCTGTTCCAGGCGTACGGTGTCAGCATCACTGAAATCTACGTTAAATTGTTGAATATTYTCGATTTTCGCACCACGCCARCCGTAGATCGATTGATCGTCATCTCCAACCACCATCAGTTGGTTCTGTGTTCCTGCTAGAATTCGTAGCCAAGCATATTGAATAGAGTTGGTGTCCTGAAACTCATCAACCAGAATATGTTTAAAGCGTCGTTGGTAGTGTTCCAGCACTTGAGGGTTCTTCAGCCATAGCTCGTGAGCTCTGAGCAAGATCTCTCCAAAATCAATCATACCGCCGCGGTCACAGGCCTCCTCGTAGGCCTTATAAACCTTGAGCATGGTCTTCGTGTAGTCGTCCTCGAAATGGTCGATGTTGTCTGCGCGTAGYCCCTCATCCTTCTGTGAGTTGATATACCACTGACACTGTTTTGCAGGCCACTTGTCCTCATCRATYTTCAATGAGCGATTGATACGCTTGACCAAGCGCAGCTGATCGTCACCATCGAGAATYTGGAAGTCTTGGACTAGGCCRGCYTCCTGCCAATGAGTGCGYAGYAGTCGATGRGCGAGGCCRTGAAACGTGCCAACCCACATGTTTGCGAAGGARTTCCCCATTAGGGATTCGATGCGGCCGCGCATTTCCCGYGCRGCCTTATTGGTAAAGGTCACCGCGAGAATAGAGTAAGGRGAAGCCTGCTCAGCGTCTAACAGCCAGGCAATCCTGTGCACGAGCACGCGKGTCTTGCCGCTGCCGGCCCCGGCAAGTACTAACAGATGCTGCGCTGGATTCGCTACTGCGTTTCTTTGCTCATCATTGAGGGAATCTAATATGTGGGATACATCCATGGCGCGTTATTCTAGCAAAATGTCGCCGAGATTCTCCGCTTTATCTGAGTAAAATCGTTATCTTGGTGAGTTGCAGCTGTCTTAGTGAAAAAGGAGGAAGTTTGATAGAATATTGCGCCTACGTTCGGCTTAGAGTGGTCACGCCCTCTCTGCAAAATAGCTTCTATTGAGCAAACCGAACACACATGAACTATTGAGGCCATCCATTTGTGTGGATAGCTGAGTTAACGAGGAGAAAGCTATGTCTGTCAGATCGGATAATGTGCCATTCAATTGGGCAGATCCATTTTCGATGGAASAACAATTATCGGAAGAAGAGCGYCTGGTTAGAGATACGGCGAAGCAATACTCACAGGAGAAGTTGCTWCCTCGTGTCCGTGARGCCTATCAAAAGGARGAAACTGATCCGGAGATATTYCGKGAAATGGGCGCGTTAGGCCTGCTTGGTGCMACTATTGAAGGCTATGGCTGCGCYGGCGTGAACTATGTCTGTTATGGAYTRATGGCGCGCGAGATTGAGGCAGTGGATTCTGGCTATCGATCAATGATGAGYGTGCAATCTAGCTTGGTTATGCAYCCGATCAATACTTTTGGCACCATYGATCAGAAACAAAAGTATTTRCCGAAGTTAGCGAGCGGTGAATWCATTGGCTGCTTCGGTCTAACCGAGCCTGATCAYGGTTCCGACCCYGGTGGCATGATCACGAGAGCGAAGTCYGTCGYRGGTGGGTATTCCCTGACTGGCGCGAAGAATTGGATCACCAAYTCACCAATCGCCGATGTTTTCATAGTCTGGGCGAAAGACGATACCGGCACCATTTGCGGATTCATCCTCGACAAAGGCATGAAGGGACTAACTGCTCCYAAGATTGAAGGAAAGCTAGCTCTGCGCGCATCCATCACTGGCGAGATCGTGATGGACGAGGTTTTTGTGCCCGAGGAGAACAAGTTACCTCACGCGAAAGGTTTAGCAGGCCCGTTTAGTTGCCTGAACTCCGCCCGGCTCGGTATTGCCTGGGGAGCTCTAGGCGCTGCAGAAACCTGCTGGCATACAGCKCKKSAATACRYKMTGGACMGARAACARTTYGGWCGMCCRCTKGCSGCSAATCAGCTKATYCAGAWGAARYTAGCAATCATGCAAACAGATATCTCGTTAGGCCTGCAGGGTTGCTTGCAAGCTTGCCGTTTGCAAGATGAAGGTAAGTTGGCACCACCGCTTATTTCCTTGTTAAAGCGCAACTCTTGCCTGAAGGCATTGGATGCGGCACGCGAGGCGAGGGATATGTTGGGAGGCAATGGTATTTCGGATGAATTTCCAGTTATGCGCCACTGTCAGAATCTAGAAGTAGTGAATACCTATGAGGGAACTCAGGATATTCATGCGCTAATTCTGGGCAGATCACAGACTGGCATACAGGCTTTCGTCTAAGCCTCAGTATATTGTGGTGGTCGATACTCGTTGCACAGGGATGTGCAACCATTGCCCGTTAAGGGCAATGCGAGTGGGCCAGGCTAAGTAAAATGACATTTTTGCGCCAGCTTTTGGCCCACGACATACTGGAAAAATCATGGATGATTTTTTTCTGTATCGACTAAAGAGACGAAGTTGGCCCATCAATGGTGTTAGATAAAGCTCAGTAACACGCCGATAAAGATCACCGCACCCACCCAATTATTATTTAGAAACGATTCGAAGCAGGGTCCCGGCA
>JAESUV010000206.1 GCA_016762975.1 Gammaproteobacteria bacterium | reverse complement strand
AGCATTAGCATGGATTGCTTATTCAGGTGTAATTGTAACTCTTGGCGGTTATGGTTTGTATAATTACGCCCAAAGTGAAATTGATGCTTCTAAAGCGGCGGCTTTTATTAATTTGATTCCTTTGTTTACCCTACTTTTGGCATTTCTAATTTTAGGGGAAAATTTGAGTTCTACCCAGTTAGTGGCTTGTGCGATCATATTGTTGGGTGTGTTCATTACGCAAATGAAATACAAAAAAAGAAAAAGCAGAACGTAGTGATCTACGCTACTTTGGCTTTTGTTGCATTTTTATCAGCAACACTTCTACCTATGGGCAGTGAAGCTTTATTGCTTTATGATGTAAAAGAAGGTCATAATGTTTATCTCTTAATTTTTCTAGCTTCTTTTGGAAATATTTTGGGCTCTTGTTTGAATTATTATTTGGGTTTAAAAGGCGAGAGTTATTTAGAAGACAAAAAATATTTAAAAAAAGAAAGTATTCTTAAGTACAAAAAGTTTTTTGATAAATATGGGGCTTACTCACTTCTTTTGGCTTGGCTTCCTATAGTTGGGGATCCTTTGACTTTTGTAGCAGGAGTATTAAAATACGATTTTAAAATCTTTTTAGCTGCTGTTAGTCTTGCAAAAGCCTTGCGTTATATACTCTTGGTTTATCTGGTATTTTAAGACAAAATAGGAGAAAAAGCTTTTGTTCCAACTCTTATTTTTTGACCAATACTTAAAACGTCTTTTTGTTTTTTGCTAATTACTATTTCTACTAGTTGTTGCGCAATACACAAGGTAGCTATGTAAATTACATCTACTTGTTTTATATCTAAAACTTCTGCTTCAAAAGAAAATTTTTGTGAACCTTGTTGTTTTAATAAAACCTCTAAGGCTTTGCCTTCTTTTATGATTTTCCCATTTTCTAAACATCACAATCGCCGGCATAAGCAAACCCTGAGGGAGACACACAAATGGATTCACTCGCCGTATCATTCAGGCATATTCTTACCGCGGATGTAACGGCGCCAGTACTGCCAGTGACACCACTGACATCCAAGTCGCCAAGTTCACCGAAGGTAAGGGTCATAGGGGTGACGCTTGTAATAGCATCTACCCCGGAAGTTACTGAGCAACTGTCTGTGTCGTTGATATCCCCAGATAATGAAACGCTATCTAAAGGGGCGGCGAAACTCCCTATGTTACCGCCTCCGTAACTGGTAACAATAGTCACACTATCACCTCCAACATTAGGAGTAATAGTCATGGATACATCGGCTCGACCTAGAGAGTTTTGTTGAGCCGTACGAGCTAGAGAGATGATCTGATCTCGAACAATAATGGCGTTGAAACTATCTCCGCCGATGATTCTTGACATAGTTACCATGCCGATAATGCTGATAATGATTATCACCACGACCAACTCGACTATAGTCATGCCATTGTTTGAGAACTGATTGATTGCAGTTGTTTTTGTCAATGGAATTCTCTAGCTTGATTTGTGAACAACTATAATTTTGTAATCTCAATGTTCATCGTAACTTACAAGAAATCGGCTAGTAAGAGATCCTAGGATCGTCCCTGTATTGATAATCGGGGGCGCTCCCCGAATCAATAAAAAAGCCGGCGTGAGTGCCGGCTTTTCCATATCATCGAATAGTTCAGCCATCTTGTATGCTTAACTAGCATTGATCACTAGACTTCGCGCACTAACAACCGACCAAGCAAATATTATTGCAATACAAACTACTAAAGATTGCCAGTTATCGAAAAATCACCAGTGCTAGGGACATAAATAATAGTAGGAGCAGTTGCGACCACTTGTTTTGAAGTTTCCTTTACGTAGACATACTGGCAATTACCCGATGTAAGATCAAAGTAGGCCAAATAGTCAGCACCGGCGGCCAGCCCAGCTGGGACATCAGGATCAGCAGGGTCGACCCCAACGGTATCAGCAGCGCCAGCAATTTGAGCCGCTGTACCAACCGTGGTTAGAGCATTGGCAAAGGTAGCGATGCCGCCTTGGAGAATCAGACCAGGCAATGCTGCGCATTCAGAAAATGTATCTACAGCAGCATCAGTGGCACTAGCTGGCGAACCATTGGAGGAAGGAAAGACGTCATCGTTACCAAAACCGGGGACGGCGCCAGTAGGCTGGCCTTTACCGGTCCACTGCGCCCGAAAAATGCCAGCAGCAGTAGCGAAACCGCCATAAGTTCCATTTACACTAGCTCTATGTGCTTCTGTTGTTACATCCATAAACCGAGGCAAGGCAGTTGCTGAGAGAATGCCAAGAAGCAGAATTACCACAACTAATTCAATGATGGTAAAACCAGATTGTCTGGTGTTACGCATGTTTCGTACGTTTAAAGCTTTCATAATTTCCACCCTTTTCTTTTACAACAATATTTAATTCAAATCTGTGTTTTGCCTCTGTGCTGCAAACAGCACGGAACAGGCACTATCGTCTAAAGATCTTTCATTTTACTAATAACGGCCTATTTATTAATAACTTAAAATATTCTTCGTACCCAAATTCTACAATTTAGTCGAGTAAGGCCATTTTTCGCTAATTTCCTTGCGCTGTATAGGGCGACCGTGTCTTTTCTTCCCTCTTTATACCCCTTATTATACGACTCTTAGGCCTACCAAATCCGTTAACCGCTGCACATTTCAAGGGGCATTACCCCGAAATCAGCTGTTTTCTGCACTTGCAGCTGCCATTAGCGCCTCCTCTGACTCGCCCTGCCACCGGTAAGGAGTAGTGGGTCTGAGAACAATGCCATTAAACCGACGCCTGATATTTTCCTCAAGTACTTCACTGCCATCTCTTTCAGCAATAGCCACTGGTAAGCCCGACAATCGATCTACTTCGGAGTAGTTTGAAACTAACTTGAGGCGAAACTCGTCCGTCGGATACGCGACACCATTGATAATTAGGTAGGCTCCGGCCGTATCATTTATTAGATAAACGAGTTCTTCCGTCACCGGATCGAAATACCACGAACGACGAGGTAATTCCGATGCTTGCGAAGAGCCCACCACTCCCCGATAGTTTGCCGGGGCCTGCAGCATCAAGTCCATTGGATTTACACCATCAAACTTCTCCAGCAACGCAATTCGGCCAGCCCCAAAAGCCGCCATCATTTCAAGATTAACACCAGACTGAAGCTGCGACGTCACCGCCATAAAATTAGCTCTCTCCGCCTGCCCTGGGAACTCCGCGAATCGATTCGCCGCATAGGCATAAATGATTGCCACTGAGATAATAAATACCACTAGTTCAAACAGAGAAAATCCTCCGGAATGTGCGATCGACACCGGTGATTTTCCTCTTTGCCTGTTATTTATAACTCCAGTCAATTTTACTTCTCAGTTTTTCTGCCGTCGCACACTTATTCTCGAATCGTTCCTGAAGCATCCTGATCAAGACCGCGCTATCTCTAACCGTTCGCCGCTGTGTTCAGATCCCATATTGGCAAGAATACGCCCAGCGCTAGAATCAGTACCAGCCCCCCGATAAATGTGATGAGTATAGGTTCTATGGCGTCGCTTAGGCGATCTAGGTCATATGCGACTTCGTCGTCATAGAAATCGGCGACTTCTTCAAGCAAATCACCCACCATGCCCGTCTCTTCCCCCACGGAGATCATTTGTAGAACCAAGGGCGAAAACATTTTACTGTTAGAAGCGGTTCTATAAAGAGACTCGCCCCGCTCAACCCCCTCCCTCATACCATTAACATTGCGCGCGACATACGCATTCCCGACCGCGCCAGCAACCACAGAGAGGCCCTGTACTATGGGAACTCCTGCTCCCATAACCATCGAGAAAGTTCTGGAAAACCTGGCAAGCGCAATTTTTTCAAACACAGCGCCGACCAATGGAGCACCTAATTTGCGACGATCCCAATTCAGCCGGCCAGCCTCTGTTCGAACATAATATTTGAAACCGAAAACCGATCCGCCAAAAAACAACAACATTAACGGCCAGTAATTCACAGCGAAATCTGAAATATTGACTAGCACCATGGTCTGCCAGGGTAGGTCGGCTCCTAGCCGGTCAAAGGTGTCCGCAAAAACAGGGATTACAAAGACCGTGATCACTCCCAGAGCAACCGCAATCGCCGCCATCACAAATAGTGGGTAGCGCGTGGCGCTCTTTACCTGTTTACTTGTGTTTTTCTCTAACTCCAAATATTTGCTTATCTCTCGAAAGGCGAGATCCAATCGACCTGTGTTCTCTCCAACATGAACCAGACTCAGGAATAGTTGGGAAAAAACCTGCGGGTGCTGCCCAAGCGCCGAAGCCAGATTCATCCCGTTCTCAAGGCTTTCGATCACATCTTGCAGTATGCGGCGAAACACCAGATTGCTGAGCGAGGCTTCCAATCCCTTAATTGCGCGATCCAGTGGAAGACCAGCCTTGGTCAGGCTGTACATCTGGCGAGCAAACATAATTAGCTCATCGACTTCAATCTTATTTCGAGAAAGCACGGCGTTAATCTTATCAATCGCGGTCGCATTAGGCCCGAGGTCTAGCTTTTTCCTAGATGTCGATTGCGAAGCTTTCCTCTTATTTTCGCGAACTTCTTTGATATCTATAGGCGTAACACGATCACCAAATAATTGAGCAGCCACGTCATCAGCGGAGGGCGCAATTATGCTTCCGGAGACCAGTGTCCCGGCATTGTCTCTTCCACTGTATTTGAATTGAGGCATTAAAATCCTTTCGTAGTTAATTCTATTGCGTACACGTATTCTTGGTAGCAAGACATTGCCCTATCGTTAGTCTAGGGCAGCCATTTTATGGCAGAATTACTGCGCTACATCCATGAAGTCGCTGGACTCATCAATCTGTTCTGCAACCCTAAACACTTCTTCCAAGCTGGTTATACCTTGAACCGCAAATTCGAGAGCACCGATTACAAGTGGTTTGTAGCCTGGTGCCTGCTTTGCAATTTTAACAAAGTCGGATGCATCAGAACGACGCAAAGCATCGGCTAAAGCCTCGTTCAATACCAACATTTCGAATACACCTATGCGACCTCTATAGCCCGAGTTATTGCAGCGATGGCATCCAACGGCTTTCTTGAATTTAGCCCCGTCGGCTTTTTCTCCCAATTGCTCCTTGACCCAAGCAGCATCATTCACATCTGGTTGGTGACCTTCAAAACAATTGTCGCAAAGTTTACGCACTAGACGCTGTGCGACAACAGCACGTAGCGCGGTTGCAGCCAAGAAGCCTTTCGCGCCCATATCTACAAGTCGCATGGCACTGGAAACGGCATCGTTGGTATGTAGAGTAGATAACACCATGTGCCCTGTCATCGCTGCACGAAGTGCGATTTCGGCGGTTTCTGTGTCTCGTATTTCACCCACCAGTAAAATATCGGGATCTTGTCGCAATGCTGAACGCAATATTCGGGAAAAAGTAAGGCCGATCTTCGTGTTTACCTGCACCTGATTAACACGGTGTAATCGGTATTCCACTGGATCTTCAACGGTAATGATTTTCTTACCGACCTCATTGAGCTCTTGCAGCGCTCCATACAAGGTCGTAGTTTTACCGCTACCAGTTGGACCGGTTACTAGAATCAGACCGTGTGGACGACGAATCAAATTGCGGAATACTTTCAACATGTCCTCTGGCATACCTATTTGATTCAAATTGGTGGCACCGTCAGTCTGATCTAGCAAGCGCATTACAACAGATTCACCTGCCTCGATTGGCATCGTCGACAATCGAACATCGATCTTTCGACCTTTTACTTTAAGACTGAAACGCCCATCTTGCGGAAGTCGCTTCTCAGAAATATCCAATCCAGATAGCAACTTCAAGCGCAACACTAGAGCTGGCGCTATGCGTCGCTCCTTCATTACTTGCTCTTGAAGGACTCCATCCACACGCTGCCTAATTCTCAATACATTTTCGTCTGGTTCTATATGTATATCCGAGGCCCGCACCTGAACCGCGTCCTCGAATATTGATTGCAGAAGCTTCACCACCGGAGCATCACTATCATTTACCTCGAGACTCAATGCATCGAGGTCGAACTGCCCATCGGTCAATTCTTCGTCTAACTCTTCCGCGAAGCTAGCTATTTCCTCGGTGCGGCGGTAGACCAAATCTAGAGTACCTAGCAGTTCAGCCTCATCTACTAAAGCTGGCTGTATAGGCTGCTCCAATATCCTTTCCAGTTCATCTGAAGCAAAGATGTCCATGGGGTCAGCCATACCCACCAGTAACAAACCGTTCTGGTCTGCCAAAACTATTGCCCGGTAGCGCCGTGCATAAGATTCACGCAGGCGGTGAATTAGGCTTACATCAAAGTTGTAGCGACGCAGATCTATGAACGGTATTTGTAATTGCTGGCTAAGATAACTTAGAAWTTGTTCTGTCGTAAGAAAGCCAAGTTCGATAATAACTTGGCCTAGGCGCTGCCCGGTCTGTTTCTGGCGTTCGACGGCTAAGTTCAACCGCTCTTGCGTCAGCGCACCGCTACTTACAAGTAGCTCGCCGATCCTGATTTTTTGCTTAACAATAGCCATATCGAATTACCGGCTAAGAGCGCCAAGCCTCTCTTGACTTCGGCGACGCAGATTCGCACTTAAGTTGGAATACTGCATCGCCTGAGAATACGCCTGCCTAGCTTCTCCTAGATTTCCTAGTTGATCATGTGCCGCAGCAAAACCGTACCACCACTTGCCTTGCGTCTGATCATGCTGGACTAAGCCTCGATAACTTATTACTGCTCCAGAGAAATCTCT
Organism: Gammaproteobacteria bacterium; assembly: GCA_016762975.1. Classification (GTDB taxonomy): domain Bacteria; phylum Pseudomonadota; class Gammaproteobacteria; order Pseudomonadales; family Pseudohongiellaceae; genus UBA9145. Next base: position 15,707 of record JAESUV010000206.1, on the reverse strand, counting down.
ACTCGATAGCTGTGCAGATGCGAGCAAGTCATGGTACTCAGAGTCGTCAGCGATATCAGGAGCACGATTTATTAATAGGCTAACCGCTTCGGCAATTTCTCCGACGCTCATTAGTAGTCGAGCCTTTACTTTCTTAAACCCTGAATGATTAGGCGCGAGTTCAATACCCACATCGATGAGCGTGTTGGCTTGTTCCAGATATCCTCGGCTCATCAATAGCTTTGCATAGGTCTCGCGCGATTGGTGCGCATACCGATTGATGGCTATGAAATTTGCGAGCGTCTCGTTCGCATCCTCAATATTACCATCGGAAATTTGCCGCAGCGCTTCTTGCACCGCGATCGTATCCAATTGTTCATTTGAGAATTTAGGCGCCTCTTTTACCGACTGAATTGGACTGCTTCGCACTAAAGCTGGATCTGCCTCAATTGCAGGTGATTCGACTTCTAGAACCACTTGATTCGAGGGGGGCGATAGCGCCGTATTCTCGGCAAGCAAATTTCCCTCTGACTGAACAGTGCTAACGCGCGACTCTACAAGTGATGCCAGTGATCGCCGGCTCAGCGCCGGAGTGGACTCAGCCACGTCTTGTTCGTGTTCAAGCGCTTCTTCATTCAATATTATCGATTCCTCGATTTCCTGAATGAGCTGTTCCGAATCGACAAGTAGGCTCGACGCCGGAGATCTAACCTGAATATCTAATTGCTGCTCGGAACTCACTTGTTTCACTACATACCAGTAATAAACCAATGCAGCTGTAAGCAAAACCATACCTAGCAGAATATAGGGAAGAAACCCTCTGCCTTCATCACTAATATATTCAGTGACAGGCATCAGTTTGACCCTACCACCAGAACTGCTCGATTCTTTTCTACGCTGATCCAGGTCGCGCAGCATGTTATTCACTAGGCTCATTTGTAGAATCCACCGAGATAGAATGCCAACACCGCGCCAATCAAGAGTGCACCGAAGGCTATTAACACAGGCATGTAGCCCCTAGTTGCCGGGCTCACGCCCTCAGTGTCATCTGCAGCACTTTTAACATGATCTATTTGAACCATCCTCTCGCCTTTGCCAAATGCAACCATCAAGGCTTTATGACTAAGGATGTTAATTACACGCGGAATGCCATCGCTCGTTCTATATAGAAAATCTAGCGCTCGTTTAGAGAATAAAAATGGGCCGTTGTATCCGGCAGTAGCTAGGCGATGAACCACATAGCGTTCAACCCCATTGCGATCTAGAGCCTCGATTTCAAATGAAAAAGTAATGCGCTGCCTTAGCTGCCTTAACGAGGGTTGACTCAATAATACGTCTAGTTCTGGTTGTGCAAATAGCACTACCTGAAACAGTTTCACCTGCTCCGTTTCAATATTGGTGAGCAGCCTCAAGGCCTCAAGTGTCTGCTCAGGCATCGCATGTGCCTCGTCTATGAACAATACTACTTGCTTGTTTTCAGCAGAGAACTCAACCAGCTTTTCGGTAATAGCCTTGAGCAGCCGATGGTGTCCAACGTCTTGATCTATCTCTATGTTCAGCTCTTCGGCGAATGCTAGAAACAACCCTTTAGGGCTTAGAACCGGATTAGGAATATACGCCGTTACATAGTTCTCTTTGTCTTCCTCGAGGGTATTCAAGACCTTTCGGCACAGCATTGTCTTGCCCGTACCTACCTCACCTACGATTTTTATAAATCCCTCTGCATTAGAGAGAGACACCATAAGCATATTGTAGGCTTTATGGTAGCTAGCCATGTTCAAGAAAAAATGTGTGTTTGGCGTAAGGGAAAAAGGCAATTCCCGCAAACCAAAATGTTGTAGATACATGCCTACGTTTCCTAGTCTAATTATTGGCGAAAGGGTCAATCGCTCGATTCAATTCGCGAAATCTCTCGTTGCTTTCGTTCAAAACCTTTCTATTGCCTGACTCAGTTGCCACTATCGGCTTGAGCAAAATAATAAACTCGCTCTTAACTGACTCTGTTTGTCTTTGCTCCAGGGCGCTTCCAAGTAAAGGCACCCTGCTCACACCAGGAATTCCAGCAGTCCGATTAATGTTTCGCTCAAAGGCTAAACCACCAAGCACTATAATCCTACCGTTCACCGCCTTGATTACGCTGTCAATTTCTCGCGTTGTAGTAAGCGCCAAGGGCACTGCCTGGCCGGCGATGCTCTTGATTTGCGATTCTACTGAGCTGATGATCGGATGCACATGAAGAGTAATTTCACCATCGGCACTAATCTGTGGAGTTATGTCCATGGAAATACCGGAGAAAAACTGCTGGAGGTTGTTGTTGGCATTGGTAGTTGTATTGTTAGCAGACGCTATCGTAGTAGTGTCTGCCTGTGTTTGAAAGAACTCTTGAGAGCCATCTTGAAAAACCGCTTTCTGGTTATTAAGTACGCGAAGTTGCGGACTGGAGATTACTTGTGTAGTACCACGTGTCTGTAGAAGCTGAAACACTGAATCGAAATCGCTAAAGTTGGTGCTGAACTGAAACGGGTTTGAGATGCCTTCGATACCAGCAGTTCCAGACAAGAATTGACCGGCCTGGTCGTTGTTGCTGCCTAAAGCGCCACTGGCATCACCTCGAAATGCTCCGCTACCCGTTAATGGGTTGTTGGCTTGCTGACCAAAAGTATTGAAGTCTAAGGCATATTGAAAACCCTTATTCAGTATCACTTCAAGAAACTGAACCTGAATGATTACTTCTCGGCGCAAGGACTCCTGCGCGGCATCAATGAATTTTTCGATCCGATCTAATTCATGAGGAAAGGCTGTAACAATGATAATCCCAGTAAGCGGCTGTACTAATACACTCTTCCCTTCTTCTGTTACCGTGGATTGATTCCTGCTTCCCGCGCCGCCACCAATACCTCCAAACAAGCCGCCTCCAGAAGTTGGAGCTCTCCCACCGGAGCTTTGCTCGCCTATCAAGTTTGATATGGCCGTTTCCAAATCCGACCAAAAGTCAGTGCTTGTAGATGTTGTTACTTGCCCAGCGGCACCCCCGCCAAACCCACTCTGTCCATTTTGTCCATTTTGCCCATTTTGCCCATTCTGCCCGTTGTTACTAAAACTGTTAGAATTGGAGTTAAATCCACCACCGCCATTAAAGCCGCCATTGTTATTATTGCTGTTGTTGTTGCCGCCCTGATTACTCCCACTTGTTACTTGTACATTCGAAGTCCCTGTTCTTTGCACATTCAAATAATCGATTGTAAATTGACGCGTTCTCAATCCGCCAGGTCGGACTGAATAGATATTACCGCGACGGGTAATGTCTAGATTATAAATTTCTGCAACGGTGTCCATCGCCTCTTCTATAGTGACATTTGGCAAACTCAAATTTATATTCACATCCACATCCGGGCTTACAACTATACCGAAACGTGTGCCTGCCATAAGGCTGGTGAAAAACTCTGTTGCAGGCAAGTTGCGAGGTGTGGAAATATCGATACGCTGCTCAACCGGTGCCAGCAAACTTTCGTCCAAAGACAGCGACGGAATTAATTCATCCAACAAGTCAGTATCGTTACCACTTAAGCTTTCAAACTCCTGACCTTGCTCAGAAAGAGCCGCATCCAAAGTTACTTGGATTTCGCTCAATATCGAAGTATCGGGCACAGTCACAGGCCGAGTTGCACACGCCGACAGACCTGCCAACAATATTCCTACTAACAAATTTTTCATAATTTCGATTTCAAATTTCTCGACATTAATTAACAAAACTTACTCCGCCCAGCTATTGACTTACTGTATTGGATTTTACGTTGACTCCATACAGGCTGACTCTCTGCTCTTCATTATTAACCCTAAGAGTTACACCACCGCGGTCTATAACAATTACTTCAGCACCACCAATAACATCACCGATGGTTAACTGTTGTTGATTAATTACGGCAATCGGATGATCGCCCCCTGCTCTAACAAAGCTCAAATCATAAGTCGACGGAATGACTGTTCTAATTAAATCTAGTATCAATGCGTCATCATTCACAGCTGTAAGCTGAAAAGGTCTAGTTGGATCAAGCAATTCTTCACCATCGATGACGTCAGCTATGCTCGTACTCGCCATTAGAACGATTACAAGCAAGCTAATTTTGTTGCGGAGCCTACACACCGATGAACCCCGCATTCGCACTAAGTGTATGTATTTCAAGTGTCACCGTGGCTTCAGGCCATACTAATTGCTGAAAGCTAACCGAATCCCAAAAAAAGCTACCCGATACCTCCTCTATAAAACGCAGATACTTCAACGTACTGAAGAAATCTCCCCGAAACTCAATCACTAGTCCATGTTCAAAGACTTGCCCATCTACTTCGTTATCTTCATCTACTCCGATTCCGGCTCGCAATGGCACAGCTGCCCTGTTCTGGAAACTTACTAACTCCAACCCAGATTGCCGCCCTAGCACTGAGGTCAAGATTCTCGTCATATCTGCAGGAGAGATTAAATCACCTGCGAGTCTCGAAATTTCAGCATCTAAACTATTTTGTTCTCTGGCGATTACCGACAATCGCTCATTAGCAAACTTATTAGGGTCTTCCCGGCTCGCGGCAACCATAGAAGCGTAAGAAGTCTGCTGTATCTGAATTTGTCGCTCGACACCATTTATTTGATTTCCTAGCCCCGAGATACTCGTTCTAAAAGGGTCAAACGCCATTGTTAAATAGACCATTACAAGACCAAAAATAAGCACAACTACTACCGCTATTTTTTCTGCTTGCGTTCGCGACTCAAAATTCTTGATCACTACTGACAAATTTTGTTTTAGCTGCTCATTCATTCGATGTACTCAACTCAAACTCAAAAAAACTACTGTTTACATCTAAACGATATATTCGAGAACTAAACAATAAATCTCGAATCGAACTATTGCTGTTTTCTAAGCGACTGACGTAGCGAGGGACCATTGCAGAATCTAGAACACTTCCAAATAATTTAACCTCCTCACCACCATTCTCAAATGAAAACCCCGAGACACTTAACCCACTAATACTAGCTCGTGATATATCCTTAAAATGCTCTGAAAAACCCACCACGTTTCCCAATTTAGTTTGACTCAAAAAGCTACGTATTTGGCGACTCGACTCTAATTGCGCTTCGGACTCATCGAGCCGATCTGTTAATACGGTATTCTGAGATCTCCTCGCCAATACTTCGTCGAGCTCACTCGTTTTTATCGTCTCTTCCTGAAGAGTCTCTCTAAGAACGGCCAACTCGCCGCTGAGGCTCCATTCAGTATAAATATCGAAGCTCGTAACTAATACCATCACCGCAACAATAGAGCCCAAAATTTGCCCCATAACTAAGGCACTTAAAGGGTCTTTCTTCATCCTGAATTCAGACAAATATAGATTGATCTGCTGATTCATTAGGCAGCTTCCTGCTTAGACTTTTCTGAGCTACTGGATTTCTTGTTATCTCTTAGCGTGGCGCCAATGGCTGCCATGCCAATTTGCTGATATTCGGGAGACAACTCTTCAGCACTTTCCAGGTGTTCGGCAAGATTCAAAACACTAACCTCAGCCGTTAGCATTTCATTCAACGCTTCTGCCAGAGCGGCACCATCATGCTGACGCTGAGCGATAACGATACGGTTGATCGGAGTCTGCCCCATCTGGCTTTCGTAATAATCCAGTGAACGCTGTATCTCTAGAACAAGGCGATCTTTCAGGCCGCCCCACTCGGCGGATTGCATAACCTCTGGGTCCAGCTGAGTATTGATCCTGCGACTCAGATACAGCTCACCACCACGAGTAATATTCATAGTGCTACCATTACGACGTAAGTCCATGAACGCCACACCGTTTCCATCTTCAATATAGCGGCTGGATAAATTACGCATAACCAGCTCTGGAATATCGATAACAGCCAATTCTAGGCCGCTTTCCTCCACCATATCCACGATACTCTTAATCTTGGACTTCAGAGATGCCACCACATACACCATGTCTCGTCCGCGGTAGGCATCCGCTGGAACTCGAAATACATCAATAGCCGCGTCTTCCACCTTCATGTCCAGAAGGTCTTTGATCTTCCACCTTACCGCCGCTCTAAGCTCACTGGCTTCGACTTCCGGCGCCTCAACTAGATGCAAGTTGTAGTCTTTTCGATTCAGGACGAAGCTGCACTGCTTGTCCTCAATCTCCATACTTTGCACGAGATCTGATAAGGCCTTACCAGCATCCCGCTCCGAATGCAGAGATACCCGCTCAAAATCAATCAGATACGGGGCATTATCGCGCTCCCCCATATGGGCTACAGCGAGCTGCTCGGAGCTGACGACAACACCGACTCGACTGTTAGACTTTGCTTTTTTCTTAAAAAACTGCATTATCGCCCTTTCAAATTCACTGAACAGTTACTGCCGCTACCGATCGACTGAAGCCTGCAAAACCTAGGCCGTCGCTTTCTTTTGAGAGCTAAAATTTCGGCCTTGCACGCAAACACGTCCAAGCCTTTAAGGAACTCACAAAGGAATATCGTTTAAGCCACTAAATTCTAAAACAAAAGAGCGTATTCAGTGGGATAAACTAGGGATAATATGGACAGGCTTGGGAAGAAGTGGTGACCGAGTCACAATTCCTCGGGCAAAAGCGGGAAGGTTTTGAATAATCGGGCATTCTAAACGCCCTCAATTGCAATAATTGTTAAGTAAACACTGCCTACTAGACTGGTGAATTTTTGATCAACATCGTACTTTTTGAACCTGAGATACCTCCAAACACCGGAAATATTATCCGTTTAGCTGCAAATACAGGTTCACACCTGCACCTGATAAAGCCCTTCGGTTTCGAACTTGATGATAAAAGAATGCGTCGAGCAGGTCTCGACTATCACGAATTTGCCGACATTTCACACTATGAGGACTGGCAAGACTTCATGAGCCAGCAGAGTGGGAACCGGCTGTTCGGAATTAGCACCAAAGCCACGGTGCATTACAGCGAATGCCACTTTGAAGAGGGAGATTTCTTGGTATTCGGGCCGGAAACCCGCGGTTTACCCGACGAGATCAGAGAACAGCTAGGGCCCGCAAACCTTCTAAGAATCCCAATGTTGCCCGACAGCCGTAGCTTGAATCTCTCCAATGCTGCGGCTGTTGTGGTTTACGAGGCCTGGCGTCAGCTAGACTTCATTACAGGCAACTAAGCTTCTTAGTTTGTTGCTTCGGGCGCTGGGGCTTCGCCGCTAGCGTTAGCTTGCGCCGCCAGCTTCTGTTGCGTATACAGCGCGTCAAAGTTAATTGGCGCCAGCATGAGAGCAGGGAAGCTGCCCTTCACTACCAGTGAATCGATAGCTTCTCGGGCATAGGGAAAGAGAATAGTCGGGCAAACCGTGGCCAACAATTGCTCTAATTCACCAGCTTCGAAGTCTTTGGCAGTAAAAATACCAGCATGATGCACTTCAGCGATGAAGCCTGGCTCCTCGTCGAGAGTGGCCTCAACTGTTAACACCAAAACCACTTCAAATACGCCATCCTGTATCTTGGTGTTCTTTGTCTTAATATCGAAGTTGATCTTCGGCTGCCATTGTCCCTGAAATACGGCTGGGCTGCGCGGAGATTCGAAAGAGGCATCTTTCAAATAAATGCGYTGCACCGCGAATTTTGGGCCTKCWGGCTGGTCCGCAATGGGTGCYGCTACAGCTTCRGGGTTGTTTSCTTCGTTCTCTGCCATGATTRATCCTATGTAATTACAGTCTATTTACTATTAACTCGAATCGGGTTTATTAAATCTAGACGACCAACGGCATGGACTGAGCCTTCCACTCAGTCACTCCACCGGACAGCTTATAAACTTGCTCGTGCCCCGCCGCCTGAATCTTCTTTGCCGCCTCACCAGAATGTTGGCCTAGCTTGCAGACCACGATTACCGGCTTTTCTTGGTGTTTCTTCAGCTCTGTTACCCGTTGATCCATTTTCGCGAGAGGGATGTTAATAGAGTCCACGATGTGCCCGGATTCAAATTCCTTCTTGTCACGAACGTCCACGACTATGGCGTCGCTACGATTGATAAGCATCACGGCCTGCTGCGGCCCTACGCCTTTGCTACCAGTACGTTGATGGTAGAAAACGATAGCTGCAACCGCTACCAACCAGAGGCTGGATAGCAGGAGGTGATTGCTAATAAATTCTAAAAATTGCTCCATTATCTTCTCAATATCTCTAAACTGACTCGCGCGCCAGGGGCATTATCCGACTTGAATACACACCCACCCAAGAACGAGCGCCGCCGCAAAAAAGGGGTGCAAGTATACACGTGTCCTGTGGCTTTAAGAAGGTCTCAAGCAGACAACTCAGGTCTAGAAGTCAGCTTGTCAGATCATGATTAGTAGATTGCTCGCGCGATCCAAGCTTCTCGCTATGAATATCGCTTTCAAGGATAATGACGTCTCCATCAGCAAGCCCAATACAGGACTCAGAAGCACCCCATGAGCGATATCGACAACAGTAAGAAGAAGACCGCACTGCTGCTAATTTTAGATGGCTGGGGCCATCGCGAAGAAACTAGCAGCAATGCTATACACAGTGCGAACAGCCCAATGTGGGATTCTTTATGGGCKGAMAAGCCACACRCCCTGATCGACACCTCAGGCAAATCGGTCGGRCTYCCAGCCGGGCAGATGGGCAATTCCGAAGTAGGCCATATGAATCTAGGCGCTGGAAGRGTTGTCTACCAAAGCCTAACTCGAATCGACAAAGAYATAGAAGAAGGCACCTTCTTCTCAAATCCSGTATTGACCTGCGCCGTGCAGAAGTCCGTAGAAGCTGATTCAGCGCTGCATATTTTCGGACTCATGTCYCCAGGCGGAATTCACAGTCACGACGATCAAATACTAGCCATGATCGAACTCGCCATTCGAAATGGCGCGCCTAGGATTTACCTACACGCGTTCTTGGATGGACGCGACACCCCACCGCGCAGCGCACTTCCCTCGTTAATCCGTGCGGAGAAAATACTACTAAGTTCTAGCAAGGGACGCGTTGCATCAATCTGCGGCCGCTTCTTCGCCATGGACAGGGATAATCGCTGGGACCGCGTACAGCCCGCTTACGACATGCTCACGCAGGCTAAAACAGAATTCCATTATGGCGATGTTACTGCAGCTCTTGAAGCCGCTTACCAGCGTGACGAAGACGATGAATTTGTACAGGCAAGTCTTGTAGGCTCTGAATCCGACACGCCTGGCATTGTCGCCGATGGCGACGTTGTAGTGTTCATGAATTTTCGTGCCGACCGAGCAAGAGAAATTACCCGAGCATTTGTCGATGATGATTTCGACGGATTTCAACGCAGCGTTAATCCCAAGCTCAGCGAATTCGTAATGCTCACCGAATACGCGGCAGACATTCCTGCAAGCTGTGCCTATCCGCCAGCAAAGCTCGATAACGTATTAGGACAATATTTGGCCGATCAGAACAAAACTCAATTACGTATCGCGGAAACTGAAAAATACGCACACGTTACCTTCTTTTTTAATGGTGGCCGCGAGGAGCCATTCGACAACGAAGATCGYACCTTAATCCCATCCCCTGATGTAAGAACCTACGACCTGCAACCCGAGATGTCGGCCTTCGAGCTCACTGACKCATTAGTAGCMGCGATACGTTCACATAAATATGAYGCAATCATCTGCAACTACGCCAAYGGCGAYATGGTTGGGCACACGGGCGATTTCGATGCRGCRGTGAAGGCAGTAGAGGCAGTGGATAAGTGCCTGGWACRGATCGTTGAAGCTGTCGAAGAATCTGGCGCGGARCTACTGATCACAGCAGAYCATGGCAACGTAGAACAGATGCTGGACCCGAAAACCAATCAGCCRCTTACYTCTCACACTAGCGGCCCTGTWCCRCTAGTGTATGTRGGAACCAGCGGTCGACAGTTCATCAGTGATGGCAGCCTTTCGGATMTCGCCCCTACGCTTCTCTCATTRTTAGACATGCCAGTACCGAWKGARATGACCGGAAAAATTCTCYTAGGCTAGRCGAAACCTCGAAYTAAYGAACCAGCGGTAACAYAGCCATTAGATGAAACAGTTACTGCTCGATACAAARCKGGATTTRAAACTAGCCCTCTGSTTTTYAGCTATCTTTTTTTGTGGCTGGRCATCTGCTCCAGTCAGYGCRGCAGAAAAYAGTGAAGACGCRCARCAAGAACTTGCTGCACTCGGCAACGCAATTGCTGAGATTCAATCTTGGCTCRCTGAGGCCAAATCCACTCGCTCGGAAGAGCTACAAAACCTRCAACAAGCAGATTTACAAATTTCAAACCTCAGCCAGTCAATCACGACAACTGAAGCAGCCTCGGCCGCAATAGAGTCTGAAATCACATCCCTCTCACTACAAGCAGATCAGCTTAATATCCAGAAAACAATACAAAGTAAAATTCTTGAACAGGCTATTCGTACTGCGTACATGGCGGGCAATCAAAGCGCCATAGAACTCCTATTAAACCAAGAAGACATTTCCGCGAGCGCACGCATGCTCCACTACCATCGACTTTTTGCCCAGGCACAGCTCGACAGCATCTCATTGTTTCAGGAAACCCTCGACGACGTTCAGGCGGTCAATCAAAAGCTGGAGTCCAATGCTGCCGATCTCGAAGAGAAACAATTAGCACTTAGCAGCTCCTTGCAAAAACTCAGTGACTCGAAAGTCGAGCGCGAGCTTGCACTTAAGCAACTTCGCGCCAACATTGCCTCGCGTAGTTCACTTTTGGAGCAACTAGAAATCGATCAGCTGCAATTGCAAGARCTGATAGAACAAATCAATCGCGCTGTCGCTGATATTCCSGCRRSCATRCAGCGCTCTCCATTCGAGTCACARCTCGGCAAACTTCCCATGCCCGTTGCTGGACARATTATTGRTCGCTTTGGTTCGCGCTATAGCGAGGGTGMCTTGACTCGRCAAGGCATAACCATAGCCGTGAGTGAAGGCACCCCCGTYCAGGCAATTCACCCYGGRCGCGTGGTCTTCTCGGACTGGCTAAGRGGCACAGGATTRCTGGTGATCGTAGACCACGGCCAAGGCTATATGTCCCTGTACGGTGCTAACCAAGCCCTATCGAAGCAGGCTGGCGATTGGGTGGACGCGGGAGATATCCTAGCGACTTCCGGCATGACCAACGAGCTGACAGGAAATCGAACAAACAACCAAACCCGCCCAGGCATGTATTTCGAGATACGCCATCATGGCGAGGCTCAAAACCCAGCCCAATGGTTCTTCGAGTGAAATATTATCGCGAATGAGGCGATCTCATCCTAGGTGAGGGCTGTTTCATCGAATTTGCCTATTAGGGAATAAACTGAAACACTAGGATTAATCGTATAAACAGCTTACTAAATGCCGAAAGACTATCACCGCGCATCATCGAATCGGCCACCACAAGCAAAGAACAATCAGGATTTAGCTATGAATTTTTCTCCATCCGCATTTCCACTTGCCTCAGCGAAGCAGCTACTGTCTGCATCAACGCTAGCGAGTCTTTCTCTATCGCTACTTCTAGGCTTGGCCCTGCCAACACAGGCGAGCGCGCAGGATTCTCAGGAAACACTGCCGCTCCCCCTGAATGAGGTAAGAATGTTTACCGAAGCCCTCGACCGTATCCGCATGTCCTATGTAGAAGAGGTCGACGACCAGACTCTATTGGAAAATGCGATTCGTGGAATGCTCGCAGGACTCGACCCGCATTCCTCCTATTTGACAGGCAATGACTTCGACCGACTAGAGGAAACCACTACCGGCGAGTTCGGCGGTCTGGGTGTGGAAGTTGGGCGCGAGGATGGTTACATTCGAGTTATTAGCCCTATCGACGATTCTCCAGCTGATCGCGCAGGCATCAAGGCTGGCGATCTCATCATTCAGATCGACAATAAACCACTTCGAAAAATGCTGCCTGAGGAAGCGGCGCAGATGATGCGCGGTGAGCCAGGTACCGACGTCACTGTAACCGTTTCGAGAGAAGGGCAGGAGCCTTTCGACGTGACAATAACGCGCGAAATCATCGCCATCACTAGCGTACGCAGTCGAATGATTGCCCCGGGCTATGCTTACTTGCGCATCTCGCAGTTTCGCGTTAACACCGGCAACGAGCTCGAAGAAGAAATCGAGGAATTGTACGCAGAAAACGAAGCCATCGATCAGCCCATCAAGGGCATGGTATTGGACCTGCGCAACAATCCCGGCGGAATACTACAGGCTTCTGTCGGTGTGGTTGACGCATTCATCAGTGAAGGGCGAATCGTGTACACCGAGGGCCGGCTGGAACAGACCGGCCTTGATTTTTCTGCGACGCGCAAGACTGTGGCGGGAGACGTGCCGTTAGTCGTGTTAATAAACAACGGCTCCGCATCGGCTTCAGAGATCGTAGCGGGCGCGCTACAGGATCACGGCCGCGCGATCATCATGGGCACTCGCAGCTTCGGCAAAGGGTCCGTCCAGACCGTCTTGCCATTGGATGAAAGGCGCGCGATAAAACTAACTACTTCTTTGTATTTCACACCAAGCGGCCGATCGATTCAGGCACAGGGTATCGAGCCGGACATCCTCGTTGAAGAGGCATTCGTCACGCGGCGCTCACGCAGCGTTATGCAATACAACGAAGCGGATCTAGATGGACACTTGGAAAATGGGAACGGCCCAGGCACGGAGAACGAGAGACTCGCCGAAGCACTGATTTCAGCTGAGGAAGTCCTAGTCAGTGACTACCCATTGAATGAAGCTCTGAATGTACTTAAGGGAATCAATGCGTTCAAGCCAGCCCGAGCAATCAATACAACGGGTTCATTTGCGCAGAGCGACTTAAACTAAAACAGTTTGGGAAGAATTCGATCTTACAAGCAGGGAATTGAGACCTAAAGTCGAACCTCAATTCCCTTGTCAGCCATATATCGCTTCGCTTCCTGGATGGAATATTCCTGGAAGTGAAAGATGCTAGCGGCGAGCACCGCATCGGCTTCGCCCTTCAAAACACCGTCTACCAAATGCTGAAGATTTCCCACACCCCCTGACGCGATTAATGGTACTTGCACGGCACGGCTTACTTTACGGTTGAGCTCTAAGTCGAACCCACTCTTCGTGCCATCTCTATCCATGCTAGTTAGTAGTATTTCACCTGCGCCGAAACTCACCATGCGCTTAGCCCATTCAATAGCGTCAATGCCCGTTGGCTTACGACCACCGTGAGTGAATATCTCCCACTTTGGCGCCTCGTTATCGATAGATACCCGCTTAGCATCGATAGCGACAACTATGCATTGCGAGCCGAAGCGCTGTGCTGCCTCGCGAACGAATTCTGGATTGACGACCGCGGCGGTATTGATAGCGACTTTATCCGCTCCGGCGTTCAACATAGTGCGAATATCTTCCAGCGTACGTATGCCACCGCCAACAGTTAAGGGAATGAATACCTGACTGGCAATTGCCTCAACCGTGTGAACAGTCGTCTCTCTTCCCTCGTGGCTGGCAGTAATGTCGAGAAAAGTAATCTCATCGGCGCCAGCATCGCAGTAGCGTTTGGACACTTCGACAGGATCGCCCGCATCTCGGATATCGAGAAATTTGACGCCTTTTACGACGCGCCCATTCTCGCAATCGAGACAGGGGATTATTCGTTTAGCTAGAGCCATTATTAATTAGTCCGGCTGGTTAATTTCTTCGTCACAGAGTTGCTGTGCGAGCGCAAGATCAAGGCTGCCTTCATAGATTGCGCGCCCCGTTATTACGCCCATAATTCCACCACCTGTGGAGGTCTTAGAAACCTCCCGAATCGCAGCAATGTCAGCTAACTTACTCACGCCTCCGGAAGCGATGACAGGAATAGGCGAGTGAGCCGCCAACTCTTTTGTCGCCTCAAGATTTACACCACGCATCATGCCATCACAGTTAATATCGGTATAGACGATTGCTTCGACACCATAGTCTGCAAACTTTTCCGCTAGGGTTACAGCAGCAACATCGGACACATCCGCCCAACCTTCCGTAGCCACCATGCCTTCGATAGCGTCGATACCGACAATAACCTTACCTGGGTAGGCTTCACATGCCTCTTTTACGAACTCGGGTTTCTTCACCGCTTGCGTACCAATAATTACATAACTAACACCCGCGTTCATATAGAACTCGACGTTGTCCATGCTGCGGATACCACCACCAATCTGAATCGGCAAATCTGGGTAGGTTGCGGCGATCTTGGCAATAATCTCAGCATTAACTGGGGTGCCGGCGAAAGCCCCGTTTAGGTCAACGATATGCAGACGCCTAGCACCTTTAGCCTGCCAAGTACCGGCCATGCTTACGGGGTCATCGGAAAAAACAGTAGAATCCTCCATACGCCCTTGCTTGAGGCGGACACACTGCCCATCTTTCAAATCTATTGCTGGTATGACTAACATCGCATTGCTCTTAAGCTGGTAGTAAATTTGTCAGTTGGTTTGCACTTTCAATTCGCTTGTACTTTCAATTCAATTGGCTTGACCCTTCAATTGGCTTGACCCTTCAATTGCTTTCTACCTTCAATTGCTTTCTGCCTAAGGCACTACATCGTTCCATCCCACATCAAAAAATTGCGCAGCAGAGTTAAACCTACTGTTTGGCTTTTCTCGGGGTGAAACTGGACTGCAAAAATATTGCTGTCAGCGAGTGCGGCCACAAAGTCATGCCCGTAGTTCGTCGTTCCGGTAACCATGCCTTGCTGCTGCGCCTCTACATAGTAGCTATGGACAAAATAGAAACGGCTATTGTCTGGCACGTCTTTCCACAGAGGGTGATCGCGGCTCTGGCTCACTTGATTCCAACCCATGTGCGGCACTTTTAGGCGCTGACCATCAGCGCCCCGAAGATCGTCACCAAAGTATCGGACCACTCCATCGAGGAGGCCTAGACATTCGACGCCGCCATTCTCTTCGCTAGTGCCCATTAACGCCTGCATGCCAACACAGATGGCAAGTACCGGCTTTGAGTGAATGGAGTCTTTCACGATCTGATCGACATCCAGCCGCCGAATTTCTGCCATGCAGTCTCGAATTGCGCCTACACCGGGAAAGATAACGCGATCAGCCTCAGCTATTACATTCGAATCTGCGGTCACGATAACCTCAACCTGCTCATTCAGTTCGCGGCCTACATGTTCCAGCGCCTTTGCAACCGAATGCAGGTTACCCATGCCGTAATCAATTACTGCGATCTTATTCATCTGAAGACTAGTCAAGGTTGATTCGATTAGCGTGCTTTAAAAAGGAGTTAGAAGGTTTTACCAGCAGACCAGTAGCCTTATAGCGACCCTTTAGTAGATGGGATAACGCCCTCTTGTCGAGGATCGGCTTCGATGGCCATACGCACAGCGCGACCGAAAGCCTTAAATATAGTCTCAATCTGATGGTGTGCATTCTTGCCGCGAATATTGTCGATGTGCAGCGTCACCAAAGAGTGATTCACAAAGCCCTGAAAGAACTCGTGAAACAAATCGACATCGAATGCACCTACGGTGCCTTTGACGAATTGAACATGGTAATCCAATCCCGGCCGACCTGAAAAATCGATTACTACACGGGAGAGCGCTTCATCGAGTGGCACATAGGCGTGTCCATATCGACGAATCCCAGTCCTATCGAGAGCTTTATTGAAAGCCTGCCCAAGCGTAATGCCGATATCTTCAACCGTGTGATGCGCGTCGATCTCAAGATCGCCCACCGCCTTTACGGA
>JAESUV010000205.1 GCA_016762975.1 Gammaproteobacteria bacterium | reverse complement strand
AGCAAAGGCAGTGCGTTGCTAGTATTCCAGCGACGGCGCCAAATTCTCACATTCTCATTTTTATGCAATAGAGCGTCGAAGCGGTGCGATATTTTTGCTAATAGCATTGCCGCAAGTATTAGGAACAAGAAGCCTGGGATGATGGGCAAGATCAATCCAACGAGGCCGACTAGAGTAAGCAGGCCAACTAAGATTAAACAGGCTCCCTTGAACAATAATGGTAGCAAACCGTTTACTGATTTCTTTTCGTTCATGACTTCTGTCTCCGGGAGTAAACCTTTCAATTACTATTAGCTACTGCCCTATTCAATGCAGCATCCATACCAACAGTTAAGTCATTGAAATAGTTAGTGTAAAATTCTCCTGCAATAGAGAATCCCATGAGAAGTTGGTGAAATTGACTACTAATTCCCACCGATCCGCTTTTCCTTTTTGTCTCGCACTAGTGCGCAATCGATGCCTTTTCATCCAATCTATGATGTAGAATGGCGGCCCGTCAGTCACCAGCTTTCTACCAAAGTAATTATTCCATGCCTCTAGTTCGCCTCGATAAAGTTGCTCTCAATTTTGGTACTCATATCCTTCTCGATGAAGTCAACTTCACGCTGAAGAAGGGCAGTAAAATTGGATTGTTAGGCCGTAATGGTGCTGGCAAAACTACCTTCATGAAAGTCATAGCGGGTTCGATGCAGCCCGACAGCGGTGAGCGCTGGCTTAGGCCCGGAGTGCAAGTTGCGTGGTTAGAGCAGTCGCTACCTGAGGCCGACGAGCAATCTGTTTATGACATGGTTGCGGGCGGTCTCGCGGAAGTGGGCGAGCTCCTAAAACAGTATCATCACCTGATTGCCGACTACGAGAATGCCGATATGGCAAAACTCGAGCGCGTGCAGGGAGAGCTGGAAGCGAAGCAGGGTTGGAGCCTAGGACAAAAAGTAGACACAATTATCACCCAACTCCAATTACCAGCGGATAAACGCATGTCGGAGTTATCCGGGGGTTGGCGCAAGCGCGTGGCTTTGGCGCGCGCATTGGTAAGAGAGCCAGAATTTCTTCTTCTCGACGAACCGACCAATCACCTCGATGTACCCGCGATAGAATGGCTAGAGAAACAGCTACAAGACTATAACGGTGCCGTTTTACTCGTTACTCATGATAGAACCTTTTTACAGAATGTAGTTAACAAGATCGTAGAGATCGATAGAGGACATTTGTACGAGTTCGAAGGAACATTCGAAAAATTTCTCGAATTTCGTGAACAGCAGTTAGCTAGTGAAGAGAAAGCGAATAAATTATTCGACAAGAAACTGGCTGAAGAAGAAGTCTGGATTCGACAGGGCATCAAGGCTAGACGCACACGCAACGAGGGCAGAGTTCGCGCATTAGAGGCGTTGCGGCAGGAGAGAGGCGCGCGCAGAGAGCTAGAGGGAAGCGCAAAGTTTAAGCTGAACAGTTCTAGGAGTTCAGGAAAAATTGTGGCGGAACTGGAGGGCATCAGTCACAGTTTCGGTGACCGACCTATTATTAAGAACTTTTCTACCACGGTCATGCGTGGTGACCGTATCGGTATCGTCGGTGCGAACGGCGCGGGAAAGTCGACGTTGCTCAAGATTCTGCTAGGCAAACTGACTGCACAGGAAGGTACTGTAACGCTGGGATCAAAGTTAGAGGTTGCCTACTTCGATCAGTTGCGCGAACACCTCGACATGGAAAAGAATTTGATCGATAACGTGAGCGGTGGTTCGGACTACATCGAGATCAATGGTCAGAGCAAGCATGTGATCAGCTACTTAGGCGACTTTCTTTTTGCGCCAGATAGGATTCGTACACCGGCCAAGGCACTCTCCGGTGGTGAACAGAACCGGGCGATACTCGCGAAGGTGTTTAGCAGGCCAGCGAATATTCTGGTGCTAGACGAGCCAACTAACGATTTAGATATCGAGACCCTGGAACTGCTAGAAGACATACTATTGAAGTTCGAAGGCACGGTGCTACTTGTTAGTCACGATAGGCAGTTCATGGACAACGTGGTTACCAGCCTCATGGTGTTCGAAGGCGATGGACAGATCAGCGAATATGTTGGCGGCTACAGTGATTGGGCACGCAGAGGCGGCAAATTATTTAGCTTCGAAGACAGTGAAAAAGCAAGTGGTGGTTCATCCACCAAGCAGTTGGAAGAAAAGCCTGAGCCGAAAAAACCCAAGAGCAAGAAGCTCTCCTACAAGGATCAGCGCGAACTTGAGGCGCTGCCTGCAAAGATAGAAGCGCTTGAAATAAGTCAGTCTGAGTTAGAACAGCACATGTCGCAACCTGAGTTCTACGACAATCAGGGCGACGGTGGAAAATCTGTCGAGGAAACACTGAAGCAGGTGGCAGATGTGCAGAGCCAACTTGAGAAAACCTATGAACGTTGGGAAGAGTTAGAGAAGTTGCGAAACGCTTAAACGGTGCACTGCAAATTTTCTGTCAGAGTGGGAGTCGCACGCCTTCGGCTGCTATATTGTATCCCTGCGATCTAAGGAATTTACTTTCGTCACTTTCCGTATTCAGCAGTGGGTTCGTATGGTTAAAGTGTATGAACCAGACTTTTGCACGCTCCTCGGCTGGTAGCTCGCTCAGCGCTTCCATACTTTCCGAAACGAAGGGGTGCGGGATTTGTGACATGTCGCGGCCAGGCAATTCACCATCGTCATAGAAAGTCGCATCGATCAATGCATAGTCCACAGATCTTACGAGTTCGGCGAGATTTGTTTCCCACACAGACCACTTATTGATATCTGGAATGAACACTGCTTTCTTGTTTGGTCCGGTAATCTCATAGCCCACTGTCTCGGAAAACTCGTCTCTATGGGGAACGAGGAACGGGGTAACGTCGATGTCGGGAAAACTTTTCCCCTGCCGATCCTGCAGCGCCTCTAAGCGAATATTTTTATTCTCAACCAGCTGGCTCCATGGGCCATTGTTCTCTAGAAAACTAAACATGCGCGGCATGGCGTAGACCGGCTGATTGGCAGCTGACATCGCCTCAGTCCCGAGGAACATCAAGCCGGCATAGTGTCCGATATGGGCATGAGTGAGAAACACGCCTGCAAGTTGGAAGCGAGCATTGGGTGCTTCTAGATCTAGTGCGTACAACTGTGCCGGTAGATTAGGCGTAGCCTCGAAGAGGTATTTCTGCCCAGAGTTAGGATTGATAACAGCAATTGACGCTGCACCTCGGCGTAGGCTCGGGTCAACCCAGCCAGGGAGGCAGTGCTCTGCATAACAACCTATCTGTGGATAGCCGGCATCTTGTGCAACACCGAGTATGTAGATGTAGGCCTCGTCAGTTTGTGCAAGCGAAGCTGTGGCAAAAAGGATTGAGCACAAGGCAATGGCGATTTTGACAAGTGGCTTCAATTGGGTTCGCTATCTATAGCTGTTTCRATGSYGGCTTTGAAATAACGCGTTCKCCACAGTAACACCGCTAACGCGAGAAAGGGAACGGCAACCAACAGYCCGGACGTTACTCCGCTRCCTCKTTCATCGAGAAAGCTCCAAATGAACATGCCTACTGCGATCTGCGCGGTGTATAGAGMGGCCCAGGGAAACATCCAYGKGCGCATTTTCCARAATCCCCAGAAGCCCGCCCCGTAGACGTACCAGTGYAGTAAGCCACCGACCTTCGCAGCCCAGCCMGTGAAGAGTAGACCGAACCACACCTCCTGGTCTTCAGATAGCGGTTTTAKGAGTACATCCCAAGGTAGGTAGAYGAATGTCATATAYMCACAGAAYAGCATCAGTGCATTCATCCAATGYGGGCGGCTCTTCAGGTTGCTTAGTAAGGCGTTAAAGAATTGCATGTTAGTCACCAGTTGGGGTAATTGTGTCGCCGACTTTTAATTCGCCGTCTTCTAGGATGATTGCTCGTAGGCCGGCCTTCTTCTCCAGATCTGGCAGAACCGCACGGTGGACAGTGGCGGCGAGAAAAGCACAGGGCTCGCAGTCTTCTACGCCCTGACACAAGGTATTGCCTAGCTTAAATTGTTTGCCAATCAAACTGTAAAGATCGATGCCGCTGGTCAGAATATTGCGGCGAAAATCCACGTAGTCAATCTCGGCGTTATTCCTCTCTAGAAAACCATCGAGCTCTTCCTTGGAGATCAGGCTTATGTGATTCGCTGGTACTTCATCTCCTACCGCGAGAAATTCTAGCGCGCGCCCGTGATAGCGATCGCCGATAATACCCTTGCCCGCTTCGAGTTTCGCGGTAGATATTTCCTGTGGYTGTTCACGCCGAGTTYTTGTTACAAAKATTTTCTCTACTGTAGCGTTCATGTTAAATWTTTCTCTTTCGCGTAATCAGAAAACACTAGTTGCTGGRAACGACACTCATGYTGATGCCGTCGGTCATAGGAATGTCACTAAGACTGGCGAGGTCRAACCCTTCAATACAGGCTACGTTGTAGCCAKWTTCGTTTGGTGCTTTGCGCCGCTGGTGGTGGGTGTAGATTCCACAAAYCGAACAGAAATAGTGWCGYGCGACTCGGCTGTTCCACYGATAAAGRCTCAGTTTATCGGCTCCCTTGGTGACTGTAAGRTCCGCTAACAGGACAGTCGCCATGATCGCGCCCTTACGCGAGCAGAGTGAGCAATCACAGCGTTTGAGACCCTCGGGGCCCGCCTCGCTGCGTACTTCGAATTCGACCGCGCCGCAATGACATTTCCCCTTCAGGGTTTGCATCATTTACACCTAGTTAGTTCGAGAGTAGAGCCATAACGGCACCGGCTGGGTCTTTAATCACGCAAAAATTGCTGCCGCCCATTCTTCGTGGCCCATCCAAGATTTCGCCACCCAATTTCTTGCATTTCTCTGCGCTGTCAGCGACGCTTTCTACTCGGACATAGATTAGCCACTGGCTGGGAATATTGGCGTTGCTGTCACGAGAGTGGCAAACGCCGGCAATCGTATCATTAGTGCCTGGTAGGTTGAGGTTGAAGTCACTGTAGGAACCCATGTCCACATCGTTGCTGGACCAGCCCACTACMGAGGTATAAAATTTTTGTAAGTGCCCGGCATCGGGAACCGTGAGGTCCATCCATTCGACCCGGCCGATATTGGACGGCTTCTCCTYKACAACGGTCTCGGAYTTTKCTTCTGTGTTTTCTGTTTCATCAACCATGGGCTGTTYGTTCCTTAAKAKNGGGTTCTTGTTAATCTTCTTCGAWGATGTGGGTTGGCTGTCCATCTATGCTTAKYTGATTCTTCTCGCGCCAGTAATCTTCRATGCCTTCATCGTCCTTGGAGGCCAGCCATCTATCCATATTATCGCGCYCGCCGGTAAAGTCATAGAAGGGTACRCCGTAGCCGCAGGAGGTCTGYACTAGGTCGATCTTAAAATCSACATACTGCCTGGCACTTCTATGGGGCTCGAAGAGTTTAGCTAGCTCAGTCCATTGCTCATCTCTCGGATGAGCTGCCACTGCCTTGCCGTATAGACGCAGGATCTTGGGGTTGCCATCGAACGCGCAGAACATCATGGTCATGCGCTCGTTCTGTGCCAGATGTGCAGCTGTCTCGTTGCCGCTGCCGGTAATGTTTAGCCAGACGATACGATTCGGCCCGAGAATTCGCAAGCTGTCCCATCCCTTGGGAGAGACATTGATCGTGCCATCGTTCGCAGCAGTACCTACGAAGAAGAGTTTCTGGTGTTCGATAAAGGCGATATGTCCTGGATTCATTTCATCAAAACGATGTGCCATGTTGTTTTCTCCTAGTGTGGGGGCTGGGTCAATGTCTCTTAATGGCGGAAGAGAACGATAACGATAACGATTGAAGCCTGATCTGTCGATGACGGATCAGGCTTCGGGTGAAAGTCTTACTAGCTAAATGTTTGCTATTCTAATGCGTCCTAAAACATTTTAGTCAGGAAGGGCAAACACATACACGGCATTTCCCGAACGCGGATAGTTGATTTCTGTAAGAATTACCGCTGGCACCGAACGTGGACTAGTTCCACCAAGCGCCGCCGTTACCGCGATATATTGCTTACCATCTACAGCGAAGGAAACGGGGTGACCCTGAACAGACGTACCCAGTCTAGTCTCCCAAACGATCTCGCCGGTAGTTACATCGAAGGCCTTAAAGCGTCGGTCTAGGTCGCCCACGAACACCAAGTTTCCGCCAGTCGACATCGTGCCAGTATGAAACGATGCGCGCTGCTGATAGCTCCATACTTCTTCCATGGTATCTACGTTATAGGCACCGATCTTGCCGAGGTTGCCATCCGTTCCTGGCATCTCGAAGAATTTACGGCTAGCAGCGAGTCCGCCGCCACCCTGCACTAACGCCACTTCTCGTGCTGCGTTCTCCAGACAGGTCTGGCTCAGCGGAGCGATCAATGTGCCAGTAGGCGGATGGTAGGTCATCGAATGCCAATCCTTACCGCCGGCGCTGCTAGGACAGGCTGACGTCCATTCGTTTAGCTTCGCGTTTTGAATGTCTTCGCGGTAGGTAACCAGACCAGTCTCATCGTCGATGTTGGTAAAGGCATTCTGAAAAACAGTTTCCTTGTATGCCTGAAACTCACCCGTGACTCTGTCGTTCTTCCACAAAATCCCGTACTTGCCCAGTGAGAACACCAATTTCTCATCGCCACGGTTCACTAGGATGCGCTCGAATACTTCATCTAGGTCTAGCGCCTCCGCGGGTACGTGTTGGAAGAACCAATCAAGCTCACCCGTGTCAACGCTCACAGCGACCGTCGAATTTGTGAACAGACCCACGTCATTGATCGTCAGGTGACGACTAACTGGTACCCAAGGTTTCTGTTGTGCTGTGCCCCAGTAGGTTAGCTTGAGATCAGGGTCGTAGCTGCCRGTAATCCAWGTCTCGCCACCCGCACGAAACAGGTCGGGTAGTTCKCCCCAGGTATCACCGCCGGGCTCATTYGCCTTGGCGATAGTATTGAAGCGCCAYTCTAGCTCGCCGGTRTTAGCRTCGTGTGCACTGATGTAGCAATCTTCGGGTATGTAGCGCGCACAACCTGCGAGGCCGAGAATAACCTTGCCRTCGGCGACGATRGGYCCGCTGGAATTAGAGAAGCCCTTGCTKGCATCGGCAACCTCWGTCTCCCARACYTGCTCGCCGGTAGCCGCATCGAGTGCTATCAAGCGCGCATCGGTAGTGGCCTGAATGATCATGTCGTTGTAGATAGCGATATTGCGCATGTCTTGACGGTTCGCTGGGCCTGCCCAGTTCTCCCAGATCAATTCGCCGGTAGCCGCGTCCAGAGCCTGGATTACGTTGCCTGGGTTAATCAGATACATGATGCCGTTATAGACCAACGGGGCAGGTTCCGAATCGCCTTCATACATGTTCCAAACCCACGCTAGAGTCATGCCGCCGACGTTGTCGGTGTTGATTTGACTCAATGGGCTGTAACTGTGGCCGTAGTAGTTGCGGCGGTGCATAGGCCAGTCGGCTGGGTCTGGATTCTCCAGCATGGCATCGGTAACAGGGATAAAGTTTTCTATGGTGCCGGCGACTGTAACGCCCTGTGGAGGCTCTGGTTCGGGGCGCGCGCGCCGTGCAACAACCTGAGAGATATTGTCAGCGATTTCAAAATCGGTGCTCGCGGTGAGCGCTTCGGTGACAGTGTCTACGCCGTTGGAAGACAATATATGCGCGACAATATTCGTGTAATCCTCGTCGCTTAACCCGTCGTTCCCGCCCGGAGGCATATTCGCTTGAATATTGTTCAGCAGTAGCGCTGGAGTCTGTGTTCCCCAGCGCTGCACAAAAGAATTCCCGGAGAGTATCGGGCCTAGTGTAGTGCCCTCTAGGTTCGCACCGTGGCAGGCAGCGCAGTTGCTGGCGAATGCGTCAGCGCCAATTTCCGCCTGTGAGTTAAAGGTCACGGAGGCTGCAAGCGCAGTAGTTTGTTGGCTGCTCTCTCCACCGCAGGCGGTGAGTAGCAGAGCTAGGGCAGACGCGACAAGTGCGCGAGAAGTGTTCTTAGAGATTATTTTCATGCTAGACCTCGATTAATTTCTGGAAAAAACCCAACCGCGCAACTCGCCGGGAGGATTCGATTCGCTGTGCACTTGGATATACAGCTCGTTATTACGCAGCGCCGTGACCTGCTCATCGCTGAGCTCCAATACTGCGCTGATCTCGCCGCCAGTCATCTTTGTCACCTCGAGCTGGTGAACCACTGGGCCGGGCTGAGCCGGTGGACCATTGTGCACATGAGCCATTGTGGCAGCCGAGTTCATGCCGGCGAAATTGCCGCTGACCGTGAGCATATTGCCATCGAGTGTCAGAATCACCTCACCCTCACCAGTAATTGTAGTAACCGTTTGTGGGGTAGTAGGCATTGGCGAAAGCCTCGCCCGAAAAGTTTCCGATTGTGCCACTGCACTCACAGAAAATATCAATGCGAGAGTGCAAGTAAGAGTACAGACGAAGGATGTTATAAGTGATGAAAAAGTCTTATGGCCGAGTTTCATAGCTACCTCTTGGCGCGGTTATTCTTATAGGGTTGGTGCTAGCGATTAGATTAACTAAAAGTAGGAGGAGAAATTACCACTAACTGAGGGAAATAGGAATGTATGAGCCCGTCTACGGGCCTCAGAGACTGTCTAGAAGCATAAAGTCCACTCAACGGAGATATGGCGCAGCCCGTTTTATGTATCGTGTACACCCTATTGCCCAGTTTCCACCGGCAATCGATCGTCAGCTGCTCACTTATTGATAAGTGCGACCGTTGCTCCTTAGCCAACCATTTGTATGTTGGCCATTGGGATCGTTATGCGTCCAATGCACCACGCCACCTTAGGAATTCCATTCATACTCGCCGTGGAATTCAGCTCTATCGTTAACAGCGACTCCGGCAATTCGTGGAGCGAGGTCGATATTGTGTGCAACGAGTAGAGTTTGCCCAGATGATAATCTAATGATAAATCTTTGATGTCTAGAGCCATTATTGTCATCGGATAATATGCGCGCAACAGAACCCGAGCCTCTTATCTGTCTGCCGGCATCAGCCTTTCCAAATTCACTTGGAGGTGTTGTATTGGTAGGCGTTACTTCGCGCCGTGCAGGTTGCGAAATATCTGCAGCAGGAGCAGGAGCAACAGCGTTAGTTGTCGGGAGCCGATTACTCCTTTCATTATCGTCTAAAAGATAGAATGCAATTAGACTTATAATGAATACTGCATAGAGTGTTTTCATGGAAATACAGCCGTTTCTGAGATGTTCAGATTGAGCATTCGATCAAGAGTTTTGTGCTTTTCTTCTATTCTCAACATAGGAATTCCACAAATATATTTCAGCAATAATAAATCCTACGAGGAATGTAAATACTCGTGTAATACCAATAATGGGTGAGGTGGCTACAAATTGCGCCGGCAGCGAGGCTCCTGCCAATTCCGTGTAATTGATAATCAGGGTGGTCATTGCATAGTAGCGTGCTACGAACATCATCGAGGCGAGAAAATAGAGAACTGATATTGAAAGTGTTATCGAATAATTGAAATGTTCTTTACCAATATAAGAACTTACTAGCACCGCGAAAGATGCAGACATCCAGTAGTTAAACAGTGAGTCCATCTGGCCAGTTACACTTATAACTAGCTCGGCGAGCTCATAGGTGGACATGAATTTCATTCATATAATTGAAGCTCCTTTCACTAAACTAATTCCAAAACGACGAGACACTTAACGCATTTACTCCCTTAGGAGGCTGCTAAGTTGCTTCCCTTTTCACTGGGAGTTATTTCCCAGTGCGGCAAGCACAAGTCGCGCCATCTCGATGTGTCCCTCGGCCGTAGGATGGAAGCGAATGCCGGTGTCCGCAACATTGGCACCGTTGACCCAGCGCTCATTTGTAGCGCAGGGCCCATGACCTTCGGCGAGGACATAGGCATCGGCAATAAGGCTCTGCCGGCTTGAGGTGGCGCTCACGAAGGCTTCTTCGAGTTTCTGACCGAGTGCAGCCAGATAGACGGTGTCGTTGGAACTCAACGCAAGCTCGCGGCAGTTTATTGCATCTGACGGGAATACGCGGGGATAGGTCACGAGCACAATGTGGGCCTGTGGTGCCTTAGCCTTGACAGCATCGAGCATCGTACCAAGCTCGGCGGGGAGTTGCTTTACAGCTTCGCTGATCGCTGCCTGATCGAGATTGGCAGTACAGTGTTCGTCTGGCGCTTTTCCGGCGCAGGCGAAAGTCGATGAGGTGAAGCGAATGTCATTGCCGCCGATGGTGACTGTCACCAGCGCCGTATCGCGGCTGACGGCGTCGATCTGTGGGGAAGCGTCGCCTTGAGGTGTGTTAAGGATATTGGCAGTTGTTGCACCGTTGCAGCTCACATCTGTTAGCGAGAGATCCAGCGCGGCTGCGATGAGGTGCGAATAGTTGTGATCAGAGCGTCCACAGCTGCCCAATTGGGCAGCAACGCCTGGTCCTGCCGCGAACGAGCTCCCAAGCGCGACATATTTGGCTCCCTGCGCTAGTTCAACAGCCTGAGAGAAGGCAGTAGTCGCAGTAAATAGCGAACAGCACAGTGCAATAGAGCGGGTTATCTTTCCCATGGAATTCTCCTAGATTAATAAATGGAGTCAGCGTTTGCAGACGCCCTTTTTGATTTGATTGTTAGAGAGCTTCGTCACCAGTCTCGAACTTTAGCCCAGTACCTGGCACAACCGCTACTACTAGAATTTTGCTGCTTGCGCGAGCCTTGCGAAGTTCTGTGACGAATCTTCGCATTTCGGATCGGTTTCTTTTTACTCTACTTATTGCGGGCCGAGAAATGTCATAAGTTCCACAGTTTTTGCAGTTTACAATCAGACGATCTCCACCATCTATTTCTTCGCTCTTAACTTTAATACTACAACTAATACAATCAGCCATCTCTAATTCTCATTATGCGCGCGCAGCGCTTCGTTGTTGATTTGATTGTTATGGGGTACAACTCTTTTTTCCAGAGTGTTGCTTTCCCAAATGCTCCCTTTGACCCTTAAGCCGCTCCGCTAAATGTCACGCCTTCGCTCAAAATAACTGATTGCGCACCGGATCGCTCTATCATTTTTACTATCGCAGACTGGATAGTCGCATCCTCTCGTATATCATTTGTAGTGGTAAATCTTTCGGTTTGTGGCTCTGCTCCTTCTTCTGGCACGAGTTCAAGGAGAACCTCAATTGCCAAGCTATCATTTGGCCCCAAATAGGTGATTTCAATCGTTGGATAGCCCTGAAATCCCATTTTCGCTTTCTTAGATATTCTTTTTTTGGATTTTTCTAAATTCATAATTACCTGTTTTTTCTACGGGGTATAACACCTATATTGACACGTGCGCCATGTGACTGCGCCTTCCCTACCTTGGTTGATAGTTGGCTTGCTCACTTGGAAAGGAGATAGACACTCTCGAGTCAGTAAATCTCTCAACAAATTCTCAAAATAGTTCGGCCCCCATTAATCCAACTGAATGCTATGCGTCATCGGATAGTTGAAGTCGCACTGGGACCCCATCACAACTTTCCCGGCCACCACTAAACAGCTCTATAAGCTGATCTGCCCAGCTATATTTTTGTCTTCGTAAGTCATGGTAGAGGTCGTGAGAATCGGGGTCTGCAGTGCCTTCATAACTTTGGGTTTGACCCCCTCGGTCTAAAATCACTTCGTTTGAGGTCTGTAAGTGATCCATCCAATAGGAGTCTGAATCACCATGCTCTATCCAGGATGCACCCTCATTATCGACAATCCAAATCCGAATCCGACTAGGCTCACCAGCTTCTTCGGGCCTCTCGAGAGTTACTACTTCTCCTCCGAGTTCAGAGGCGGCTATAGGAATTGCGATGAGCAGGACTGGTATTCCCACTAAAAGTCCTAAAAACCAATAAACATATTTCATAGTTCCTGCCTCTTCACGTATTTTTTGGGACACTGATAAGAATTAATAGGCATAGATCTGTTTTAAGCGATTCTAATTCAAAAAAATAAACCTGCCCAATTTATCACCTACTCCGAACGGATTTACAATAATTTCGGTCAGAGTAAGGATGCCGAGCGGCACTTTTACTCTGGCCATACACAATTACCTAACTCAACAGCTTTGACTTTGAAGCCAGTCGAATAGCTTCAAGTCTTTCTTGGCTTGGTATATTTTGGTTTCACACTTCCTCTCACTAAAATTCAAAGCGAGAATTGGCTCTGCTCACTGGCAGCCAAAATTTTCGGCAATCCAATTGTTTGGCTCGTTCTCTCCGCCAGCGGGCCCGGTGTATCTCGCCTGCTGTGGGTACGTGCAGAGCAGCCTTTCGTCGTCGATGCGACCATCGGTGCTATGCGTAGCAGTCAGTGATTCTGGTGCCACGCCATTCTCGACCCAGTCGACCAATGGAATGAGTTTGTCCCAACTATTGGGTCCCGGCCCGCCGCCGCAGTGGCCCATGCCGGGTGCTAGGAATAGGCGGGAGGAATCGTTGGCGTCGTCGAAGCTGCCTTCGAAAGTTGCATCCACCATATCGTTGAAGTAGTTAATTGTCGCCGTTGCGACAGAGAGAGCATCGCTGAGTCCATGATAGACGATGAGTTTTCCGCCGCGGCTCTTTAGAAAGCTTGAAAGGTCGGGGTCGGTCGCGTCCATGATCGAGCTCATCAGTTCGGCTTCGCCATTGGTGAAATCATCTACGCTAAAATCTATCCAGTGGAACTCCGGGTTCATGCCATCGCGGCGTGGTGAGTAATTGGGGTCGCTTAGATTCGGAATGGTTACGCCGGGGTCGTCTTCATAGAAGAGGTAGTTAACGTGGTCACCGGCAGGGCCTCTTAACATGCCGGGAGTCATGTCATTGCTGGTGCTGGGTACAAACAAGCCGACCCAACTGAGCTCAGAGCCTTTGGTCTTGCCAGGATAGATAATGGTGCCGTTGCTATCATAAGGGCCGCTATAGAAGTCTGCGATGGTTTGGATCTGYGCTTGATTGAAACAKATGCCWTCGCTTGACGATGAGGGRCACATGAAATCGGATAGGTCTGTKCTYGGATCGAAGTCRCACTCTAGTGGRTTRTTSAGCACGCCATCGCGAATGCCRTCGTTRGCATCRCAYTTYTGCAGYACYGCGTYATTGAGTATCTGAACGAGCTCTACGCTGTCTCGCTGTCCGTCGCCGTTGCTATCKATAGCGAGATTGCCWGCGAAGTTGTCCTTGAACAGTCGTTGTARATTCCAGATGCCTGCCGCATTCATTGCCTGATAATAGTTAACYGGYGCGCCGGCGACGATACCRTCGAARTCGTTCGGGTATCTCTGCGCCTCCATAAGGCCTTGRCGACCRCCGGTAGAGCAGCCTTCAAAATAAGAGTAGTCAGGGGCTCTGTTGTAGTAGTTGCTTATTAGTGTCTTTCCGGCCATGACTGTTAGGTGTACTGCGCGGTAGCCAAAATCGATTTCCGCCTGACGGTTGTTATAGCCGAACGCCGAGCCGGGCTCGGTACCACTGTCGTGACCGGTGTTGCTATTCGCCACTGCATAGCCTTCGGCCACTCTGTGGTTGGCGAAGTCCAAATCGCCGTCCTTGCCGCCATCGCCCCATTGTAGGAAGCGCCCGTTCCAATTGCCGATCAGGGGCAGCTGCGCGTGAAAGTGAATGGCGGGTGAAATGATGCCGCGCACGTAGCAATAGGGAGAGTCCGATTGGTCGTTTTCTCTTAACGTTGCTTCAGTGATGGTAAGATTGCGTATTCGCTGCAACGCCTCACAAGCTTGGGTTTGTTCTAAAGTTGCTGCCTGGGCYAAGCCGYTGTTRGGCAAGGCAGCTAAACTAGCAGCTAGGCACAATGCGGGTAGATAGGCGTGCTTTACAGGGATCAAAAAGGAATGGGGAGCGGAAGTCTCGATTTTAGTCATGGCAATACCYTTMTTGTTCTTCACTAAATTTGGTAGATYGTTCTCGAGCAATAATTCGACTCTAACATTTTAAGCACTGATGAGTAAAAGCCATGTGCGGAAGATTTAATTTGATCGATAGTCCCCAGGTGCAATGGCTCTGCAAGACTCTGGGMATAGAACTCTATGATGAACATGAAAGTCGCGATATAGCGCCCGGTGGCARCATCGCTATAGTTCATGARCGCGCGGGAGAGCGGGTGGTTTCTACGGCCACGTGGTGGCTGTTTCTTGATAATGAGACGCTGAAGCCTAACTAYAAATACGCTAGTTTTAACTCGCGTTCAGACAARCTTTTTAGCAAGCGCGCAYTAGCCTACAAGCCTTTTCGGGAGTCCAGATGTCTGATCCCAGCGAGTGCCTTCGTGGAAGGCTTGGGCGATAAGAAGACCTACCATAAGATCGAGTTAGAAAATTCAGCTATCGCGTTCGGCGGTTTGTTTAAAGAATATCTGAGCAAGGAAAGTGGCGAGGTAATCTATTCGGCGTCGATTATTACACTGCCTCCTCTGCAGCCGCAATGGGACGAGATTCATCCCAAGTCATTACCGTTGATGATAGATTTCGAAGATGAAGATTTAGTCGCAAGGTGGTTAGACTCTAGCAATCATGATGTCGAGCAGTTCGCGCCCTTGCTAGAGCCGACAGTTATAAAACCGATGAAGATAACGAAAATTGATAAGCCAAGTCGCTGGAACCCCATTGAAAAAAGCTTCATGATTGTGAAGTAGATAAAAACCTAAGTCCAAATAGAGCAGCCGAGTTAATCCTATGGAAAGAATTGCAAGCAACAAAATGTTCGGCGGTGAGCAACGTCGTTATAAACACCAGTCAGAGACGCTGTCCTGCGACATGCATTTTTCGATCTATCTGCCGCCGCAGGTGAGCGAAGGGCCTGTGCCCGTTCTGTATTGGTTGTCGGGGTTAACGGGGACTGACGAGAGTTTCGTGATAAAGGCGGGTGCACAACGCGTCGCATCGGAGCTTGGCCTCGCCATCGTTATGGGAGATACCAGCCCAAGAGGAGAGGATGTACCCGACGATTCGGAGCAAGCTTATGACTTCGGTCTGGGGGCGGGGTTTTACCTTAACGCCACCGAAGCTCCGTGGAGCAAACACTATAGAATGTATGACTACATCACTCAGGAGTTGCCGGCCCTGATCAATGAAAGCTTTCCTGTAGATCCATCGCGGCAATCAATATTCGGTCATTCTATGGGTGGCCACGGCGCGTTGAGTATTGCGCTGAAGAACCCAGACAAATATAAATCTGTGTCTGTCTTCGCGCCGATAGTATCTCCTATCAATTGTCCTTGGGGGCTCAAAGCCTTCTCAAGTTATCTGGGCAACGACAAGTCTACCTGGCAAGAGTATGACTCTGTCTCCTTAATCTCCAAAGCGACAACACATCTGCCGATGCTAGTCGATCAAGGCACGAGGGATGAGTTCCTCGAGAATCAGCTCAAGCCGGAGCTACTGCTAGCGGCCGCCAAGAAAGCAGGTTACCCGCTACAGTTCATCGAACGAGAGGGCTATGACCACAGCTATTTCTTTATCGCGAGCTTCATAGAAGAGCACTTACGTTTTCACGAGAAGATCTTAAGAGCATCGTCCTAGAATAGAGTTGGTTTAGATTGCGAGCCAGATAATTAGGCCACACAAAGCAGCGGTTAGCTGGCTGCGCCGGTCTGTTAACGCGAACAATACTGGGTCTTCGTCGAGTTTGCCGCGTCGTGCGAGCGCCCAGATGCGCCAGAGCAAGTAGAGAAGAAGAGGGCAGATGCCCCACAGCAGCAAGGGATTGCTGTACAGCTCGGTAGTCGCGGGCGCGGTGATGTAAAATGCAAATACCGCCACTGCAATTAGGCTAGAACTGCCACCGATGATGGCTAGCGTCTGTAGATTCTCTACACCGTAGCCTCTCCCTTCGATAGTGGATTTTCCCTGATTCTGCAGGTTCAGGAATTCCGTATAGCGCTTCACCATCGCGAGCCCCAGAAACAAGAAGAATGAAAAGGCGAGCAGATAGTAGGTAGTAACGACCGAAATCGCCGCCGAACCTGCGATGATTCTCCAGGTATACAAAGAAGCGAGAGTCAGTACATCGATGAGGAACAGGCTCTTCAGCAGCAGACTATACAGCGTCGTCATCAGCCAATAAGTTAGCAGTACGGCAATAAATTCAGTAGGCAGCCACAGGGCGATAAGGAATCCGAGAGCCAATAATAACGGAACGCCCAGATAGCCATAGGCTAGAGAAAGATCGCCAGAGGCGAAGGGTCGCCGTGATTTCGAATGATGCTGTCGATCGCTATTCAAGTCGAGCATATCGTTCAGCAGGTACACACTTGACGCGACTAAACTAAAACTCAGAAATGCGACACAAGCCTGCAGAAGTAGGTTAGGTTGATTCAGTTGGTGAGAAAGAATCAACGGTAGAAAAATCAACGCATTCTTGAGCCATTGGTGGGGCCTGATGGCCTGCCAGAATTTCTTCATTGTGGATTTCGGCGCGTCGAAGTGCTGAATGTTCTCGCTCCCGTGCTGCAGGTTCTCAGCGAGTGACTTCTTGCAGTTGACGAGAATGATCTCGCTGGCCTCAAGCCACACGGCGATATCGGCTTTCGAGTTACCTGCGTAGATGAACCCGCCTGCTGGGTCTAGCTGCAATATCCGAGTTACCTTGTTCTTCGACTTCAGGTTAGTCTCTTCGTCGCTACCCATGGCGTCGATGAATAATCCCAGATGATCGCTCACCTGYCTCACNACGAATTGACTCGATGCCGAGATGAGYACGATRTTGCGCCCGCGTTCTACTTCTTCTTTTAGGTAGCTATGGAACTCAGTGTTCAGTGGCAATAATTCTACGGGGATGTGAACGCGTTTGGACARCTGGTGTTTTAGATTCGCCTTTCCCTTAAGTAGCCATAGAGGAATCAGCAGCGCTTGGAATACATTTTTCTTGAGCAACAACAAAATCGACTCGAACAGCAGGTCTGTTTTGATTACGGTGCCATCGAGATCGACATAGAGTGTTGGCTGGGAGATTGAGTTTGGCACGTTGAGCCTGAAGGAGTTCTCTGTTTAGAATTTTAGCCGCTTGAAAACGAATTCTGGRATCGCACCGACTATAAACATGATAACTCGCCAGTAGCCGGGTGCGTACACGGTGTGGCTGCCGCGGCGGATGCTTTTCACAATTATTTGCGCGATGCGTTCCGGGCTAGACCACAATGGGCCTTTCGGAAATTGCGCCGTCATAGGTGAATCCACAAGGCCTGGTCTTATGTCTACGATATTGACGTTGTGTGCTAGCAGCTTGCCACGYARACCCTGCAAGTAAGTTGAGACAAGGGATTTGGCGGCGCCATAGACGAAGTTAGGCTGCCGGCCTCGGTCACCCGCGACTGAGGTAATGACAGCGATTGTACCCGCCTGCTGCTCAATAAATATCGGAGCGAGTTCGGTTAGCAATGAAATAACGCTGATCCCGTTTGTGTTTATCTCTTTCAGCGCCTGCTTGAARTTYGATGCAACCTTCTCTTGATCGGGCAGGGAGCCATGGCAGATGAGTGCTATGTCGATGCCGCCTAGTTCACTGCAGGCGCGGTTCAGCGTTTCTTCATGTTTCGCAAACTTGTTGAGATCAAGCACGCTGTGACTCACCCTTGATGCCCCTCGCACGAGCAAATCGCTGCTCAGAGTCTCCAGCTGATCTTCTCTCCTAGCAATCAGATGCAGCGAGCAGCCTTGTTCCGCGTATATKCGYGCRGAGGCTTTCGCGATTGCCGACGTCGCGCCGATAATAAGAACTTTCATTGGGTCAATCCCAGTCTATTTGATTGTAACGACGCGAAGCGATTGCTCGGGTCGTATTTGTTTTTGATGGCYATAAAGCTTTCCCAGTTCGGGTAGCTCGCCTTAAACACTTCCTCGCTCATGCGTGCATCCTTAGCGAGATAGAGTCTACCATCGTGAGCCAATACGATCTGATCCAATTCATCTAGCAGTGAAAACAGAGCGGGTTCATTCTTGAAGTCTAGTGTCAGCGTATAGCCGGATTTTGGAAATGACAGTAAATTTTCATTCGCSTCACCAAATTTCTTCAAYACGGTGAGGAAGGAKCCTTTYCCTTTYTCGGACACTTTCTCTAGAACAGTTGTTATACCCTCAAGTGCGCTATCGCTGGGAATAACAAACTGATATTGCAAAAAGCCATTCGACCCATACAGACGATTCCAATTCGAGATACTGTCGAGCGGGAAGAAATAACTGTCACAGTCTAACGTGGCGGAACTCTTCTTCCTTTTTTGCAGCTTAAAGTAACTCGCGTTAAAGAGAGACATTGTTGTCTTGTTGAGCAGAAATGATGGAGTGGAGAACGGAACGCCTAGGCTGGATCGCTCACGGTACAGGGTGTCAGTTTTCCTGTTCTTTGATTGTGCATGCTCGCCTAAGTACAAGACGGAGCGGCCTAAGTTTTCGCCTGTGGCAAGACAGTCCAGCCAGGCCACTGAGTATTTGCTGCCGGCGTTGTCTTCTATGTGTTCGAAGCATTCGGCCAGGTTATTTGCAACGAGACTTCGTTGGTTAATGTAGCTACTCGGGATAGAAACGAGTGACAGGCTCGCCTCGACAATCACTCCAGTGAGCCCCATGCCGCCGCAAGTCGCGTGAAATAGCTCGGCGTTCTCCTGCTCACTGCAAGTCACCAATTCCCCCGAGGCTAGCACGAGGCTGATGCTAGTAACGTAGTTGCCGAAGCTGCCGTCGAGGTGGTGATTCTTGCCATGGACATCGGCAGCAATGGCGCCGCCCACGCTCACAGCCTTGGTGCCTGGCAGCACGGGAAGAAAAAGGCGGCGTGGTATGCAGACTTTGAGTATGTCGCCTAGCTTTACGCCAGCGCCACAGCGCAGGGTCTTCTTCGGTTCATCGAGTTCGAGGAAGTTATCTAAGAATCGGCTACTGACTAACTGCTCTGAGAGTGCGCTATCGCCGTAGCTGCGACCGGAGCCGCGACTAATGCACGAGGCTGACTTCTTCTGCGACGAGATAAGTTTCTGCAACGCTTGCGAATCCGCAGGCTGGATCAAATCCGCTGTCGTCTTGGGGTAACGACCCCAGCCCATGACTTCCATTAAACTTATCCGTAGCCCTCAGGCCTGCCGCGCAAATACATAGCGTTTATCAAGCCGGTACTTTACACCATATCCGATAGACAATCCGATGACGGCGCCTGCATAGCGGGCTGTCTTGCTGCCAATAAACGCATCGAAGCCGAGCTCGAAGCCCCAGAATATTGCCGTAGTTGCGAGTCCAGTTAGCCCGTACAAGGTGAATTTTCCCAGATTCTCGCGATGGGATGTGGTGATGAGGCGAAAGATATACTTCTTATCGAGCAGATACTTGCTCACTAGCCCCGCGAGAGTACCAAGTACCATTGCCGGATAGATCGCGAAGGCGCCATCGTAGACTCGAACTACTATTTCCTGTGTCGACAGATTGAGCAACGTGGCGAGAACGGCGAATAAGCTATATTTGAAGGCAATTGTCATTGGTTGGGTTTGCAGTAAGCAGGTATCTTCATCGTTATCTACCTGAGGTTATCGGCCTGAATGGAAAGACTGTTATGCTCGAAGTAGCACGCTACACTTATAATATTTAGTTCTACTAAACTCGTCCAGAAGGTTCTATGTCGGATATTTTACTTTTCACGCAGGCTCTCGCTCGAGATGCTGGCAAGCTAATCGTCGATGAACGCGCCAATGCAGCGCTTACTCACGAGTATAAGAACGGTGACGAGTTAGTTACCAATGCGGATATAAAAGCAGATCAATTCATCTGCGCGGCTATTGCGCAGCAATTTCCAGACCATCAGATTCTCTCTGAAGAATCGTCACCCGATCTCGGTGCGGTACAGGAAATCACTAGCCCCCTGTGGATCATCGACCCCATCGACGGCACAGTAAATTATGCACACGGACACAACCATTCGGCAATCTCCATAGCCTATGTGGACGGCGCCCAGACCAAGGTGGGCGTAGTGTATAACCCATTTAGCGAAGAGCTCTTCTATGCAGAATCAGGCAAGGGTGCTTTCCTTAACCACAAAGCAATTTCTGTATCGAATGAGACTGATCTTAGGCGTTCTTTGATCGCGACTGGGTTTCCCTATGACAAATCAACCCTAGCTCCGATGATYCCGCGGCTGCACGCRGTACTGGCCAAYTGTGCGGACATTCGCCGYATTGGATCAGCGGCATTGGATATCTGCTTCCTAGCCATGGGCAGGCTRGAGGGTTACTACGAAAGCCTCAGCATTTGGGACTTCGCSGCYGCGCGMYTGATAGCTCTCGAGGCTGGYGCCGACTGYGGCCAYTTCAGTGAGCTRCCACCTGGTATCGAYCCACAATTCTACGACCGRGAYATCCTAATCGCCAATCCCACCATCTATCCRYTRCTTAGAGCGCTTCTRMAGGAAGYAGATAAGGCYTCAGAYMKCGCCTGAKATARGCCRSAATAWRYGCSTAAACTGYTTGATAAACCTATCAATTTACTCGRTGAAGCGARTTGGTTTTCGTTGACTGAAATAGGCTTAATTCGTAGAGTNGGGMYWATGTGCAGCGACATTGTTCRYGCTGCGCCATCTCGAAGCCCGAATCCTTTGTATCACGCGGCCTTCAGAGGTAACTGATAAGTGAAAGTTGAGGAGAGAAACTAGTGAAGAACGTCAATCTACTAAAGGTGGCAGTCGCATCGCTTCTGTTYATACCTGCAATCAGCAGYGCGGCAGACAGGGTGGGAGATTTTTCACTCTTGGATCAAGATGGCTATCAYCACAGCATGAGCTGGTACGGCGATCATAAAGTGATTGCTCTATTGGTGCAGGCTAACGACAGCCAGGCCGCAGCGGATGCTGTGCCGGCGTTCGATGCCTTGAAAGCAAAGTATGACAGCCAAGGTGTTGAGTTCATGATGATCAACCCTATGGGAGAAAATAATCGCAGCATTGTACAAGCCCAATGGTTAGAATACGGMGTASAMATTCCCATCCTGATGGACGATGCACGGGTAATCTCCGAAGCTCTRGGCATCGAGCGARCTGGCGAAGTACTTCTTTATAACCCACGCTCCTTCATGGTTGAGTACCGAGGTAGTGTCGCGTTATCAGAGAAAGCTATTCAAGAGATCYTGGCCGGTGATGAAGTAAGCACTRCCTTGGTCGCWACGAGTGGCMCRGYWATTAGCTATGMGACYACGRCRGYRCYTTCCTATACGGCAGATATTGCGCCGATACTGGCAGACAACTGTGCAACTTGTCACCGCGAGGGCGGCATCGCTCCTTTTGCGATGGATAGCCATACGATGGTTCAGGGTTGGTCTCCAATGATTCGCGAGGTCTTGATGACTAAGCGTATGCCACCGGGTCAGATCGATGGCCACATTGGCGAGTTCATCAACGATCGACTGATCACTGATGAAGAAGTGAGAAAYATWATYGCATGGGTCGATGCAGGAGCACCTAAAGACGGCGATACCGATCCTCTARCAGAATTATCTTGGTCCACGTCCAAGTGGAGCCTGAGTGATGTACCCGACTTGATAMTCAARGTGCCTTCGCAGCAGGTTCCTGCTACTGGYGTMTTAGATTACMGAGATGTAGCRGTAACAATCGACCTTGGYGGTAAAGAYCGYTGGCTACGTGGCAGTGAGTACATCCCGGGTGATCGTACAGTGCTRCATCACACCATCAAYTCYYTGAACTWCCCTGARGAAATTGGTCAACGCCTGGGGCAGTTGGGAAGCAGCAATCCTGACAAGGCCAGCATTACWGCCTATATCCCRGGTGGTACGGCRGCATTCAATCCWCCTAATACCGGYGGCCTGTTGAAAGACGGYTCAGTCTTGAATCTTAATCTTCACTACACAACMAGTGGTCGYGAGACYGTYGATGAGAGTGAAATTGGATTGTGGTTCTACCCAGAGGGTGAAATACCWGCAGAGAGAATGTCAGGTCGATGTGCCTGTATATTCCCTGACACGTGGACTAACATCCCATCGAACGACCCAGCCTTTGAGCAGACGGCGACGATAACTATTGGCAAAGATGCGAACATTTATAGCTTCTTGCCACACATGCATTTCCGCGGCAAGTACATGCGTTTTTATGCAGACTACCCAGATGGTTCAAGTGAAGAGCTAATCAATATCGCGCAGTTCAACTATGCCTGGCAGATGAGCTACACCTATGCCGAGCCTAAGTTTGTGCCAGCGGGTACGAAGATTACGGCGGTAGGCGCGTTTGATAATTCGGCGCAGAATCCTGCGAATCCTGATCCCGAGAGAACAGTTCCTTGGGGACAGCAGAGCTGGGACGAGATGTTTTTCGGAGCGGTACAATGGAAAAACATCGATCAAGGCGGTAACTAGTACACGTTGCTGAACTAGGTTCTAGATCAAAGCCCGGTCACTTAGGTGACCGGGCTTTTTTGTGGGTGGACGCAGCTCAGTAGAGAGCGAATTGCGGCGTTAAATTTTTTCTCTGGCTCGTTATTTACAAATGTAAACGCCTCGCCCGAGAAAAAATTTGCCTTGCACTTCGAGCTCTACTGAACTGCTCGAGATCGTGGGGCGTGCACAACTGGCGGAATAAGTTTCCTATTCTCTAGAATTTTGTAAACTAAATCTTCCAGAGTAGCGGGAGGATTAATCAATGGTCGCCATGCATTCAATTTCTAGCTTGGCA
Source organism: Gammaproteobacteria bacterium (assembly GCA_016762975.1). Classification (GTDB taxonomy): domain Bacteria; phylum Pseudomonadota; class Gammaproteobacteria; order Pseudomonadales; family Pseudohongiellaceae; genus UBA9145. The sequence continues at coordinate 84 of JAESUV010000205.1, read as the reverse complement.
CCCAATGCTAAGCCATTGGCACCAAAGGCACTCCGTGCTGGTTTATGGCCATCAAAATAAGTGACATAAATAGCATTCATTCTT
>JAESUV010000204.1 GCA_016762975.1 Gammaproteobacteria bacterium | reverse complement strand
ACACTAGGAAAAGCTAGCCGTTTCGCGCCGGTGCTGAGCAATGATGCCGTTGTGCATTCCGAACATGAAAGCAAGCAAGTTCAAGTTTTGCAGCTGATAAGTTCCTACCGTGTCCGTGGACACCAAAAAGCAGACCTCGATCCACTGAAATTGATGTACCGCGAAAGCGTTCAAGACTTAGAGCTCGAATTTCACGACCTGTCTTCTATAGATCACTCCACCGTATTCCAAACCGGTTCTCTGTACATCAGTAAAGACCGTGCGCCGCTCAGAGAAATTATAGAATCGCTAGAGCGTATTTACTGCGCTTCGATTGGCTACGAATTTATGCACATTGTAAATCTCGAAGAGAAGCAATGGATACAGCAGCGCATTGAGAGCAATGACGGTTATCCAGTATTCGAGAGTGACGTTAAGCGCCATTTACTAGAAAGGCTGTCGGCCGCCGAAGGCCTAGAAAAACATCTAGATTCGAAGTATCCAGGAACTAAACGTTTTGGTCTGGAAGGTGGCGAAAGTCTGATTCCGGCACTGGATGAACTGGTGCAACGCGCAGGAAAATTCGGTGCGAAAGAGATCGTACTTGGTATGGCACACCGCGGCCGTCTAAACGTGCTTGTTAATCTCTTAGGTAAAAATCCCGCCGATCTGTTCGATGAATTTGAGGGTAAAGTTGTTCACGAAAGCTCCGGTGACGTGAAATACCACCAGGGTTTCTCCTCGAGTATCATGACCGCTGGCGGTGAAGTCCATATAGCGATGGCTTTTAATCCATCGCATCTGGAAATTGTCGCGCCAGTTGTGGAGGGCTCGGTGCGTGCCAGACAGTTTCGACGCAAGGACAAAGAAGGTCATCTGGTACTGCCGATTATCATTCATGGCGATGCTGCATTTGCTGGCCAAGGCGTGGTTATGGAGACATTCCAGATGTCTCAGACACGCGCGTACAAAACAGGTGGCACAGTACACATAATCATCAACAACCAGGTAGGTTTTACAACTAGCCGCCAGGATGATGCACGCTCTACTGAATACTGCACTGACGTGGCGCGGATGATTCAGGCGCCAATTTTTCATGTCAATGCCGATGACCCAGAGGCTGTGTTATTCGTGACACAACTGGCATTAGATTTTCGTTACAAGTTTCAGAAAGACGTCGTGATCGATCTAATCTGCTACCGCCGCCGAGGCCACAATGAAACCGATGAGCCCTCGTCAACTCAGCCACTCATGTACGCGGCCATCAAACAACATAAGTCGACCCGCGTCCTATACGCAGAACGTCTTGTTGCTGAAAATATTATTTCAATAGAAGAGACCGATTCTATAAATTCGAGCTACCGTACCGCATTGGACACGGGCGAACACGTAGCGAAGAGCTTGGTTAAAGAACCGTCTATAGAATTATTTGTCGACTGGAGCCCGTACATAGGTCACGAATGGAGCCCGTTCTTTAATACTTCGATACCGCTGAAGAGTTTGCAGGCCATCGCTAAGAAGCTTGCTGAGATACCCAAAGATTTTACACTGCAGCGTCAGGTTAAGCGCGTTATGGATGATCGCGCGAAGATGGCAGCCGGAGACATTCCGGTAGACTGGGGCTTTGCTGAGACCCTAGCGTATGGAAGCATTCTAACCAGTGGCAACAAGATTCGAATCACCGGGCAGGATGTGGGGCGTGGCACTTTTTCACATCGCCATGCGGTTTTATTCGATCAGAAGACAGGCGACACCCATACACCACTGCAGAGTCTTGTGGAAGAGGAMRATKGCTTYCTRATCTACGATTCGCTTCTTTCMGAAGTGGCGGTGCTCGCTTTTGAGTATGGCTATGCCACGACTATGCCCAACGCGTTAGTAGTTTGGGAGGCGCAGTTTGGTGATTTCGCGAACTCGGCACAAGTCGTCATCGACCAATTTATTACCAGTGGTGAGAACAAATGGCAGCGACTCTGCGGCTTAACGTTACTGTTACCACATGGCTACGAGGGRCARGGCCCGGAGCATTCTTCTGCGCGATTGGAGCGATTCCTACAGCTGTGTGCCGAACATAATATTCAAGTTTGCTTGCCGACTACTTCGGCACAAGTCTTTCATATGTTAAGAAAGCAAGTGTTGTGTCCGCTGCGCAAGCCCTTGATTGTTATGTCACCTAAGAGTYTATTGCGACATAAAGAAACGACCTCTTCATTGCAGGARATGGCAGAGGGGAGTTTTCAGGTTGTTCTCGATGAGACCGACGATTTTGAWGCTGAAAAAGTTCGCAAACTTGTAGTGTGCAGCGGAAGRGTCTACTACGACTTGCGTGCGGCTAGGCGCGAACGAAAGATAGATGATATMGCGATCATTCGGCTCGAGCAGTTATACCCGTTYCCGCAAGAAGATTYCACAAAGTGTTTGCTTCAATATAAAAATCTGACATCGATAGCCTGGTGTCAGGAAGAGCCTATGAACCAAGGCGCCTGGTATTCAAGTCAGCATCATTTGAGGCGTCCGATTCAAGAACATTTTCCTTCCATTTATCTCGAATATGTTGGCAGGGAAGCATCAGCCGCTGCGGCCGCGGGTTATCCTGCGTTGCATTTAAGTCAGCTAAATGAATTTATCGATCATGCATTAAGCTAGCGTGCTCGCGCACAATAGAAGGTGTTAGTAAGGACTACATATGACTATTGAAATAAAGGCCCCCACATTACCCGAATCGGTGCCCGATGGAACTATCGCTAACTGGTACAAGAAYGTAGGCGATACCRTTGCACGCGATGAACTRCTYGTRGATATCGAGACAGACAAAGTCGTTATCGAAGTGGTTTCGCCAACTGATGGCATTCTAAAAGAAATCTTRAAAGATGCTGGCGAGACYATCGTAAGCAATCAGGCCATCGGAAGYGTGTTAGCAGGTGAYGGCAATAAGGCTGCCGTTGCTGCTAAACCAGAAAAYGAGGMGCAGCCTGCTGCACAAGMTGAGCCCGTCTCGAATGAAGGAGCGATGATCAGCCCAGCAGCGAAGAAGCTTATACAAGAGAACAATCTAGATGYTAATTCCATCGCGGGCAACGGGAAGGACGGCAGGATTACCAAAGAAGACATTCTAAAAGTGCTTGAGGCTGGTTCGGCAGCAAAGGCTGTAGTGAGCACGGCAACAGCACCGGCTAAAGTAAGTGTCTCGGAAGAAGGGCGTCTTGAAGAACGCGTTCCGATGAGCAGGCTGCGCACCAAGGTCGCAGAGCGATTGCTGCATGCGAGCCAGTCCACCGCGATGCTAACTACATTTAACGAAGTGAATATGAAGCCGATAATGGATATTCGCACGCGTTACAAGGAAGAGTTCGAAAAGGCACACGATGGCACGCGCCTAGGATTCATGTCATTTTTCGTTCGCGCCTGTACCGAAGCATTAAAACGTTATCCTGCGGTAAACGCATCTCTCGATGGAGGGGATGTTATTTATCATGGCTATCAGGATATCGGCGTAGCTGTTTCCTCGCCGCGCGGCTTAGTTGTGCCAGTTTTGCGCAACGTTGATTCCATGGGCTTGGCGCAGGTAGAAAAAGAGATTAGGAAATTTGGATTAAAAGCTAGAGATGGAAAGCTTTCCATTGAAGAAATGTTGGGTGGTACTTTTACTATCTCAAACGGCGGCGTCTTCGGATCCTTGCTCTCGACACCAATCTTGAATCCTCCTCAGACTGCTATTTTGGGTATGCACAAGATTCAAGAACGCCCGATGGCGGTCTCCGGCGAAGTAGTAGTTTTGCCAATGATGTATCTTGCGCTCTCTTACGATCACCGAATGATCGATGGTAAAGAGGCAGTTCAATTTCTAGTTACGGTAAAAGAATTGCTAGAAGACCCAACACGGCTTCTCTTGGAAATTTAACAAAAGCGCGTTGATAAAACATGGCTATCCATGCCGTGTTAGATGCTTCGCTTATTAACACAGAATTGAGAAAGACTTATGTCAAATGAATATGATGTTGTAGTTATCGGTTCAGGCCCTGCAGGCTATGTTGCCGCTATTCGATGTGCGCAGCTGGGTTTTAAGACTGCCTGCATAGAAAAATGGTTAAACAAAGCTGATAAGACTGTTTTCGGTGGGACCTGTCTAAACGTTGGGTGTATTCCTTCGAAGGCGTTATTGGATAGCTCGCATAAATACATGGACGCCCAAAACCACTTCGAGGTTCATGGTATTAGCGTCGGTAAGGTGGAAATAGATGTTCCCGCGATGATTGCACGTAAGGATAAGGTCGTCGATCAGCTTACATCTGGCATCAAGGGCTTGTTTACGGCGAATAAAGTAAGTGGCATCTCCGGAACAGGAAAGGTCACCGGTTCTAACAAGGTTGTCGTCACGGACAAAGATGGCAAGCAGCAAGAACTCACAGCAAAACATATTATTATCGCGGCGGGTTCCGTTCCAGTCGATATTCCTCCAACACCAATTGATCATGAAACTATTGTCGATTCAACCGGCGCGTTGGAGTTTCAGGAAGTGCCTAAGCGTCTGGGAGTTATCGGCGCCGGTGTTATTGGTTTGGAACTTGGGAGTGTCTGGGCGCGATTGGGTTCGAAAGTTACCGTGCTCGAAGCGCTGGATGACTTTCTGCCCATGGTCGATCGCCAGATCGCGAAAGAATCGATGAAGATACTGACTAAGCAAGGGCTGGTAATAAAAATGGGCAGCCGGGTATCTGGAAGCAAGCTTACCGGCAAGGGTGCGAAGAAGACGATCACTGTCGAATACACAGACAAAGATGGAGAACAGACAGAGATCTTCGACAAGCTTATCGTAGCTGTTGGACGTAGACCGTTTACCGACTCTCTATTAGAAGAATCTGTAGGCGTTGAAAAGGACGAGCGCGGCTTTATTAAAGTGAATGATCAGTGCGCGACTAACATTCCTTCTATTTTTGCAGTTGGTGATGTGGTGCGCGGCCCGATGCTAGCGCATAAAGGCATGGAAGAGGGCGTGATGGTTGCCGAAAGGCTTGCCGATAAAAAGACGCAGGTAAACTACGACTTAGTGCCATCGGTCATCTACACCCATCCAGAAATAGCCTGGGTCGGTAAAAACGAAGAAGAATTAAAGGCAGAGGGTATCGAAGTAAATATCGGCGTATTCCCTTTTGTGGCAAGTGGGCGCGCTTTAGCAGCAAACGATGCTGAAGGCATGGTTAAGCTAATAGCAGATGCCAAGACGGATCGAATTTTGGGTTGTCATATAGTCGGTCCTAGCGCTGCGGACTTGTTGCAGCAGATCGTTATCGCCATGGAATTTAGTGCCAGTGCTGAAGATATTGGTCTAACTATGTTTTCGCATCCGGCGCTTTCCGAGGCCGTGCATGAGGCCGCGTTGGCAGCGAATGGTCACGCAATACACATTGGAAATCGTAAGCGTCGTAAGTGATATCGAAACTACGTAGCTTGAGAATTAGTAAGATAAATGGATGGAACATAAATGAATTTACATGAATATCAGGCGAAGCAGCTATTTGCCGAATACGGACTTCCCGTATCAGCAGGCATTGCCGTAGATACTGCAAGCGACGCCGCGGCCGCCGTTAAGAAAATCGGCGGCAGCAAATGGGTTGTTAAGGCGCAAGTACATGCAGGCGGTCGAGGCAAAGCTGGAGGCGTTAAGTTAGTTGATTCGCCTGAAGAGGCCGAAGCCTTTGCTGAGAAATGGTTAGGCAAAAAAATGGTCACCTATCAAACGGATGCCGGTGGCCAGCCTGTAAGCAAAATACTAGTAGAAACTTGCACAGATATTGCTCAGGAACTTTATCTCGGAGCCGTCGTAGATCGGTCTTCGCGGCGCGTAGTATTCATGGCCTCTGTTGAGGGTGGCGTAGAGATCGAAAAGGTAGCTGTAGAAACACCTGAGAAGATATTAAGGGCCACAATTGATCCTTTAACAGGCGCGCAGCCTTACCAAGCGAGAGACTTGGCATTTCGTTTAGGTCTCAAAGGCGTGCAGATCAAGCAATTCACGAACTTGTTTCTTGGTTTGGCTAAGCTGTTTCATGACAAGGATCTAGCACTACTCGAGATTAACCCCCTGGTTATTACCGACGAAGGTAATCTGCATTGTCTCGACGGTAAGATCAACATCGATAGTAACGCGATGTACCGTCAGCCTGAGCTGCTTGAGATGCACGACCCAAGCCAGGACGATGAGCGCGAGGCGCAGGCAGCAAAGTGGGAACTCAACTATGTTGCTCTTGATGGCAATATCGGCTGCATGGTAAATGGTGCGGGTCTGGCTATGGGTACAATGGACATCGTTCAGCTCCATGGAGGAAGCCCAGCCAACTTCCTAGATGTAGGCGGGGGTGCGACGAAAGAGCGCGTTACCGAAGCGTTTAAAATAATTCTTTCCGATGAGAATGTAGCGGCAGTGTTGGTCAATATTTTTGGCGGGATCGTGCGCTGTGACCTGATAGCTGAAGGCGTAGTCGGTGCGGTCAACGAAGTAGGAGTACAAGTGCCTGTGGTAGTTCGTCTAGAAGGAAACAATGCCGAGTTAGGTAGAGAAGTATTAGTGAAGAGTGGGTTGAATATTATCGCGGCGACTAGTCTTTCGGACGCAGCTGAAAAAGTTGTCACTGCTGCCGGAGGTGCACAATGAGCATTTTAATCGACAAGAACACTAAAGTAATCTGTCAGGGCTTTACCGGATCGCAAGGTACATTTCATTCCGAGCAAGCCATTGAATATGGCACAAAAATGGTGGGAGGTGTAACGCCGGGTAAAGGTGGTCAGGTGCATCTCGACTTGCCAGTATTTAATACGGTGCAGCAAGCATTCGATGAAACCGGCGCTGATGCTTCGGTAATCTATGTTCCCGCAGCATTCTGCAAAGATTCAATTCTCGAAGCGGCAAATTCTGGAATCAAATTAATTGTCTGTATTACAGAAGGTATTCCAACTTTAGACATGCTGGTAGCGAAAGAAAGCTGTGACCAGCTAGGCGTGCAATTAATTGGCCCTAACTGTCCGGGAGTCATAACCCCGGGCGAATGTAAGATAGGCATCATGCCTGGACACATTCACCTGCCCGGTAAAGTTGGTATTGTTTCCCGTTCCGGAACGCTTACCTATGAAGCTGTTAAACAGACTACCGATCATGGCTTCGGACAATCCTCCTGCGTTGGTATTGGTGGCGACCCCATTCCAGGCTCTAATTTCATCGACATACTCGCGCTTTTTGAAGCAGACGCGCAGACTGAAGCCATTGTAATGATTGGGGAAATAGGCGGTACTGCTGAAGAAGAAGCAGCCGCGTATATTAAAGCCAATGTGAGCAAGCCAGTTGTCGCCTACATCGCTGGTGTAACCGCGCCGGCAGGCAAAAGAATGGGTCATGCTGGCGCTATAATTTCTGGCGGCAAGGGAACAGCCGACGAAAAATTTGCCGCACTTCAAGATGCAGGAGTGAAGACCGTTCGCTCACTCGCTGAAATAGGCAGCGGTCTCTCCGAAATAACTGGCTGGTAGTTTTCCTACCAGTTTTTTCTTGGTATTTTCCTCCTCGCGAGCACTCTTTACTTCCTTCCGGCCATCGCTCTCATCGCGCTTAACTTTTCTAATCTAAAAGGTTCTAAAAGCGCGATGTTGTGTGATAGTCTTACCCCGAATTCATGCATAAAACGCTGAATTTAAGGGACTATTTGGTAGCTATATTTTTAGCTACTTGTAAAGCGAATTGATTGGTTACGAAGCGTCTCAAACTTTTTGAGTTTGGGTAGATTGGTAACTGTCGGTGAGCTTTGTTTCATGGAAAGCTGTCGGTCACGAGAGATTTAGAAAAATCACGAAATTCTCAGACAGTAAAATTAGGTGTTAGGTGTTAGTTAGCTGGCACTCAGAAAAAATAGTTTGTCGTGTCTGAACTAGTTATTGCTGAATTTTTGATTTGCAGCAAAAACTTGATAGTTCGGATCTGATTATTTAACAAGAAAATAGGATGGCACATGAAAAACCGTCGAATTACAAATATGAGTATGACTGCTCTAGCATTACTCATGTCTTGCATCATGGCTTCGGCTCAAGCTGCGGAAATTCTCGTAGATAGCAGTATTCTTGATCAGGCTATGGACGTTATAGAGGCTAGAAACACTGAAGCCGCTGCAGCGCAGGAAGAAATTAACCGTTTAGCAAATTCAACAAGCTCTACTTTTGAAAATTTTAAGCGACAGAATGACGCATTAGAGGCACTACTCGTGCTGAATGCAGGTTTTCGCAAGTCAGTCTCTATCCAGGAAGAGAACATCGATACTCTGGATGAGTCTATTGCAAGCGTTGAATCGATCACGCGAGAGATTCCACTACTAATGGAGAAGATGCTTTCCAGCATCGAGCAATTCGTCGAGCTGGACTATCCCTTCCAAGTTGATGAACGTGCCAACCGACTTCAGTTTGCTAGAGACGCCATCGACAATCCCGATGTCTCCATCGCGGAGAAGTTTCGTCAAGTCCTAGTGATTTACCAAACAGAGGCGACCTACGGCCGCACCAATTCAACTTATCCAGATACCATCGTTATTGACGGTTCTGAACGTGATGTGAGTATCGTTCGAATCGGACGTGTAGCGTTGATGTATCAAACCACTGACCGTCAGGTTACTGGAGCGTGGGACAATAATGCGCGGCAATGGGTTGAATTACCCGCCGGCGAATACAGAACGGCAGTACAGACTGCTATCCGTGTAGCATCAAACTTGGATGCACCAAAAATCATTGAACTGCCTGTATTGGCTCCGGAGGTGGCACAATGAAAAACCTACTTAAGATTACCGGCCTAACGGCTACAGCTTGTCTGCTTGGACTGACTTCTAATCTTGTTTTGGCGCAAGGCGCTACTACTCTTGCCGGTCTTTTAGACTTGGTTGAGAACGATCGCATTGCTGAGTCGGCTGAGTATGTTCAGCGGCAGCAGGAATTCGAACAGAACGCGAATCGCCAGCAACAGATTCTCGACACCACTAACGAACGCATTGTTGAGCAAGAGCAAACGCAATCGGATCTTAGTGATCAGTTCGAAGCTAACGAGATAATTATCCGTGACAAACGCGACATCCTACGCGACCGTCGTGGTGACTTGAACGAGCTTTTCGGCACACTGCAAGGCGTGGCGGGGGATTTTCTGAGCAACTTCGAAAATTCACTGATCAGTGCACAATATCCTGGTCGCTCTGAATTTATTGAAGAATTCATCGCGAAAGCAGGCAGTACTATCGAGCAGTTGAATCCAGAAGAAATAGAGCGCTTCTGGTTCTACATGCAGCAAGAAGTTGTTGAGTCTGCACGTGTTTCTACCTACAACGCCGATGTGTCATTGCCGAACGGAGATACTGTTAACCGTAGCATCACACGTATCGGTAATTTCAATGCGGTTTCAGAAGGTGAGTACCTGAGCTACGACGGCGATATCGGCCATCTTCAAGTGCTTCCTCGTCAACCAGATGCGGGTCTTCTGAGTGCTGCACTAGCCTTAGAGAATTCGACCAGCGGCTTTACTAAAGTCGGTATCGACCCGACCGGTGGTGTAGGTGGTCAGGTAATGGCTAACCTAGTTAATTTCCCATCTGTAGAAGAGCAGGTTAGAAATAATTCTGGCACCATTGGTTTTATTATTATTGGCGTAGGTATTGTTGGTATCTTAATTGGATTCCTGCGACTACTTATATTGACTCTTGTTTCAATTAAAGTGCGTAGTCAGCTTAAGGGCGGCAAAGCATCGAAGAACAACCCACTGGGTAGAGTCTTGTTAGTGGCTGAGTCAAATCCAAATGCTGACACTGAAACGTTGGAGTTAAAGCTTGGTGAAGCGATTCTACAAGAAACGCCAGCGCTAGAGAGCATGCTTACCTTGATTAAGATGATTGCTACCATTGCGCCACTCGGCGGTTTGCTTGGTACGGTTACCGGTATGATTACGGTGTTCCAGCAGATTACTGTATACGGTGCAGGTGATCCGACAATCATGGCCGGCGGTATTTCATCGGCATTGATGACGACTGTACTCGGTATTGTTGTGGCGATTCCTACTATCTTTATGCACACAGTAGTGAAGAGTCGCGCTGACAACATCATCCATATCCTGGAAGAACAGGCTACTGGCATGATCGCGCAGAAAGCTGAACAGTCTGCGAACGCGAATCGCTAACCAGTAAGCAGAGGAAGATACTATGTATTTTGCGTTTCTGGATATTACTGATTCTGTGACTCTCTTCATGGAGCGTGGCGGGCCGGTGCTTAACATCATCGCCATGCTTCTATTAGTGAAGTGGTCGCTGATATTCGAGAGAATCTGGTATATAAATACTACCCATAAGGCCAATGTGAAGAATACATTGGCTGCATGGAATGTGCGTACAGATACGAAGTCTTGGAGTGCGCATCAAATTCGCACCATGATGATTTCCAAAATTTCATTGGACGTGCGAAACACGCTGCCGATCATAGAAGTACTCGTAACCATCTGCCCTCTGCTTGGGCTGATTGGAACGGTGACTGGCATGATTAATGTATTTTTCATAATGGCCGTCACCGGTGGTGGTGATGCGAAGTCAATGGCGGGTGGAGTGTCTATGGCAACCATTCCAACAATGGCGGGAATGGTAGGTGCCATATCAGGAATTTTTGCTTCTAATTATTTAAAGGCGAAAGTTGACCGCGATATGGAACTGCTTGAAGACCACTTACCGTTGAGCAACTAACTACCTAGACGGATCAAGCTTTGATTAAGAGCTTGATCCGTCATTAGTGTTTACTATTTTGATCGGAATTATTTGAGTCAAGGTGAAATAATGAAATCAGGTTTAATGAAAAGGAAGGATGAAGAAGACGCAGGTGAGATTGACCTCACTCCAATGCTCGATGTTGTTTTTATCCTTCTAATCTTTTTTATTGTTACCTCGGTGTTCGTCACCGAAGCGGGAATTGACATCACTAGGCCAGAAGCCTCGACCGCTGAAAGTAAGAAAGGGGACCTAATACTTATCGCAATAGGACCGAACGGAGATATCTGGATCGATGGCGATCAGGTTGACCCTCGATTTATACGCTCGCGTTTTGAATTAAGACTAGCTGATGCTCCTAATTCAGCTCTGATAATTCAAGCAGACGCAGCGGCGAACAATGAGCAGGTAATGCTTATTCTAGGGGCAGCCAGAGAAGCGAACATTTCCGACGTATCAATTGCAGCGGAGGCATAGACTATGATGGTATTAATTAGATGGGCTGTATCCATGGTAATGGCAGCCGGCATCACTTTGGGATTGTTCTATTTTATGCAGGCTTTGATCGCAACGGGCTCAGATCTCGATCAACGCGTTACCGTGATTAAAATTGTCGATGCAACAATGCCAGAGATCGTTCTGGAAGTTATCGAAGAAATCGACAAGCCAGAACCAATTCAAGATGACACTGAAGTTGTTGAAGATATTCCTGAGCGCCAGGTAAACCTATCTGATGGTCCGTCTCTTAACATTGAGCGCTCATCAATACAATTAGATATCGGACTTCAACTGAGCAATGCATCTATATCGGCAACCGATGGAGACATGTTGCCACTTGTTGCTATCGCTCCTCAATATCCTACTCGTGCTGCACAGCGTGGAATTGAAGGATGGTGCTTAGTGAGTTTTACCGTGAATGGTCTTGGTAATGTTGTAGAAGACTCAATTATTGTAATAGATGCTGAACCTTCTTCAATGTTCGATCGGGCGTCAATCCGCGCCGCTGGTAGATTTAAATTCCAGCCACGCGTTGTCGATGGACAAGGCGTTCCTGTGGAAGATGTACAGTATGTGTTCCGCTATGAGCTCGAGGAGTAATTAATAATGAGACTACATAACATGCTTAAGTTAGGCTTTCTTATGGCGGTAATGAGTGTCGCCATGCTGCCTCTTACATACGTAAATGCAGGCGAGGAACAACGTGCTCCACCGGCAGCCAGAACTTCAGGTACGCTAGGGCCGGCAGTCCTGCGGGCCATTTCCGAAATTCAGGAGATGCTGCAACCTGACGATGAAGAAGAAGAGCCGGATTACGCGGGCGCAAAGATCGAGTTAGATGAACTTCGTGAGCGTCGCTTCGACCGCATGAATGATTTTGAAAAATCCACTCTGCTTAGCTTTTATACAAACTACTATCTCAATACCGAAGACTACGTAGGCGCCATTGGTATATTCGAAGAGATGCTCCTTATCGAGACACTGCGAGCCGACCAGCGCCTACGCACSCACAGATCTTTGGGKCAATTGTATGCATCTGAAGAGRAATGGCAGGGCTCAATCGAGAATTATCAGCAGTGGCGTARTTTGTCCGAATTCGAGGACGAAGTCGTCTTTCGCGGCCTTTCCTACGSACACTATCAGCAAGAGGAATTTGAAGAGGCTAAGCCATACTGGATAGATCGTTTGGAATTAATGCTTGCTGAAGGTGAGGCTCTCGAAAGGGACGACTATGCTTACCTGAATGGCTTGTACTTTACGTTGGAAGACTTTGCRTCGGCACTAGACCTTACGAAGACCATGATCGTACTTTTCGAYAACAGGTCTGACTGGCAGAACCTTAGTGCAATCTATTCGAGCTTAGAGGAAGACGATCGTGGTGTGCAGGCGTTAAATCTCTTTTACTTGAAAGGGATGATGGARARCGACACCCGCTACATAAACCTCGCTCAGTCYCTCGCCGGCATAGAGGTCCCTTATACGGGAAGCAAAATACTGGCTGAGGGTATGGACAAGGAGATCGTCGAAAGGGACGAAGAAAACCTAACCCGYCTAACTCAGATGCATTTAATGGCGAGTGAATACGAGGATGCGCTGGTGCCGGCAATGGCAGCAGCAGAAGCCGATGAGACTGGTGACGGCTACGACACACTCGGCTACATCCATTACGTGCTTCATGACTACGAGTCGGCAGCAGAAGCTTTTCAGTCGGCGATTGATAAGGGCGAGTTAAGTGACCGTTCTGATACTCTCATGTTTCTGTCGCGAGCCTATTTAGAGTTGCGTAATTTTGATGCGGCTGAAGAGGCGGCTACAGATGCGGCCGATGCAGGCGATGAGCGTGCGAGTAAATCAGCAAGGGATTTTCTCCGTGCAGTGGAAGGGCGACGTACTTTCTACAATACAATTGCTGGACGTAAGGAAGATGCTATAGATTTCTATCAGCCTTACCCGCCAATACGGTAATTTGAAACAGTGGGGTAAGCTTGAAATACTAAGCTAAGCCCCCATTTAAGACCCAATCATGCAATGAATACTGCAGATTGGGTTTTTTTATGGGTCGGTTTTTCGACTTAGCTAGCGAAACTAACGAGGATTGATAAATGGCGGCACAGAAAGCGGAAACAAGAGGATTCGAGACGGAAGCGAAGCAGTTGCTTCACTTGATGATCCACTCTCTTTACAGTAACAAAGAGATATTCCTGAGGGAACTCATATCGAATGCCTCGGATGCAGCAGATAAATTGCGCTTCGCGGCCCTTTCTCAACCGGAGCTCTTAGAAAGTGGTGGGGACCCGAAGGTACAGATAGATTTCGATACAGAAAAAAATGTCCTCGTAATCAGCGACAATGGCATCGGTATGTCTCGAGACGAGGTGATCTCTAACCTGGGTACGATTGCAAAGTCAGGAACAGCACAATTTCTTGAGACCTTGACCGGTGATCAGAAGAAAGATACCCAATTAATCGGACAGTTTGGTGTTGGCTTTTATTCGGCTTTTATCGTCGCGGATAAAGTTGAAGTACGAACCCGAAAAGCGGGCACTGCTGAAAATGAAGCCACTCTATGGACTTCAGAAGGCGAGGCAGACTATTCACTCGAGGCAGTAGATAAGGCAACTGCTGGTACAGAAATCACCTTGCACCTCAAAGAAGAGGAAAAGGAATACGCCGAGAGTTACCGCCTACGTAGTATCGTCAAGAAATACGCCGACCATATTTCTATTCCGGTCTTCATGGTGAAGGAAGACATGGGACTTCCTGACGGGGATGATGAAGAAGGTGAGACGAAGAAAGAGAAAGAAGTAGAGTATGAGGCGGTCAATGAAGCGAAGGCTCTTTGGACTCGTCCTCGCAAGGATGTAAAAGCTGACGAGTATAAAGAATTTTATAAGTCTGTTAGCCATGACTTCGAAGACCCTCTTGTATGGAGTCACAACAAAGTTGAGGGCAAGTTGGAATACACGAGCCTGCTCTATGTGCCAGCTCGCGCCCCTTACGATTTATGGAACAGAGATTCGGCGAAGGGACTAAAGCTTTATGTCCAGCGCGTCTTCATTATGGACGATGCGGAACAATTCTTGCCGCTCTATCTGCGTTTTATGAAGGGTATCGTAGATTCGAATGACATTTCTCTTAACGTCTCTCGTGAAATCTTGCAGAAAGATCCCGTAGTAGACTCTATGCGTAGTGCATTAACCAAGCGTGCCTTAGACATGCTGGAGAAAATGCGCAAGAAAGATAAAGATAAATATAACGGTTTCTGGAATGAGTTCGGCCAGGCGTTAAAAGAAGGACCGGCTGAAGATTTTCCGAATAAAGAAAAAGTTGCGAAACTCTTGCAGTTTACAACTACGCATTCGGAATCTGATGCACAAGATCAATGCCTAGACGAATACGTTTCACGTATGAAGGATGATCAAGAGAAGATTTACTATCTAGTAGCCGACTCTGCAAAAGCTGGTCGCAGTAGCCCTCATCTTGAGATTTTCAGGAAGAAGGGTATTGAAGTCATATTGATGCATGATCGAATCGATGAATGGCTAATGAGTCACTTGCAGAATTTTGATGATCATCAATTCCAAGACATAAGCCGTGGGGCATTAGATCTCGGTAAGTTGGAAGATGAAGAAGACAAGGAAGTACAGGAAAAGACCGAGAAGGAATTCGTAAAACTAGTTGAGCGCATCAAAGAGAATTTAGGCGACAAAGTCAAAGAAGTTAGGGTTACTCATAGGCTAACTGATTCACCAGCATGTTTGGCAGTAGATGATCACGACATGGGTATGCAGATGAGGAAAATCATGGAGGCTTCGGGTCAGGCAGTGCCTGAGACGAAACCCATTTTCGAGATAAATGCGAATCATCCCTTAGTAGTTAAACTAGATATGGAGGCAGATGAGGATCGCTTTGGTGATATCGTCTCTATCCTATTTGGTCAGGCTGGCCTCGCTGATGGGGTGCAACTAGAAGATCCCGCAGACTTCTCCACGCGACTCAATAAGTTGTTGTTGGAATTGGTTGGCTAGTCTCGAGTGCAGTGATGTGACACGTCCTGGCAGCATCGCTGCTGCTAGGACCAGCTACATCTTTTCGAGAGTTTCGATGCCTAAGAGATCGAGACCCTGCTTGAGTGCAGATGCAGTAAGGGCACACAGAGCGAGGCGTGAATCTCGCAGCTGGGCATCTGCCTTTAGAATAGGGCATGACTCATAGAAGCGCATGAATAAACCCGCAAGTTCATAGAGATAGTTACACAATAAATTCGGGTAGCAATCTCGCGCTACCATGTCTACGACCTCCGATAGCTGCATAATCTTCAGCAATAGATTTCGCTCCGCTGGCTCGGATACAGAAGTAATCTGCACGCTCTCTAAACCGGAATCCCGCTTTCTCAATATGCTGCGGATTCGTGCATAGGCATACATGAGGTAGGGAGCGGTATTGCCTTCGAATGACAACATGGTGGACCAATCGAAAATGTAGTCGCTGGTTCTGTTCTTCGATAGGTCGGCATACTTAACAGCGGCTATACCAACTTTCTCGGCAATCTCGGTGTACGTTGTTTCGTCTAAGCCTGGGTTTTTCTGAGCCACGAGCTCGCGTGCTCGGCGGATTGCCTCATCCAATAGATCGACCAATTTGATTGTATCGCCTGATCGAGTCTTGAAAGGGCGGCCATCTTTTCCCATCATGGTGCCATAGGCAATATGTTCCAGCGAGATATTTTCCGATGAAAATCCTGCCTCACGTGCAACGGCGAACACCTGTTGAAAGTGTAGCGATTGCCTAGCATCGACAACATACAGCGAGCGTGCTGCTTTAAGCTCAATCGAGCGATATTGAACAGCGGCGAGATCGGTCGTGGCATAAAGGTAGCCGCCGTCTGTCTTTTGAATAATGACTGGCAATGGATTGCCGTCTTTTCCGGTAAACTCCGGTAAGAAGACACAGCGAGCGCCATTGGAGATTGAGAGTAGGGAAGCCTGCTCCAGTTTTTCTACAACACCTTTGAGATCCTTGTTGTAGAAGCTTTCCGCCTTGAGGTCTTTACGGCTTAGCGTTACATTGAGCTTGTCGTATATCGCCTGACAATGCTTCAGCGATTCGTCGATAAACTGCTGCCAAACTACTAAATGGTCTGCGTCACCGCCTTGAAGTTTTACAACACTGGCGCGTGCGGTATCGGCAAAGTCTGAGTCTGCATCGAAGCGTTTTTTCGCGGCCCGGTAAAAAGATTCAAGGTCGGCAAGCTGAGTTGGTAGGTCGCCTTGTGAAGCGCTAAGTTCACGCATGTAGGAGATTAACATCCCAAACTGGGTGCCCCAGTCACCTACATGGTTCTGCCGAATTATTTCATGGCCTTGGCGCTCAAGCACGCGCGCCAAGCAATCACCTATGATCGTGCCGCGCAAATGCCCAACGTGCATCTCTTTGGCCAGATTCGGTGAAGAGTAGTCGACGACAATCTTTTCGGCTTGATCTGTCTGCGGTATCAGTTTTTGTAGGTCGCTGCGAATCTCAGCGGCGCGTTGCATTAATGCCGAATCGGATAGGTGGATGTTGATAAAGCCAGGCCCAGCTACCTCAAATCTCTCGATGAGAGGATTTGCGTCAGCGGTCATTTTTTCGACCACATCGTTGGCAAGTTGTCGTGGATTGCCACCAGCCTTCTTCGCAATAGACATGACGCCATTGCTTTGATAATCACCGAATTCTGGCTTGGATGCGGTTATTACATTCGGGTCGCAATCGGCGAGGCCGGAGACCTCGCTTAAGGCTTCGCCAACTAGCTGATTTAATATTTGTTTGAGGGTATTCATCGATTTAGACAAGCGCGAAAAGGAGAGGATTGTACACCATTATTCGAGAGGCAGATTGGTGTAAAATAGTAAATTCTTGAATTTAGCTAACTCTTACTAATTGTAACCCTAGCTCTTAACCGTTAGACCTTACCCTGAGGAAGGCCGTGAAAAGTAATACTAGTGTCAGTAGCGGCGTCCAGTTGGTTCGCGTCGAGAAGTCTCATATCGGGCAACGCCTTGATAACTTTCTTATTAGGCATCTCAAGGGAGTTCCTAGGACACGCATATATCGACTGATCCGTCGTGGGGAGGTTCGGGTTAATAAGAAGCGCTATAAGCCTGAACGAAAGCTAGAGTTGGGGGATGAAGTCCGCATTCCGCCCTACAGTTCTAATTACAGCCAACAAACTGCGAAGCCGAGTCCTGCGCTCCAGGAGTTCCTGCTAAATCGCATCCTGCTGGAGAACGACGAGCTGCTGGTGATCAATAAACCGGCTGGCATGGCGGTGCATGGTGGTACTAGCGTGGCCTTGGGTCTCATCGAAGCGCTTCGTCAATGCAAGCCAGAATGGGGTGAGTTGGAGCTAGCCCATAGGATCGATAGGGGCACTACGGGCTGCCTTGTCGTTTCAAAAAACTCTATATTTTTAAAACACATGCAGAACCAACTTAAAGCAAAAAATGTCAAAAAACACTATCTTGCCTTGGTCCATGGGAACTGGCCGGATTCCCTCAAACTCGTCGATGCGCCTCTACAAAAAGACCCCATTGGGGAGAACGAGCGCATCGTTCGAGTGCTTGAAAGCGGCAAACCTTCGTTGACTCGCTTTGTGGTGAAGCGGCGCTTCGACGGCGCAAGTCTGATTGAGGCGATGCCGGAAACGGGGCGAACCCATCAAATTCGCGTGCATTGTCAGCATTCAGGCCATGGAATAGTGGGGGATGATAAGTACACGTTTAAGACCAAGAACCGCACTCTAGCGAAGGTGAAAAATCTCTGTTTACATGCTTGGAAAATCGAATTTGAACTGCCCGATGGGGCCGCGCCTATCCGTGTGGAAGCACCCATCCCAAACCATCTAGACTCGTTGATACAAATGTTAGGTAAATAGCTGTAAATACAGGTGCTTACATAATTATCTAAGGGATAAAAAATGCGATAAATCTTTGACAGATGACAGCCATACGCCTATTATGCGCGCCTGATGTCAGATAGCTCTATTCCAGCCTACGCAGACTCCCGTAAAATCTTCCAGCAAGAAGAGAATATCAGCGGGATTTTAGATTTGGGTAGGCTGCCTCGGTTCCGCAAGACCTTAGCAAATGATCAAGGGTCAGTGTCTCTCGAGTTGAAGTTCTCGCTCAGTGACGAGAAGAAGCGTTTAATAGAGGGCCGTTTGCAGGCTCAGGTAAATGTTTTCTGTCAGCGTTGTCTTAAGCCTCTAGCTATAGAGCTTGCGGACGACATAAAGCTGGTACTAGTGCAGGATGAAGAAGCAGCGCAGCGATTAGGCGCGGATATGGATCCTTGGATCTGTGAGGATTACAAGCTAGATTTGGCCGAGTTGGTCGAAGAGCAGTTAATTCTGTGCACGCCAATTGTGAGTTATCACGACAGTGGCGACTGTATTCATCAACAGCATTATGTGGCAGGTGAAGATGCTACAGAAAATGTGACCAACGACAATCCGTTTTCAGTGCTTAGGTCACTTAAAGAGAGTGACAGCAGCGATTGAAGCGGCTTAAAGAATTTGTATTAGGAGATTGAAATGGCAGTTCAAAAAAGCAAGGTTACCCGTTCACGGCGAGGCCAGCGACGAAGTCACGATTCCCTTACGGGACCTACGTTATCTACGGACCAGACAACTGGTGAGATTCACCGTCGTCATCACGTAACAGCTGACGGATTCTATAAAGGCAAGAAAGTACTGGATATCGGCGAAGACTAGAGCGTTTAGCCTTGAGCTTGCTTAAGCACATAGCAATCGACGCTATGGGCGGTGATGGAGGAGTAAGAGTTACTCTCCCAGCTGCTTTGCAGGCTCTGGAATTAAATTCCAACCTATCAATTACCCTCGTTGGCGACAAAAGCCAGATAGAGCCCTTCCTAGGCTCACTCTCTGGCGCGCTCACCGACCGCATCTCCATTGAACACACACTCGACGTCATCAGTGACGAGGATAAGCCCGCGCATGTCTTGCGTAGCGGCAAGACATCCTCGATGTACAAGGCTGTACAGTTGCTTCAGAACGGTCGTGTGGAGGCTATGGTTAGCGCAGGCAACACAGGTGCACTATTGATGATTGGCAGGCACCTGCTGAAGACAATAAGCGGCATTCAAAAGCCGGCCATGGTGGCTAGCATCCCCGGTGCTACACGGCAGTGTTTGTTACTTGATGTGGGTGCCAACCCCGAGGTTGATGCACAGCAACTGTTCGAATTTGCCGTAATGGGCTCGGTTCTCGCCGAATCTCTACAGGGCGAAGTCGCGAAAGTAGGGCTGCTTAATATCGGTTCCGAACAATTCAAGGGCACAGAAGAAGTGCGTGATGCGGGTGTGCTGATGGATCGTTGCCCAGCGTTTGACTATGTTGGCTTTATCGAGGCAAACGARYTATTCGAAGGCAGGGCAGATGTAGTCGTCTGTAACGGCTTTGTAGGCAATGTAACAATCAAGACCAGYGCCGGTGTTGCCAATGTCGTCAARAAACTGCTGTCCTCACAGASTTTCACAGACTCGATAAATYCCTCTGAGGACGAGAGTAAGGCTARGCTWTTCAAGAGCCTCTGCGAACARATCAACCCTAATCGTTTCAATGGTGCGAGCCTGCTTGGTCTTCAGGGCAGTATAGTAAAGAGCCATGGCAATGCGACGATAGAAGGTTTTGYCTACGCAATTCAACARGCGGTTAGAGAGGYAGAAAATGCCGTGCCCGAATTGATAAGAGAAAAAGTAGCTGCGATCATTGAGRRKAGCTGAGCGACGCYAAATYTAGCRTCTCAGCATTTAGACCGTAACTAGCAAATGATGAAAAGTGAGCGAGGATCGATAGAGAAATGAATAATATTGGATTTGTYTTTCCAGGGCAGGGATCGCAAAARCTGGGCATGTTAGCGGAYCTGGCGACAAGCTTCGCTGTAGTTGAAGAGACCTTCGCCGAGGCATCGGCYRTAGTAGACAAAGACCTCTGGGAAGTGAGTCAGCTTGATCAGCATGAACAGCTYAATCAGACGCACATTACTCAGCCTGTGCTGTTGGCRGCATCAGTCGCTATCTGGCGAGTCTGGCAGGCCCRAAAAGGTGTACRGCCTTCRGTTCTGGCRGGACACAGCCTGGGAGAATATTCGGCGCTAGTCTGTTCCGGCGTGCTCGCCTTCGGTGACGCGATTCAGCTCGTGCATCAACGAGGACGCCTTATGCAGGCGGCAGTAGGTGCTGGTACTGGCAAGATGGCAGCAATAATCGGTTTTGATGACGCTAAAATAGCGGGGCTTTGTGAACAAGCGGCTCAGGGACAGGTAGTGACTGCTGCTAACTTCAATTCACCAGGGCAGACTGTCATAGCGGGTGACTTCGATGCCGTTGAGAGAGCAATGGCTCTGTGCAAAGATGCCGGTGCTAAGAGAGCGTTGCCACTGAATGTCAGCGTACCTTCACACTGCGCCTTGATGAAGCCCGCCGCCGAGCAACTGCAGGCGGAATTAGACTCCGTGCAATTCAACTCTCCGCAGATCCCGGTAATACAAAACGTGAACGCGCAGCTATGTGAAGACCCAAACCTAATAAAGGAAAACTTGATAAAGCAGTTGTATACACCTGTTTTATGGGTAGATTCTGTGAAGTATATGCGCGCACGTGGCGTTGAGAAAATACTCGAATGTGGCCCAGGAAAGGTATTGAGTGGGCTTATCAAGCGGATCGATCCGGAACTAAGTTGCTATGCCAGCGAGGATCCAGAAGGCCTGACTAGTGCGATAGCCGAGTTATCGTCTTAGCCATTGAGACTCACCGAGCGACCGCAATTTAAGAATAAAGAGCTACAGAATAAGGGAATGATAATATGAATGATTCTACGACAATAGCGCTGGTAACCGGAGCGAGCAGAGGTATAGGCCGTGCCATCGCCTTGAATCTCGGCAATCGCGGATTTATTGTTATCGGTACAGCAACCACCGATTCTGGAGCGCAAAATATTAGTAGTTACCTGGCTGAGCATTCGATCCAGGGAGAGGGCATGTGCCTCGATGTCTCTTCTGATGATTCTGTCGCCGCCATGATGTCAATTATTGCCGAAAAGCACGGCGCGCCGACTGTATTGGTAAATAATGCTGGGATAACTAAAGACAACTTGCTCATGCGAATGAAGAGCGACGAGTGGTCCGACGTAATCGATACCAACCTAGGGTCCATGTATCGCCTATGTAAAGCCTGCTTGAGAGGCATGACAAAGGCTCGCTGGGGTCGAATAATTAATATCAGCTCTGTAGTGGGTTCGAGTGGCAATGCTGGACAGACAAATTATGCGGCCTCGAAGGCCGGTATCGAAGGCTTTAGTCGTGCCCTCGCTAAGGAGATAGGCTCTAGAGGAATTACGGTAAATGCCGTTGCCCCGGGCTTTATAGCAACCGATATGACTAAGGACTTGCCCGAGAAGCAGGCGCAGGCACTTCTATCGTCAATTCCCCTTGGCCGGCTAGGGCAGCCGGAGGAGATCGCCGCGATGGTGGGTTTTCTAGCCTCCGATAGTGGCGCCTATATCACTGGAGAGACGCTACATGTGAACGGCGGCATGTATATGGCGTAACGCTAAGTAATTGAGTTCTATARGGGTTTATGRCAGGGGGCTTATTTTTGAATTTAGGCATTACATCGYATGGAAATAGAGGTAAACTTGCGTCCTGAATTATTCGCTGGGCATCTGCRAGGCCCATGWAGGGCATCAAAYKGCTACAAAGTTTGGTGAGAATAAAGTATTWAGATTGTATAAAATTTACCCGAATATCCAKTTRCAGGGCTGTTCGAAAAGCCACTGRCAACACCGCTATAAAAACAGYATTAGGAGCTAATAATAGATATGAGTAGCATTGAAGAGCGCGTTAAGAAAATTGTCTGCGAACAGCTTGGCGTAAAGGAAGACGAAGTAACACCTTCTGCTTCTTTTGTAGAAGACCTAGGCGCTGATTCTTTAGACACAGTCGAATTGGTAATGGCACTAGAAGAGGAATTCGAAACAGAAATCCCTGACGAAGAGGCCGAGAAAATTACTACTGTTCAATTGGCCTCAGACTATATTAACTCACACCTGTAACACTGAACATCAGCACTAAACGGAGCTACTCTAGTTAATTCTTGAGTAGCTTTTGTTTATCTGGCGTTTGCTGTTTTTAGTCAGGAGATCAACGCATTGAGAAGCAGTAGCAGAAGAGTAGTGGTGACTGGGCTCGGCCTTATCACTCCCGTTGGGAATGATGTCGAGACCACCTGGAATGCCATGAAGAATGGTCAATCCGGTATCAATACGATTGAGCATTTCGATACCACTGGCTTCAGCACTCGGTTTGGCGGTTCCGTCAAAGGCTTCGACTGCACTGACTATATGTCGGCCAAAGAAGCTCGGCGCATGGGTATCTTCATGCACTACGGCATCGCTGCAGGCGTTCAGGCAATTCAAGATGCCGGCTTAGATGATGCGACTAATCTTGACCCTAGGCGCGGCGGTGTCGCGATTGGATCGGGTATCGGTGGTATCGGTAGTATCGAAGAAACCACTGTCATTATTCAAAAATTCGGCCCTCGTAAAGTGTCTCCCTTCTTTGTGCCCGGCTCAATTGTGAATATGGTAGCAGGCTCGCTCTCAATTCGATTCGGATTGCAGGGGCCTAATATCGCCGTTGTAACAGCT
>JAESUV010000203.1 GCA_016762975.1 Gammaproteobacteria bacterium | reverse complement strand
GTATTATTATTCAGCTCAATAGTGACTGAGGTATTAGAGTATTCGGGCCCCTCGTGAACATCCGAGAATGGCGGTGGCTGAAGATCTATCTTTTTTAGTACTGGAGATTGTGAGTTCATACCCACAGAAGGCTCCATCAAAATCGTTGAATCGCTTTGCATTTTTACCCCTCAACTCCTACGGTACTTTAGCAGGAATTGGAAAATCGCACAATTTGTGCATCTCATTGATTTTAATACCTATTTATTCTATTCCCAGCCTCTTTTTCAACAGACAGGTGAGATTTTTCTATTCGCTCAACTGCAGCTCCAGTCATTTTTTAGCTAGCCAGTTTAACTCTACAGAATTTTATTAGTTTACTTAGGGTACCTGTGGTCAAGCCCACTCCCGCCAGCACCAACGTACAGGCAAATAGCATGAAAAATGTGACCTCTTCCGCAAGAAAAAGATTAGCCCAGAATAGGCTGAATAAGGGAATCAGAAATGTATTGGTGACAGCGAGGTTCGATCCTATTCGAGAAATTAGTCTGTAGAACAAAACAAAGGCAAAGCCTGTGCAAACTATTCCCAGAGAAAGGACGCTCAACCAAATCGAACCCGTTGGCATGTTTTCAGGCATTTGCCAGAGAGCAAGGGGCAATAGGGTTAGCGAGGAAAAAATCAAACTGCCTGTAGTAACTGCCACGCCACTCACAGCAGGAAGATACTGAGCCATTAGGTTTATTGCTAGACCATAAAATACCGACCCCGCTATGCCTGCTGCTATCGCCAATAAGTTTGCGTTTGAGGACAACGGCCCTGCGTAATCCACCATCAATAACACTACTCCAGAAAAACCGATGAACATGCCAACTATTGCTAATAGGGACAGTCGCTTCTGCCATAGAGTAAACGCAAGAATGGCTGTGAAGAAGGGAACGGTGGAGTTGATAATTGAAGCAAATCCTGCACTTATACTTAAGGTAGCGTAAGCTAAAAGACAAAATGGCACTGTCATATTACAGAGACTAAGTAGAAAAATAGGRCGCCAATGCAACAAAATCTCATGCTGYTTACCCAACACGATRCAAAYTGGCAATAACACCAACAGCGCCGAGGCCACTCGCATTTCAATGAGAAAAAAAGGACCAAAAACGGGCGARGCAATRCGCAGAAAYAGGAAAGAGGCTCCCCAAATTGCAGAAAGCAGTATTAGCACTAAATAGTCTTCWAGTACGGGTTCACTGAYCKGCATTGTTGRAAAACCTATTCTACKT
Organism: Gammaproteobacteria bacterium; assembly: GCA_016762975.1. Taxonomy (GTDB): domain Bacteria; phylum Pseudomonadota; class Gammaproteobacteria; order Pseudomonadales; family Pseudohongiellaceae; genus UBA9145. The sequence continues at coordinate 22,259 of JAESUV010000203.1, read as the reverse complement.
AAYYACAGTGAGCKTYGTATSYAARACAGGCCGTCGARTTGATTTACCGAACAGCCTATTGGRCWGACTAAACCGAGTAGACYRMTTGCGTTGCAGCTACTGCCTTGCTGACATCTRCYTGYATACCTTGCGTTGCAAGCACATTGCCYAGCGCAGAAATRCAGAACARAACRTTTTTCTTATTACTAGCRAARCCCATCAAGCCTATACGCCACACWGAACCTGCTAGCGCRCCGAGGCCAGMGCCAATTTCAAGAYTGTAGTCGTTCAATAACGCCGTGCGTACCGCWACATCATCTACAGAATCTGGAAATGARACCGCGTTTAGCTGGGGAAGRCGGAACTCCTTRTCCACCACAAATTTGAGACCCAAAGATTCYAGGCCAGCAACTAAGGCGGCGTGATTCAARGCATGYCTATCCCAAGAGYTTTGCAAGCCTTCTTCCTGSARGATTAATAGCGATTCGTGCAAAGCATASAGCGARTTCACTGGTGCCGTGTGATGGTAAGAGCGTTTCGCATCGCTTCCCCARTAMCCCATAACCAAATTYAAATCGAGAAACCAGCTCTGRACCTTSGTTTCTCGCTCACGTATTAMCCGAGCMGCTCGCTCSGAGAAAGATACTGGAGACAAYCCKGGAACACAGGATAGGCATTTCTGCGTCCCGGAATAAATMGCGTCAATACCCCACTCRTCTACAAGTAGCTCGCTGCCACCTAGYGATGTCACGGCATCGACGATGGAGAGACAATCRTATTTTGCAGCYAAGCCRCACAACGCCTCTACATCGGAGCGAGYTCCAGTTGARGTTTCRGCATGTACAAAGGCGATGGCCTTGGCATCCGGGTTTTCGGTCAAAGCCTGCTCGGCCTTGTCGATATCGATAGTGCTGCCCCAAGGATCTTCCACCATGATCACCTCGGCACCACAACGTTCTGCATTCTCTTTCATGCGACCACCGAACACGCCATTCTGGCAGATAATCACCTTATCACCGCGTTCGATCAAATTTACAAAAACTGTTTCCATGCCCGCAGAGCCGGGGGCAGAAACCGGCAGTGTAAGTTTGTTTTCTGTTTTAAAGGCGTACTGTAAAAGCTGTTTGGTCTCATCCATCATCTGAATAAAGGACGGATCAAGGTGTCCTATCGTAGGTCGCGATAAGGCCTCGAGAACTCGCGGATTCACATCGGAAGGACCGGGACCCATGAGCGTACGAACTGGCGGATGAAATGATTTCATTGAGTACTAACCTCTAGTGTTCCTTTATAAAACAGGGCCCATAAAAAAGCCGAGACTAACCCGGCTTCTCTCAATACACTTGAAAACTAACGGTTTAATCCTCCGAAGCTTCCACTACTGAATCATCACCTTTGGTATTGGGACGATCTACCAATTCGACATAAGCCATAGTGGCTTTGTCACCGGCGCGCTCGCCACACTTAAGAATACGGATATAACCACCAGGGCGGTCATTGTAGCGTGGGCCTAGCTCGGTAAACAATTTACCTACTGTAGCCTTGCTACGAGTGCGACTGAATGCCAAGCGGCGATTCGCGACACTGTCCTTCTTAGCCAGAGTAATCAAAGGTTCAGCAACGGACCTAAGCTCCTTTGCCTTGATTAGCGTGGTTTTAATAATTTCATGTTCAACTAATGAGATAGTCATATTTCTGAACATGGCTGATCGGTGCGAACTAGTTCTATTTAGCTGGCGACCGCTTTGTCGATGACGCATAACTCGTTACCTTATCTAAGGGCTGAATTTATTCTAAGCTGCCCGATCGTCTGACTTAAGACTGGACGGAGGCCAATTTTCAAGACGCAGACCAAGTGACAATCCACGCGTGGCCAACACATCTTTAATTTCTGTTAGGGATTTCTTACCTAAGTTTGGTGTCTTCAACAGCTCTACTTCCGTACGTTGTATAAGATCACCAATGTAATAAATATCTTCAGCCTTGAGGCAGTTCGCAGAACGTACTGTCAACTCAAGATCATCTACCGGGCGAAGCAGAATCGGATCGATTTCGTCTTCATGCTCTTCCGGCTCAGCAACAATCTCACTCTGCAAGTCTACAAATACCGCCAACTGATGCTGCAATATTGTGGCAGCGCGCCGAATAGCTTCTTCCGGGTCAATAGTACCGTTAGTTTCTAGGTCGATAACTAGTTTATCAAGATCTGTACGTTGCTCAACACGGGCACTTTCTACCGCGTAGGACACACGAATAACTGGCGTGTAGGAAGCGTCGAGAACAAGCTTTCCAACACTACGCGTCTCATCGTCTTCAGTAGCGCGACTATCCGATGGCGAGTAACCTCTGCCCTTGCGAACAGTAAGGCGCATATTTAATTCACCATTGCCATTTAGGTGCGCAATAACGTGCTCTGGGTTGATAATCTCTACATCGTGATCTACAGTTATATCGCCTGCCGTTACGGTGCCTGAGCCTTTCTTGTTCAGAGTTAGAACTGCCTCATCGTTAGTGTTCAATACTACGGCGAGACCTTTAAGATTAAGAAGAATTTCAATTACATCTTCTCGTACGCCTTCTATAGTGCTGTACTCATGTACAACGCCATCTATCTCGACTTCTTCAACTGCAGCACCAGGCATAGAAGAAAGTAAGATTCTTCGTAGTGCATTGCCCAATGTATGACCAAAGCCCCGCTCTAACGGCTCTAATACCACCTTCGAGTGACAGGAATCGAATTCGTCGACCTGTATCAGTTGCGGCGTTAGAAAATCTGATAATGAAATTTGCATGAAATCCACCCTTTGTGTGATTGTCACTACTTAGAATATAGCTCGACGATTAAGTTTTCGTTGATCTCTGAAGGCAGATCTTCACGCTCAGGCTTGCGCGTGAACTGACCTTCTAGCTTGCTCTGATCTACTGTTACCCAATCGATCGGATTACGCTGCGAAGCTAATTCCAATGCTGATTTAATTCGTAGCTGTTCTTTCGCTTTCTGCCGTATGGCAACAGAGTCACCTTCAGAAACGCGGTAAGAAGCAATATTTACCACTTCACCATTCACTGTGATGGATTTGTGAGCAACAAGTTGCCGTGATTCTGCGCGAGTTGAGCCGAAACCCATGCGGTAAACAACGTTATCCAGACGGCACTCTAACAACTGCAATAGGTTCTCACCGGTTGCACCTTTAATTCGAGCCGCTTCTTTATAGTAGCCTCGGAACTGCTTCTCCAGCACACCATAAGTCCTTCTAACTTTTTGCTTCTCACGAAGTTGCACACCGTAATCAGATAGGCGGCCACGACGTGCACCATGCTGGCCAGGAATCGTATCGGCTTTGCACTTGCTATCTAATGGACGAACACCGCTCTTCAGGAACAGATCTGTTCCTTCACGACGGGACAATTTACATTTTGGGCCTAAATAACGGGCCATAGTCTATCTCCTGTGCTCTTTCACGTATCAGAAGAGCTTCTGCTTACTTATCGTTTAAACGCGACGTTTCTTAGGGGGTCTACAGCCATTATGTGGAATAGGCGTGACGTCAGTAATGTTTCCGACTCTAAGACCGCAATTATTCAGCGCTCTTACAGCCGACTCGCGACCAGGACCAGGACCGTTAACCTTCACGTCCAGAGTCTGCAATCCATAAAGCTCAATCGCCGCTTTTCCTGCCTTCTCTGCGGCAACCTGCGCTGCGAAAGGCGTGCTCTTTCTGGAACCACGAAAACCGGAACCGCCGGCTGTCGCCCAGCTCAATGCATTACCCTGACGATCGGTAATAGTAATAATCGTGTTATTAAAGGATGCATGAATATAAGCAAGACCATCGATAACGGCGTTGCGGTTTTTCTTTTTAGTCGACTTCTCTGCTGGCTTAGCCATAAATTATTCCATCTAACTCTTTTGTGCGTTCTAAATACTTAACTGATTACGTTTGCCAATTACCTACGAATTGGTTTGCGTGGACCCTTTCTCGTTCTAGCATTAGTTTTCGTCCGCTGACCGCGAACTGGCAGAGAACGACGATGACGAATACCTCGGTTGCAACCCAAATCCATAAGACGCTTAATGTTCATGGATACTGAACGCCTGAGATCACCCTCAGTAGTTAGGTTCGCCACTTCCGCTCGAATGCTGTCTAATTGTTCAGGGCTGAGTTCACTTGTCTTCAAAGAAGGTGTGATTCCAGCCTTGTCGCAGATCGCACTTGCGGTAGTTGGGCCTATTCCAAACACATAACGCAAGGAAATAACGATGTGCTTGTTATCGGGTATATTGACTCCGGCAATACGTGCCATAAAAGGTGCTCCGTTCTCTACTATTCTTGCTTACGAATTCAGTCGTGTCAGAATTAACCCTGACGTTGCTTGTGTCTTGGCTCGGCCTTACAAATTACCCGTACAGAACCATTACGCTTAATTATTTTGCAGTTTCGGCAAATCTTTTTCACTGATGCTCTAACTTTCATGCTCGTTCTCCATTGTTCTTTATGCCGTATCTCAGATTCGTTAAATACCACTACGCCCGTAGCTGCCTAACTTCGATTTCTTCATCAGAGAATCATACTGATGAGACATTAGGTGTGACTGTACCTGTGACCAAAAGTCCATAGTTACAACCACCGAAATCAACAGCGCCGTGCCACCTAAGTTAAAAGGTACATTGGCAAACATTTGCATAAAATTCGGTAATAAACATACGAGCGTGATGTACACGGCACCGAACATAGTCAGCCTCGTGATTACACCGTCGATGTACTTCGCAGTTTGCTCGCCGGGTCGAATGCCGGGAATAAAGGCACTTGAGCGCTTCAGGTTCTCGGCAACATCGCGAGGATTAAAGACTAGTGCTGTATAGAAGAAGCAGAAGAATATAATCATCGCGCTAAAAATAATAATGTAAAGAGGTTGACCTGGTCCGATGAGGAATGCTAATTCCTGCAACCATTCCGAACCGTCAGCCTGACCAAACCAGTTCGCGATACTGGCAGGAAACAACAAAATACTACTGGCAAAAATTGCTGGTATAACGCCGGCCATATTAATTTTAAGTGGTAAATGACTAGCTTGGGCCTGATACATCTTTCTACCCTGCTGGCGTTTCGCGTAATTGACGGTAATGCGACGCTGCGCTCTTTCTATATAAACGATACAAGCAACAACACCAATAGCTATCAAGCCCACGATTAACAGCAACACACCGTTGATCTGACCTTCGTACGCTTGCGTCAGCGATGTACCAATAGCTGCTGGAAAGCCAGCAACGATACCGGCGAAGATCAACATCGATATACCATTACCGATGCCTTTTTCTGTAATCTGCTCACCCAGCCACATCAGGAACATCGCGCCAGTAACAAGCGAAACGATGGCTGTAATATTAAATGCTAAACCAGGCGCGTAGGCCATTGGAGACAACAGTCCAACAGTCATTCCGGTTCCCTGAACCGTCGCTAGTACCAAAGCGCCGTAACGCGTGTATTGGGATATCTTGCGACGTCCAGATTCGCCTTCTTTCTTTAACTGATCTAATTGCGGACTAACCGCAGAAAGCAGCTGCATGATAATCGAGGCCGATATATAAGGCATGATACCCAGAGCCAAAATGCTCATTCTTTCCAGGGCACCACCACCAAACATATTGATCATATCCGTGAACGTACCTTCCTGTGCTGARAAGAAGGAYGCCAATTGCARGGGATCAATTCCAGGTACTGGAATATGTGTGCCKATTCGGTATACGAAAATGGCAAACAATAGAAACAAYAGACGYGACTTAAGCTCGCCTAGTCCCGCGCCTATATTYTCTGGAGAAATGTTTGGTTTATTTGCCATTGTCTATTTTATAGTTCGCTATTCGTCTGCTGCAGGAGCGTCGTCTTTCTTGGCCTTAGCTTTAGCCGGCTTCTTCTTGTCTGCCTTAACAGGCTTCTCAGCTTTCTTCGCAAGTTTCTTAACTTTTTCGCGAATTTCGATGTCGATGACCTTGCCACCGGATGCTTCGATTGCTGCTCGCGCACCCTTAGTTACGCCTATTCCTTCAAGAGTAACGGCCTTGGTTACATCACCGGACAACATAACCTTTACTCTCTTTATTCCCGCAGTAATCAGATTCGCCTTTCGCAGCACTTCGATAGTGACAACGTCAGCATCCAACTTGTTTAATTCTGATGTGCGAACCTCGGCTGAAACACGACCTATACGCGAGCTAAAACCGTACTTAGGTAGACGCATTTGCAAAGGCATCTGACCGCCTTCAAACCCCGGCCGAACCGTGCCGCCAGTACGAGACTTCTGGCCTTTGTGACCGCTGCCCGCAGTCTTACCCGAACCACTGCCGATACCACGACCGACGCGTTTCTTTGCTTTATGGCTGCCAGGAGCTGGGCTTAATGTATTTAGTTCCATCAAAAATTCCTTAGTCTACGGCGACCATGTAGCTAACTTTGTTAATCATTCCGCGTACCGATGGAGTATCTTCCACCTCTACGGATTGGTTCATGCGACGCAAGCCCAAACCTCGCAAGCAAAGTTTGTGCTTTGGAAGTGTGCCGATCGGGCTACGTACTAATGTAACTTTGACTGTCTTTTTCTTCGCCATTTTTTAACCGCCTAATCCTTAACCCGTCTAGTCTTTAACCGAGAATCTCTTCGACTGACTTGCCGCGTTTGCCGGCAATGTCTTCAGGTGAACGCATGTCTCGCAGACCGTTAAAAGTAGCTCGCACTACGTTAACTGGGTTAGTTGAGCCATAACATTTAGCCAGTACATTCTGCACACCCGCCAATTCCAGAATTGCGCGCATTGCACCACCGGCGATTATGCCAGTACCTTCTGATGCTGGCTGCATGTACACCTTAGACGCACCATGCTTTGCTTTAATAGGATACTGCAAAGTATGGCCATCCAAACTTACTGTAATCATGTTACGACGTGCCGCTTCCATAGCCTTCTGAATAGCCAAAGGAACTTCACGAGCTTTACCGCGGCCAAATCCGATGCGGCCGTTGCCGTCACCTACTGCAGTGAGCGCTGTAAAACCAAAAATCCGACCACCTTTAACCACTTTCGCTACGCGGTTAACTTGGATCAGCTTTTCTTGCATGCCTTCTTCGTTCTTATCAGGCTGGTCTCTATATGCCATAGTTCAAAACCCTTAAAATTCCAATCCGCCTTCACGAGCTGCTTCGGCAAGAGCCTTTACGCGGCCGTGATAGGCATAACCTGATCGATCAAAAGCAACTTTCTCAATGCCAGCTGCTTTAGCTCGTTCAGCGATTAATTTTCCGACCTTGCCAGCTGCCTCGACATTGCCAGTCTTTCCACCACGCGCATCTTTCTCAACCGTAGATGCGGAGGCCAAAATTTGATCACCAGAAGCCGAGATTACTTGCGCATAGATATGTCTAGGCGAGCGGAATACGCATAATCTGTTCACGCGTAGTTCGCTAATCTTTGCTCTGGCTCTTTTTGCCCGTCTAATACGAGCTGATTTTTTAACGTTCATATCTATGTGCCCTATTTCTTCTTCGCTTCTTTTCTAAACACACGCTCATCAACGTAGCGAATTCCCTTACCCTTATAAGGCTCAGGTGGACGAAAATCTCTGATTTCCGCAGCGACTTGACCAACTAACTGCTTGTCAGCACCAGAGATCACAATTTCTGTTTGTGAAGGCGTTACAGCTGTAACGCCTTCTGGGAGCTGATAGTTGATCGGATGAGAATATCCGACAGTGATGTTTATGTTTTTACCCTCAACCTTGGCTCTATAACCAACGCCTTGCAGCTCCAATTTCTTTTCAAACCCTTTGCTAACACCAAGCATCATGTTATTGATTAGCGAGCGGAAGGTGCCAGCCATGGCGTTTGCTTCACGCGAGCCATCTTTGGCCGAGATACTAAGAATCTCTCCATCGCGCGCTACTGCAACAGAGTTGTGCAGCTCCAAGCGTAGGTTTCCCTTGTCGCCTTTTGCCGATACCTCGGTATTGCTAACGTTTGCTTCTACGCCTTTCGGTATCTCTACCGGGCTATTTGCTACTCTAGACATAATATTGCTCTATTGACGACCTAAGATCTCGCTCGCGAGGCTCGGAATCGAATATCAACACCAATTAGAAAACTGTACAAAGAACCTCGCCGCCGATTCCGGCAGCTCGTGCTTGCGATTCAGTCATCAGGCCTTTGTTTGTAGACATTATAGAGATGCCCAAACCGGCTCTAACTTTAGGTAAATCTTGTTTACCCTTGTAGCTACGCAGACCTGGTCTACTCGCACGCTTAATCTCTTCGATTACTGGTCTACCCTCAAAATACTTAAGGTCGATGTTAAGAATTGGCTTTCCGCCATTTTCATCTACCTGGTAACCAGCAATATAACCTTCGTCTTGTAAAACTTTTGCGATCGCCATCTTCATCTTTGAAGAAGGCATACCAACCGTTGGTAATTTCGCCATCTGCGCATTTCGTATACGCGTTAAAAGATCTGCTATGGGGTCTGACATACTCATAATTCTTCTCCGACTACCAACTGGCCTTGGTTAAACCAGGCACATCGCCGCGCATTGCTGCTTCGCGCAACTTATGGCGACACAAACCAAATTTACGATACACACCATGAGGACGACCTGTAATCTGACATCTTCGTCGTTGGCGAACTGGGCTGGCATCACGAGGTAGTTTCTGCAACTTAACCTGCGCTTCCCATTTCTCCTCATCACTAGCATTATTATCTTTGAGAACAGCTTTTATAGCAGCACGCTTGGCAGCAAATTTAGCTACCGTCTTAGTGCGCTTGTCCTCTCTAGCTATCATTGAAGTCTTAGCCATTGTTAAGCGTCCTTTTTATCGTCAGTTGCAGGCGTATCGACTGCTGCAGGTGTTTCTTCGACTGGCTCAACCGGCGCTGTCTTTGCTTTTTGTTCGTCAGCAACAGGCACCAAGCCTCTAAATGGAAAACGCATTGCCTTTAATAGGGCTCGGCCTTCCTCATCGCTTTTTGCCGTTGTGGTAATAACAATATCTAAGCCACGCAAGGCATCGATCTTATCGTAGTCAATCTCTGGAAAAATGATCTGCTCGGTAACGCCCATAGCATAGTTGCCACGGCCGTCAAAAGACTTAGGGTTCAGACCACGAAAATCCCTGATACGAGGAATCGAAATTCCAACCAATCTTTCCAAGAAGTCATACATACGCTCGCCACGAAGAGTAACCTTACAACCTACAGGCCAACCTTCTCGAACCTTGAATGCAGCGACAGACTTTCGAGCCTTCGTGATCACTACTTTCTGTCCACAAATTTGGGTTAAATCGTTAGCCGCATTTTCAAGAACTTTCTTGTCTGTCAATGCCTCACCAACACCCATGTTCAGCACAACCTTAGTAACTTTAGGCACGCGCATAGGATTGTCATAACCAAATTCTTTGGTTAGAGCAGGTATTACTTCTTTCTTATAAAATTCTTTAAACTGGGCCATGCTTGGCAACCTACCGTTATTGATCTATATCTTGACCGTTAGACTTAAAGACACGCTTTTTAGCGCCATCTTCAAGCACCTGAATACCAACGCGGTCTGCCTTGTTAGTCTCAGGATTAAAAATAGCAACGTTTGAAATACTAAGCGCTGCCTCTTTCTCAACAATTCCACCAGCCTGACCCGCGTTAGGGTTTGGCTTAGTGTGACGTTTAACCATATTCACACCATGAACGATTACTCGATCAGTACCAACGAGACGGGAAATAGTTCCGCGTTTACCCTTGTCTTTGCCAGTGATTACTATCACTTCATCATCACGTTTAAGTTTGCGCATTTCCTGCCCTTGCCTCTATAACACTGTTCTTTTGACGCTTAAAGTACTTCTGGCGCCAATGAAATAATTCGCATAAATTTTTCGTTTCTCAGCTCTCTCGTAACTGGACCAAAAACACGAGTACCGATAGGAGCGTCCTGTGCATTCAATAAGATCGCCGCATTGTCGTCGAATCGAATCTGTGAGCCATCACCACGCCTGACACCTTTCTTGGTGCGTACGACCAACGCAGTCAATACCTGGCCCTTCTTTACCTTGCCGCGTGGAATCGCTTCCTTAACGGTAACTTTAATCATGTCACCAATGTGAGCGTAGCGACGATGAGAGCCGCCCAACACCTTAATACACATTACGCGTTTGGCGCCGCTGTTATCCGCGACATCTAAGTAAGACTGCACTTGAATCATCGATTCACTCCAGTTGCATTCGCATTTCGAATGCAAGCTCTTAATCTAAAGCTAATTTAAACTTGCGCTGCCCGCTCGTCTATTGACACCAAAGACCAAGACTTTGTCTTGGACAGAGGACGCACTTCCTTAATTGTTACTTTATCGCCTGGCAAACATTCGTTGTTCGCATCATGCGCATGAATTTTGGTAGATCGTTTGATGATCTTTCCATATACCGGGTGTGTTACCCGACGCTCTACGAGCACAACGATGGACTTGTCCATCTTGTTGCTGATTACCTTTCCAGAGGTCGTACGAGCAGTTTTCTCGATGTTCTCAGTAGCCGACATATCTATGATCCACTTCTCTGTTTTTCGGTGATTATAGTTTTCACACGGGAAATATCCCTGCGCACAGCACCAATCAAGTGAACCTGGCTCAACTGACCAGTGCCATTCTGCATACGGTAGTTAAACTGATCTTTATGAAGATCCTGCAATTGTACTTGCAGCTCTGCTACCGACTTTTCTCTCAACTCACTGGCTTTCATTACATTACCGTCCGCTTTACGAAGACTGTCTCGAAAGGCAATTTAGCGGCTGCTAAATCAAAGGCTTCGCGAGCCACGCTTTCGTCAACACCTTCCATTTCAAACATAATTCTTCCTGGCTGAATCTGGGCAACCCAGTACTCAACATTACCCTTACCTTTACCYTGCCTAACTTCAAGAGGCTTTTGTGTAATTGGCTTGTCAGGGAATACRCGAATCCAAATCTTTCCGCCACGYTTTACGTGYCGAGTCATYGCCCGACGAGCAGCTTCGATCTGGCGTGCAGTCAATCGTCCGCGTGATATGGCTTTCAAACCATAATCACCAAAATCTACCTTGCTGCCCCTATGCGAAAGACCACGATTACGGCCCTTCATCATTTTACGATATTTTGTGCGCTTTGGTTGTAACACTTCTCTTTACCCTTGGTTGGCTTTAGCAGGAGTAGGAGTAGGCACAATAGCCTCTTCCAAATCCAAAACCTCACCTTTAAATATCCAAACTTTTACGCCAATCAAGCCATAAGTAGTGCTTGCCTCAGCAGTTCCGTAATCGATATCCGCTCTAAGCGTATGCAAAGGTACACGACCTTCTCTATACCATTCAGAACGTGCAATCTCAGCACCACCTAAACGACCACCCACTTGTATCTTAATGCCTTGAGCACCCTGTCGCATTGCATTCTGCACGGCACGCTTCATTGCGCGACGAAACATAACTCGACGCTCTAGCTGCGAAGCGACACCATCTGCCACCAAAAGTGCATCTAGGTCTGGCTTACGAATTTCTTCGATATTGATCTGCACTGGAACGCCCATTTTTGCAGTCAATGTATTGCGAAGCGCTTCAACGTCTTCGCCTTTTTTACCAATTACAATACCTGGCCTAGCAGTAAAGATCGTGATCTTAGCTGTTTTAGCAGGACGCTCTATCTCAATTCTGGAAACGGACGCACTCGCCAACTTCTTCTTGATATAATCTCGAACCTGAAGATCCGCAAGTAAATTAGTTGCGTATTCTCTTCCCTCGGCATACCACACAGAAGTGTGCTTCTTGACTATGCCAAGTCGTATTCCAGTTGGATGTATTTTTTGACCCATCTGATACCCCTAGCTATCTGCGACTGTGATTGTGATATGACATGAACGCTTAAGAATTCGATCAGCGCGACCCTTTGCTCTCGGCATAATGCGTTTCATCGTCATGCCCTCATCAACCATAATCGTTGATATTTTCAATTCATCTACATCAGCACCTTCGTTGTGCTCTGCATTGGCTATTGCCGAATTCAATACTTTCTTGATAATTGCAGCGCCTTTCTTAGGGCTGTAAGTCAATAACAACAAAGCTTCTTCAACAGCCTTGCCGCGAATTTGATCAGCTACAAGTCGCGCTTTCTGAGCGGAGAGCCGTACACCTTTTAATCTTGCTTGAACTTCCATCACAGACCCCTAATTACCGTGCCTTCTTATCAGCGTTATGACCGCGATAAGTGCGAGTTATAGAGAACTCACCTAGCTTATGACCGACCATGTCTTCACTAATGGAGACTGGCACATGCTGGCGTCCATTGTGGACAGCGATGGTCAAACCAATCATGTCCGGAGAAACCATTGAACGTCTTGACCAAGTTTTGATTGGACGCTTATCGTTATTCTCTGATGCAGTCTGCACCTTCTTCATTAGATGAAGATCGATGAATGGACCTTTTTTTAGTGAACGTGGCACTAGTAAATACCTCTACTGAAGCCTTAGCGGCTTGAATTTCTGCGACGAACAATCATGTTATCCGTACGCTTGTTAGTTCTAGTTTTAAAACCTTTAGTCTTAATTCCCCAAGGTGAAACTGGGTGACGACCACCGGAAGTTCTTCCCTCACCACCACCATGCGGGTGATCTACTGGGTTCATGGCAACACCACGAACTGTAGGCCTTACACCTCTCCACCGCTTAGCCCCCGCTTTACCGAGTGAACGAAGCGAGTGCTCGGAGTTAGACACTTCGCCTAGCGTCGCGCGGCAATCACTCAGCACTTTGCGCATTTCGCCAGAGCGAAGACGAAGTGTTGCGTAGTTACCTTCTCGTGCAACTAGCTGCAAAGACGTGCCAGCGCTACGAGCAAGTTGTGCGCCCTTGCCAGGCTTCAACTCGCAGCAATGAACCGTACTACCCAGCGGTATGTTTCTAAGCGGCAAACAATTACCAACCTTGATTGCAGCATCATTACCGGATACAACTGAATCTCCAGCTTTAACCTTGCCAGGCGCGATCATGTAGCGACGTTCGCCATCGGCGTACAACAGCAATGCGATATTCGCGGAGCGGTTTGGATCGTACTCCAGACGCTCAACCTTTGCTGCGATTCCATCTTTGTTTCTCTTGAAATCGATGATGCGATATCTTTGCTTGTGCCCGCCGCCTATATGACGGGTCGTGATGCGACCTCTGTTATTTCTACCGCCAGTTCTCGACTTAGCTGCAGTTAGAGGCGCATAAGGTTCGCCCTTATGTAGATCGGGATGAACAACCTTGACGACGAAACGGCGCCCTGGTGAAGTAGGTTTACACTTAACTACTGGCATTACTTACCCCTTTATCCCTTTTAACCTATGTCCGCGAAGTCAATTTCATGACCCGGTTCAAGTCTGACATACGCCTTCTTCCAATCTGAGCGACGTCTAATTTTTCCCTTCGGTGTGCGCTTGGTCTTTCCTTTAACCACTAGCACCTGAAGATCAGCAACAACAACATTGAATATTGTCTCTACAGCTGTCTTGATCTCTGATTTTGTAGCATCTGTCGTGACCTTGAACGCATACTGGTTATTCAACTCACCCATGATGGTGGTCTTTTCAGATACGTGTGGCCCGAGGATTACTGAATAGATTCTTTCAACGTTCATGCCAACATCTCCTCTACTTTCTTCAATGCGGAGACAGTAATCAGCACATTCTCGAAGCCGATAAGGCTAACAGGATCGAGGCCGGTAACATCCAGCACATCAACCTTATGAAGGTTGCGAGCTGCGAGATACAGGTTCTTCTCTACTTGCTCGGAAACAATAAGGACGTTGTCTAGTTCAAATTCTTTTAGCTTGTTAACGAGCTCCTGGGTCTTATGTGACGCCAGTTCGAATTCGCTAACCACGAACAATCTGTCTTGGCGAATTAGCTCTGACAGGATGCACCGCATCGCACCGCGATACATTTTCTTATTGAGTTTCTTAGAGTGATCCGCAGGACGTGCAGCGAAGGTGACACCGCCGCCGCGCCAGATTGGAGATCGAATGGTTCCGGCACGTGCTCGGCCAGTACCCTTTTGACGCCAAGGCTTACGACCGCCACCGCGAACTTCAGAACGAGTTTTCTGTTTAACCGAACCCTGTCGGGCTCCAGCCATATAGGTCACTACAGTCTGATGAACCAAAGGCTCGTTATAGGCCTTGTCGAAAGACTCGTCTGAGATTGAAACTGTTTCTTTGCCCGTTTTCTTGCCGGGCAATGCAAGATTTAATTCCATTGCTTACCCCTTGGCCTTAGTCTTGACGGCTGGACGAACGATTACGTTTGAACCAGTAGCACCTGGCAACGCGCCTTTAATAAGAAGAAGATTGTTTTCCATATCAACTCTTATTATTTCTAGAGATTGGGTTGTATGTCTAACATTGCCCATCTGACCCGCCATTTTCTTTCCCTTCCATACTCGACCTGGCGTCTGACACTGGCCTATGGATCCTGGCGCACGGTGAGATAGAGAGTTACCGTGGGTGGCGTCCTGCATTTGGAAATTATGCCGCTTAACAGCGCCTTGAAAACCTTTACCCTTCGAGGTGCCGGTTACATCTACCATCTGGCCAACTTCGAATTGATCTACCTTAATCTCACTACCCATTTCGATCCCAGATGTGTCCAACGTACGGAACTCCCAAAGACCGGAACCCGCCTCACAGCTCGCCTTGGCGAAATGACCCGCCATGCCTTTCGTCACACGTGAAGCACGACGCGATCCAGTAGTAACCTGAATGGCGCTATAACCGTCAACATCGGGAGTCTTAACTTGTGTGACCCGGTTCGGCTGTACTTCCACAACCGTAACGGGGACAGATGTACCCTCTTCAGTGAAAATGCGGGTCATACCGCTTTTCCTACCGACTAATCCAATCGACATTTTTCTAGACCTCATCGTGCAAGGGGCTAAACCCGCTATGGCCGCTGACGCGTTACACTAGGTTCACTACCGCAGGGGTAGCTAATAGTTCAGTGCGCCAGATCTTTTAAAAAGGGCAAAGAGGACTGAATGCTCATTGCCTGGTTATGTTTTGCTTAAGCCTGGTTAACCCAGACTAATTTGTACTTCCACACCTGCCGCGAGATCTAGCTTCATCAAGGCATCAACTGTCTTCTCAGTTGGCTCGACAATATCTAGCAATCGCTTGTGAGTACGGATTTCGTACTGATCTCGTGCATCTTTGTTCACATGCGGTGAAATCAATATAGTAAATCTTTCTTTTCTCGTTGGCAGTGGAATTGGTCCGCGGACCTGAGCTCCAGTGCGACGTGCAGTATCAACGATTTCTTGAGTAGATTGATCAATCAGACGATGATCGAAGGCCTTGAGGCGGATTCTGATACGCTGACTTTGCATCTACTTAGAGCTCCAAAAAATTCATTATAATTAATAAGTTACTGAACGTTCCCTGCTTGGCTTTTAATTAATCGCCAAATAAGGGATGCGAATATTAAGGTTTTGGCCCTATCCTGTCAAGGACTAACCGCCTGAAAGCCGCTTTTTCTCTGACTTTCCGACGATTTGGCACTGCCTGTAATTCACAAGCTAAAATCTCACTTGCGCGTCGTTTTGTGGCGCGGCGTGAGAAGCCTCTCTATTCTCTATGGCGACAAAGCCAGCATCCCTCGCAAGAAGCTGGCCTTAGCCATCTAGACAATCGAATTTACTCGAATATCTTAGCTACAACGCCCGCGCCTACTGTACGACCACCCTCACGGATAGCAAAGCGTAGACCTTCATCCATCGCAATGGGGTTAATCAAGGTGACAATCATGTTCACGTTGTCTCCAGGCATTACCATCTCAACACCTTCTGGTAATTCACATGCGCCTGTCACATCCGTTGTACGGAAGTAAAACTGTGGACGGTAACCTTTAAAGAAYGGCGTATGACGTCCACCCTCGTCCTTGTTCAGGATATACACTTCAGCTTCAAACTTCGTATGAGGTGTRACTGACCCTGGCTTGCCCAGTACCTGACCGCGCTCAACTTCTTCACGCTTAGTACCACGCAGYAGAACACCTACGTTCTCGCCTGCACGRCCTTGRTCCAATAACTTACGGAACATCTCAACACCCGTACATACTGTCTTCTGAGTGTCTTTAATACCAACGATGTCTAGCTCGTCGCCAACATTAACAATGCCRCGCTCGATTCGRCCYGTTACYACRGTGCCRCGACCRGAGATKGARAACACRTCTTCGATTGGCATTAGRAAWGGCTTCTCRAYRTCACGMACYGGMTCAGGAATRTARSTATCTAGWGTCTCWACMAGCTTCTGTACCGAWGGCATGCCGATATCAGASRTRTCRCCYTCAAGRGCYTTAAGCGCYGARCCRATRATRATYGGYGTGTCGTCRCCYGGGAATTCGTAWWGRTCYAATAAYTCACGGATYTCCATYTCWACMARTTCWAWYAAYTCNNNATCGTCAWCMAYSWYMKCYNNNTTGTTCATRAACACRACGATRTAAGGWACRCCWACCTGCAAAGACAGCAGGATGTGCTCTCGAGTCTGTGGCATTGGGCCGTCTGCAGCCGAACAAACCAAGATAGCGCCATCCATCTGAGCGGCACCGGTGATCATGTTCTTTACGTAGTCGGCGTGACCTGGACAGTCAACGTGCGCGTAGTGACGGTTAGGCGAATCGTATTCGACGTGAGAAGTGGAAATAGTGATGCCACGCGCTTTTTCTTCCGGCGCATTATCGATCTGGTCAAAATTGCGTACCTCACCTGAGCCCCACACTTCAGCGCAGACCTTAGTCAAAGCCGCTGTTAACGTCGTCTTACCGTGGTCAACGTGACCAATCGTACCTACGTTAACGTGTAATTTATTTCTTTCGAATTTTTGTTTAGCCACAATAGCACCTCGTTTACTTCTAAAATTTGTGTGTGTGTTTATAATTAGTAATTAGTATGACCGGTTAATAATGCCTTCAGCTACATTGTTAGGCACAACCGCATACTTATCGAATTCCATCGTATAAGTAGCTCGACCCTGGGTCGCCGAACGCAAGTCCGTCGAATAGCCAAACATTTCAGACAGTGGAACCTCGGCATTAATTACTTTGCCCATAGAGCTGTCTTGCATGCCCTGCACCATGCCACGACGACGATTCAAGTCACCCATCACATCACCCATATATTCCTCAGGCGATACAACTTCTACTTTCATCATCGGTTCTAGCAAAGCCGCATCAGCCTTGAGCGCCCCTTTCTTCAATGCCATCGAGCCAGCAATTTTAAACGCCATCTCGCTGGAATCCACATCGTGGAATGAACCGTCGATAAGAGTTACCTTCATAGCAAGCAAAGGATAGCCCGCAAGGCAGCCATTCTTCATCTGCTGTTGCACGCCCTTATCTACGGCTGGAATGAATTCTTTTGGAATCGTTCCTCCCACAATTTCGTTCACAAATTCGTATTCTGAATCTGGATCCAAAGGCTCAAGTCTAAGCACCACGTGACCATACTGACCGCGACCACCAGACTGCTTAACGTGCTTTCCTTCGACTTCCACAACCTTTCTGATTGTTTCACGATAGGCCACTTGTGGCTTGCCGATGTTAGCTTCAACGGAAAATTCACGACGCATTCTGTCTACTAGTACGTCAAGATGAAGCTCGCCCATACCTGAAATAATTGTCTGRCCAGATTCTTCATCTGTCTCAACTCGAAACGATGGATCTTCCTGRGCCARTTTKCCCAAGGCGATKCCCATTTTCTCCTGGTCCGCCTGAGTCTTCGGCTCAACAGCTACCGAGATCACMGGCTCTGGGAATTCCATCTTCTCAAGTGTCACRATTCTRTCAATTGCGCAGAGAGTYTCACCTGTTGTTACATCCTTAAGACCAATCGCAGCGGCAATATCACCGGCTAATACTTCTTTGATCTCTTCACGGGTGTTCGCGTGCATCTGCACCATACGACCAACACGTTCTTTTTTAAATTTGATTGGGTTGTAAACCGAGTCACCAGAATTAAGAGTACCTGAGTACACTCGGAAGAACGTCAATGTACCAACGAAGGGGTCTGTTGCGATCTTGAATGCCAAAGCAGCAAACGGCGCGTTGTCATCTGCTAGGCATGTAGTAACAGTACCGTCTTCAAGAGTACCTTCAATGGCCTTCACTTCAGTTGGCGCGGGCATGTAATCGATTACCGCATCAAGTACCGCTTGAACACCCTTGTTCTTGAAAGCTGAACCACATAGCGTAGGCACTATTTCACTTGCCAATGTGCGYTCACGAATGCCCGCCATGACTTCCTCTTCGGACAAATTGCCAGTTTCCAGATACTTATCCATAAGCTCTTCGTTGGCTTCTGCSGCTGCTTCAAGCATGTTYTCRCGCCATTSTKCCGCTAGGTCTTGCATGTCAGCAGGAATATCTTCGTAGGTAAAMGTAGCGCCCTGATCTTCTTCGTCCCAACGAATYGCCTTCATCTTAACGAGATCGACTACTCCCTTGAATTCGTCTTCCGCACCAATCGCCAATTGCAAAGGAATTGGATTGGCACCCAATCGTTCTTTCATTTGCTCTACGACCATCAAGAAATCGGCACCGGCTCTATCCATCTTGTTGACGAAAACCAGACGCGGCACTTCGTAGCGATTAGCTTGGCGCCATACTGTTTCCGTTTGGGGTTGTACACCGGAGGAGCCACAAAGTACAACCACAGCACCGTCCAATACACGCAAAGAACGCTCTACCTCAATAGTAAAATCAACGTGTCCCGGCGTATCGATGATGTTAATTCGGTGCTCTTCGTACTGCGCACCCATGCCTTTCCAGAAACAAGTAGTCGCCGCAGAGGTGATGGTAATACCACGCTCCTGCTCTTGCTCCATCCAATCCATAGTCGCAGCACCATCATGTACTTCACCAATCTTGTGTGAAATACCTGTATAGAATAGTACGCGTTCGGTAGTTGTAGTCTTGCCCGCATCTACGTGAGCAACGATTCCAATATTGCGGTATCGGTCTAATGGATGTTTTCTGGCCACAACTTATGCCCTTTACATAAATAAATTCGATCTACACGGCTTATTTACTAGCAACGCTTCGATTAGAAACGGTAGTGTGAAAATGCTCGGTTGGCTTCCGCCATGCGATGCACATCTTCGCGCTTCTTAACCGCACTACCCTTACCTTCGGAGGCATCAGAAATTTCGCCAGCGAGACGTAAGGCCATGGATTTTTCACCACGCTTACGGGAATGCTCAACCAGCCAACGCATGGCGAGGGCATGGCGACGCTCAACACGTACTTCGACAGGAACCTGATAGGTAGCGCCACCGACACGGCGAGACTTAACTTCGACCATTGGAGCAATAGCATCCAGGGCCTTCTCGAAAGTTTCGAGAGGATCGCCAGGAGTTCTGGCTGAAACAGTATCTAGTGCGCCATAAACGATACGCTCGGCAATAGACTTCTTGCCATCGACCATCACGTGGTTCATGAATTTTGCGAGGGTTAAACTACCGAACTTGGGATCTGGCAGGATTTCACGTTTTGCAACTACTCTTCTTCTAGGCATTTGAGACCTCTATGTTAATTCAGGTTGATCCAGGACTTTTAGCCACTTCAAAAAGCGACTTACCTGGCCTTACTTTCATTCATCGTTTTATTAAAGAGTCTCGATGAGGCGCGCATCCTTACGCTTGTGGAGGCAGAGACCAAGATAATGATCGGACTTTGCCATGACTCTCAATTCTTCTTTGGAATCTATTTTGGCTTTTTAGTGCCGTATTTGGAACGGCTCTGCTTGCGATCAGCAACGCCTGATGTATCCAAGCTGCCACGAATCGTATGATAGCGAACACCTGGAAGATCCTTAACACGACCGCCCCTGATAAGAACAACAGAGTGTTCCTGTAGATTGTGGCCTTCACCACCAATATAGGAAGACACTTCAAATCCGTTAACCAGACGCACACGACACACCTTTCTCAAAGCCGAGTTAGGTTTCTTCGGTGTAGTTGTGTAGACCCTAGTGCAAACACCGCGCTTCTGAGGCGAGCCTTGTAGTGCAGGTACACCGCTTTTGACGATTTTACTGCGTCGGGGCTTACGTACTAATTGGTTAATTGTCGTCATGTTTTCCTTAAAACCTCTAATTTTTTTGGGAGAACCCGCTTCCTATCATCTCTGGCTCTCATCGAAACGACCTTAGTCGTCGCTAGGTAGAGCTCTGTAAATAGAAAAATCGGTTCTCCGCCTCTCTTCATTAAATTCGGGTCAGCTTCCTAAACGGATCACTGTAATGCGCCAAAGTCCTTAGAAATAGCCTAAGGGAGCTCCGAGAATAAAGGATGCGAGAGTTTAATGATCCCGCATCCTCTAGTCAACTATTTCTAGGCATGGCTCCCCGTTTGAACGGGCACACTAGCCTTGCGCATTTATATTCAAAGCTTCGCTCAATGCTGCTTCTACATCACTAGCGGTCACTGCATCCGAATTCAGCCTGTCCGCATTGGCCTTCTTGCGAGCTGCGTGATACGCCAGACCCGTTCCTGCCGGGATAAGTCGCCCAACAACCACGTTTTCCTTCAAGCCTCTGAGGAAGTCGCGCTTTCCAGTAACCGCCGCTTCTGTAAGAACGCGAGTAGTCTCTTGGAATGACGCTGCAGAGATGAAGGACTCTGTTGCCAACGATGCCTTGGTAATACCCAATAGCATGCGCTCGAACCGAACTTCCTGCTTCTCTTCTGCACGGAGGTCATCGTTCACTTCGAGAATCTGCGTATACATGAGCTGCTCGCCCTTGATCAGAGTCGAATCACCAATGTGTGTAACTTCGATCTTACGCAGCATCTGACGCACGATAACTTCAATATGCTTGTCGTTAATTCGCACACCCTGAAGGCGGTAAACTTCTTGAACTTCGTTGACAATATATTGAGCTAGAGCTTCAACCCCTTTCAACCGGAGAATATCATGAGGAGCTGGTGGGCCTTCAGAAACTACCTCTCCCTTCTCAATATATTCGCCTTCGAACACTGTCATGGTGCGCCACTTGGGAATCAGCACCTCGTAGTGATCGGAGCCGTCGATTGGATTAACACCGTCTTTAGGTGTAATGACCAATCTGCGCTTTCCCTTTGTTTCTTTACCGAAGCTTACCGTACCCGAAATCTCAGCCAAGATTGCTGGCTCCTTCGGACGACGTGCTTCGA
The DNA here is from genome assembly GCA_016762975.1 of Gammaproteobacteria bacterium. GTDB lineage: Bacteria > Pseudomonadota > Gammaproteobacteria > Pseudomonadales > Pseudohongiellaceae > UBA9145. The sequence goes on along the minus strand of JAESUV010000203.1, from coordinate 1,054 downwards.
ACAAGTCAGCAACACGTGGCAGACCGCCAGTGATATCACGAGTTTTCGAACCTTCCTGCGGGATACGGGCAATAACGTCGCCAATATTCAACTTAGCACCGTCATTCAAACTAACGATCGAATTTGCCGGTAAGAAGTAGTGTGCTGGGTGGTTTGTACCTGGCAGGCAAATTTCTTCTCCCTTGCTATCCACAACAGTAACACCAGGACGCAGCTCCTTAGCGGAGGCGGAGCGCTCGTTTGGATCGATAACAGAAATACTGCTAAGGCCGGTGATCTCATCCGTCTGCTCGCGAACCGTAATGCCTTCGTCCATCGCTGCGAAAGCGACTTTACCCGCTACTTCCGAAACAATTGGGTGAGTGTGCGGATCCCAAGTAGCTACGATCTGTCCCGCTTCTACATCGGACTTCTTGCCAACTGTAATCAGAGCACCGTAAGGGAGCTTATAGCGCTCACGCTCGCGGCCATTGGAATCATTAACGATGAGCTGACCAGAACGAGATACAACAACTAGCTCGCCCTTGATGTTCTCAACCGTTTTCATATTGTGCAGGTGAATTGTACCGGTGTTCTTAACCTGCACGCTGTCAGCGGCTGTAGCTCTAGACGCAGCTCCACCGATGTGGAACGTACGCATCGTAAGCTGTGTACCTGGCTCGCCGATTGACTGTGCAGCGATAACACCCACTGCTTCGCCAACATTAACGACATGGCCACGGGCCAAATCGCGACCGTAGCAAGCACCACAAATGCCGTTTTGCGCTTCGCAGGTTAGTGCAGAGCGGATCAGGACGGTTTTGACTTCAGCAGCTTCAACCAGATCGCAATCCTTCTCGTCAATCAGATGATTGACCGGTAGGATTTCTTCACCGGTTTCAGGATGCACAATCGCTTCAGCTGTTGTACGGCCAAGAATGCGAAGACCAAGGGAAGCCACAACCTGACCAGAATCGACAGCTGCCTGCATGGTGAGGCCTAGTTCGGTGCCACAATCAGCTTCATTGACGATGCAATCCTGCGCAACATCCACCAGACGACGGGTAAGATAACC
>JAESUV010000004.1 GCA_016762975.1 Gammaproteobacteria bacterium | reverse complement strand
TCGCCTCGGCATAGCCTTGCTCATATGACGCGCGCGCCTCACTTGAAACTAGTCGCTCGCGCCTAAACTGATTCCATTCGGCGAGCTCTTGACTACTCAATGTGTCCTTAAAATTACGCGCCCTATAGCGCTGCAACATTGTGCCTAATCTAGCGTCGCGAAATGGCAAATCTAGTCGAGCCAAATCTTGAGCTGAGGTCGAACGAATCATAGACATTAGCTTCTTATCAGAATCTGAAAAGAACCCACCGCTGTAGATCATATAGTCAGGATCTGCTTCCTTGTGTCCCAACTCCTCGGAAAATACCTCAGCGACTCTACTCACTAACTCGCGGTTGTCTTGCAGATAGCGCCAATGCCCCTTACAGCTATCCAAATCAATACCAAACTGCTCAGCACGCTGACTAGACAGGACCGCCGGCGAGACAACAACTGGACATTTATTGATATGAATAGTCTTCAGTCCGATACGTTCTGCGCCTTCTTCCAACTCGTCTCGTGGCGTAAAGATTCTCTTCCTAATTTCTTCTACACTAAGGCTCGCCCAACGTTCTGGGTCCTCACGCAAATCGTAGACGATGATTCCATTGTTGTTTGTGGGGTGCGGACAGAGTGGCATTACTAGAGCTAGGCAGCCTTGTGTGGCGGGGTACATCATAGATACATGTAGCACGGGCTTTCGAGTCACCATGTCTATCTCGGACTGTACTGCACGCTTGTTACGCAGCTTGTATACATAGTCGTATAGCTTCGGCTGCTTCTGTCTGATCAGTTTTGCAAATTCTATAGTCGCGATAACATCAGAAAGCGCATCATGAGCATTTGCGTGTTCAATACCGTTTTCTGCGGTTAACTGCTCTAGCCTAAAGCTAGTACTGCCGTCCTCGCGCTGTGGCCACACGATGCCTTCCGGCCTAGTCGATGCACAGAGTCTCGCCATGTCGATTATGTCCCAGCGAGAGTTACCGTTCTTCCACTCCCGCTCATAGGGGTCGTAGAAGTTTCTGTAAAGTAGCTGCCTAGTCAGCTCATCATCGAAACGAATGCTGTTATAGCCAGCAACGCACGTACCAGGCCGCGAAAATTCTTCATGGATACGCTTGATGAACTCCATTTCGCAGACACCGTCAGCTAGCGCCTTCTGCGGCGAAATCCCAGTTATCAGACAGGCCATCGGATCAGGCAGAAAATCGTCAGCCGGCGCACAGTAAAACACCAGAGGCTCGGAAATAATGTTCAGGTTTTCGTCGGTGCGGATACCAGCAAACTGGGATGCTCTATTTCTACGAGGGTCCTTGCCGAAGGTTTCGAAGTCGTACCAGTAAATTGAATTATCTGACATCTACATACCCTGTGCTGGCGCTACCTCACGCCAAAGAGAGCCCATAAGCCCCTAGAAGATCTAATTATAGCGACTTCTGCCGCCTGCGTACGGCTAGTGTTCCTTCGCTTAGCGCAGCATCAATACCACTTAGCAATTCCTTCCAATCGCCCATTTGTAGTAGTATCGCTCTGATTTAATCGCTTGGTTTAGTGCTAACCAACAGACGCAACTTATGAGGATGAAATAGCTGACTCTTGCTAGAATACTGCCTCTCAACTAAAGAATTAGACTCATAACCTACACAGAGCTTAGCAAACCATGGAATTTCGCGGCGCCCACATACTTAGCGTGAAACAATTTGAAAGGTCAGATGTTGATCGGGTCTTCAAAGTCGCCGATACCATGATTCCCTATGCTCGGAGAGAGCGTATCACCAAAGTCCTCGAAGGCGCGATTCTGGGCAATATGTTCTTCGAACCTAGCACTAGGACACGGGTTAGCTTCGGTTGTGCATTCAATCTTTTGGGCGGCCAGGTCCGTGAAACCTCCGATGTAAAGACCTCCTCCATTTCAAAAGGCGAGTCGCTTTATGACACCGCCAGAGTTATAAGCGGGTATAGCGATGTAATAGTCATGCGCCACCCCCAATCGGGCTCGGTTAGCGAGTTTGCCAAGGCCAGTCGCGTACCCGTTATCAACGGTGGTGACGGGCCCAACGAACATCCCTCACAAGCACTTCTCGATCTCTATACTATCAAGAAGGAATTACTGTCAAACGATCGACAGGTAGACGGCATGAATATTGCGATGATCGGCGATCTTAAGCATGGCCGAACTGTGCACTCGCTCTCACAATTGTTGCTGCTGTATGACAACATCACATTCACGCTTATATCACCCATAGAACTTAAAATGCCTGCCGAAATCGTCTCCGAGCTCACGGCCGCGGGGCACAAGGTAATAGAAACTGAGGACATGGAAGCCGGCCTGAATGACAATGACACGGTATACCTAACACGCATACAGGAAGAACGTTTTACGACGAAGCTGGAAGCAGACATCTATCGAGGCCGCTTCCGGCTGAATCGGTCCATCTATACGCGCTACTGTCAGCCGAATACCATTATTATGCACCCATTGCCACGGGACTCGCGCGAAGAAGCCAACGAGCTCGACAATGACCYCAACCAACATCCAAGCCTCGCTATCTTTCGGCAAACAGACAATGGCGTAGTRRTCCGCATGGCCTTGTTTGCATTGGTGCTCAATGTGGCCGATAAGATCGATGAAWCTGCMACCGATGTYGGCTGGTATACTGAASGCAGRTTCTAGCGCTTGAGCCTATTCARTTCAGCRCCGTTCTCTACAAGAATAATTAGCATYCACAATATGCAGGAATACGWCYATGGGYTTTAATGACTTACTAAAAATGTTGATCGAAAARGAAGGCTCGGATTTGTTTCTAACTACCGGTGCACCGCCTAGCATGAAGGCATTCGGAAAACTCACTCCCCTAGTCGACAAAAAGCTACCCGAGGGCATGGTCAAGAAAATCGCCTATCARATCATGAATGAAGATCAGATAAAGGAYTTTGAAAAGAGCCCTGAAATGAAYCTTGCCATCKCGGACCCTGACATCGGYCGTTTYCGTGTAAACATTTTTAAGCAGCGYGGCGAAGTGKCAATTGTAGCGCGAAACATCAAGACGGAAATTCCTAGCGCCRCATCYCTAGGCCTACCTCCTATCTTGAATGATTTGATCATGCAGAAGAACGGSATCATTTTRTTTGTCGGTGGCACCGGCTCAGGAAAATCYACCTCGCTGGCAGCCATGATTGACCATCGCAATAAAAACAGCGACGGCCACATTATCACTATCGAAGACCCAATAGAATTCATCCACCCTCACCAAAAGTCGATCGTCAATCAACGCGAAATCGGCGTTGACACGAATAGCTACGAGGAAGCGCTTCAGAATACCTTGCGACAGGCACCCGACGTAATTCTTATCGGAGAGATTCGCAGCCGAGAGACAATGGAACACGCACTGGCGTTCGCAGAAACAGGTCATCTATGCTTGTCGACACTGCACGCTAACAATGCAAACCAGGCTTTGGATCGCATTATCAACTTCTTCCCAGAGGAGCGGCACAAACAACTATTCCTAGATTTRTCCCTGAATTTACAGGGTTTTRTRTCACAGCGRCTGATTCCAACCGTCGACGGTAAGCGAGTCGCTGCCATCGARRTTTTGCTAGGCACTCCYCGCGTTTGCGACCTAATCAAGCAGGGYAAGGTCTTGGAAATCAAGGAGGTYATGGAAAAGGGCGAGCAGCAGGGAATGAAAACTTTCGACTCTGCACTCTTCGACCTCTTCAGGAGCGGTAARATTAGCCACGAAGARGCGCTTAAGAATGCCGACTCGAARAACAATCTACGCYTGAGAATTCAGCTTWCTGAAGGAAAAGGCGCTGATGAAACKGATATCGATGACGATCAAGATKCYGGCGGACTATCACTAGTTCARCCTGACAACRACGCGGATAATATTTTTTAGACTGRGGCTCATTGATTACTATGCTGAAATATTCAGATTATGCGAMATTAGATGGAATCGCCGCCGCTGAAGGTATTCGCAATAAGGAATTCACCAGTACAGAACTCACCGCCTGCGCCATTGATCGCGCGAGGCTAATTAACCCCAGCATAAATGCCATCGTGCATGAGAGTTTCGATTTCGCGCTTGACCAGGCTCAGCGGGTCGACAACGCGCCTGAACTTCGAAAGCGAAGCCCAGTGGCTGGCATCCCCTTTCTAATTAAAGATCTCGCCGAAGTAAAAGGATTTGCGACGACATTCGGTAGCGCCCTTTATGAAGGCTATGTTTCGTCTGCCCACTCCAACATCGTAGCGAAATATATTGAGGCCGGCCTACCGATACTCGGCAAAACAAACACACCAGAATTTGGGCTCACCTTAACCACCGAAGCGCGTGCCAACGGCCCCTGCCGCAATCCATGGAATCTAGATTATTCTACAGGAGGCTCCAGTGGCGGTGCGGCAGCCGCGGTTGCCGCTGGCATAGTGCCAGTCGCTCACGCGAGCGATGGCGGCGGATCCATTCGCATACCTGCCTCCTGTTGCGGCCTATTTGGACTGAAACCCAGCCGCGGGCTAACAGCAATTGGGGATACACTGAATGAATCTTGGGGAGGCATGAGCGTCGGGCACGTGCTGAGCCGCAGCGTCCGCGATAGTACTGCGTTCTTAGATGTGATTAAACTCGATCGATCCCATCTGTACCCATTGCCTCCTAGTCCTGATTCTTTTTACGATTCGATTCATGAAACGAGTCTGACAAGCCCAAAGCTACGCATCGCTGTTCAATTTGACCACCCCACTGGCGAAAYTGTTGATCMGGACTGCGTCTTAGCGCTACAAAAAGCGGTGCAGCTCTGCGAATCCTTGGGCCAYCACGTSGAGGAGRCAGTTCATCCAATCGACCACAACCTTGCTGGCAGAGCCATGTCACGCATGATTAATACTTACGCCTATCAGTCGATAGCCAAGAGAGCCGAGGTATTGCAGCTTCCGCTAGAAGACTGCCCCCTCGAGGCATCGACCCTGTCCATGGCCAAACGCGGACAAACTGTAAGTGCCACGGCCTATGTGGATGCTAGAAACTGGCTACTAGTGGCAGAGCAGCAGCTGCAGAATTTCTATCAGCAATATGACGTTATTATTCAACCAGTACTGAGCAAAACCCCAGCTAAGCTTGGTTGGCTAGATATGGACAGCGAAGACCTAAAAGCGTATGGCAGCAGATTCACAGCCTACAGCGGTTTTACTGCCCTTGCTAACGGGACGGGTCAGCCCTCGATGTCAGTACCTATGCACGTAACTGAAGCGAACTTACCAGTAGGCGCCCTGTTCACTGCCGCCTGGGGAGAGGATGCGACTCTATTGTTGCTCGCTACACAGCTCGAAAATGCTGCACCGTGGCAGCAATTGGCAGATGGCATCTAGCTGCTTTATAATTGCTCATAACAAACTAATGAATTTTTTTATAACTTTTAAATAACAATAAGTTAGTATTCATACTTAACAATTAACTTAAATCTGGAGACTCGCATGAAGCTGCGAATTTCAATACTATCAGCCGCCATTACACTCACTCTATCAAGCGCGAGCTTAGGGCAAGAATATCAAACTCCCTACACTGAATGGGGCGTGCCAAACCTACAAGGGATCTGGAAAAATGCGACAGTAATGCCCTTCGAGCGACCTCCTGAACTAGGCACTAAGCGAGCCTATACCGAAGAAGAGGCAATGCAACTCGAGCTAAGCGCACAGCAAGCGATTGAGCAAGACAATGAACCACTAGATCCAAACCGCCCTGCCCCCAAGCTCGAAGCCCTGCCACCGGTTGGAAACTACGATCTTTTTTGGACCGATCGCGGTATGTTTCTGCCAACCATTGACGGCGAATTTCGCACTTCAGCAGTCATCGACCCRCCTAACGGCCGGATTCCGGARAGGGTAGCCGGTTTCCGRGAGAGCATGCAGGARYTACGCGCGAATCGGCCGGATAGAAACGCAGGCCCGGAAGGCCGGGGACTAGGCGAGCGCTGCCTYYTGGCTTTCGGCTATTCATCCGGACCCGTTATGACTCCTGTGATGTACAACAGCCACATGCAAATCGTGCAATCGCCCGGCTATGTAAACATTATTGTTGAGATGGCACACGACGCAAGGATCATCAAAATTGCCGACGAGAGAAGCCCCGTGAGTGAGGTGCATCAGAAATGGATGGGTGACTCCATCGGCCGCTGGGAAGGCGATACACTTATTGTAGAGACGAAAAATTACAACCCTTGGATGACCTATCGCGGCGCRCCTACGGAAAACCTAACGGTAATCGAAACATTTAARCGCGATGCTAACAACAAGATCGTTTACGGTTTCACMGTGGACGACCCTAMTGTCTATAGCACACAGTGGTCAGGGGCTTATCCCTTATCGCGCATGGATGAGCCGATTTACGAATACGCCTGCCACGAGGGCAATTACGGCATCATCGGAATCCTCGCTGGCGCTAGAAGGCTGGAGGCGATGGCCAGAGAAGGAATTGAGCTCGATATCGAACAATAGCTCCTCTTCTAGCTAATAAAAAAGGCTGCCTTGGCAGCCTTTTTTATTAGCTGAAAATGCTTACTGCAGGCTTCTCACTGTTGCTGATATCTAACGGAGGTTATCTCAGCCATCACGGCGATGGCTATCTCAGCTGGCGTTTTACTATTAATTTGAAATCCGATCGGCGCGTGTAAACGGTCGATCTCGTCGCTGCTTAGTCCAAGCTCCGGCAATCTCTCTCGCCTTGCGGCTGAAGTCTTAACCGAGCCCATTGCCCCGATATAAAACGCAGTAGTCTTCAGCGCCTCCATCAAAGCCATATCATCTACTCTAGGATCGTGAGCAAGCGCAATTATGCCGCTATAGGGGTTGCTGAAACGCTCTCGCACAACATCGTCAGGAAGCTGTGCTGTTGTCTCTACACCTGGCACATGCCAATTATCCAAATAATTCGGGCGCGGGTCACACAGCATAACGTCATATTCTAAGGCAATCGCCATTTCAGCAACAAATTTCGCCACATCTCCTGCCCCTAGTATTAACAACCGATACATGGGACTGAGGCTATGAGTCATCTGCGTGCCATCAATGACTACAGCATCTTCGCTACTTTGCGCTTCAGCCGAAATGACACCATTACTTAAGTCTACCAAACGGCTAACTTTACTGTGGTTTTCCAAATCTCCTGCTAGACGTTGAAACACGCCACAATTCTGTTCACTGCWMTCTATATATTCCAACAGAACATGGAGCTGACCACCGCAGGGTAGTTTTARTCGAGCCTGCTCTTCCACCGTGACTCCGTACTTAACGAGGAARGGCTTGGACTCCTTGTCATACTGCGCCTTAAGGCTTCCATCGCGAAGTTGYTCCAAGAAATCYTCTTCGATACARCCACCAGAAATTGAACCCACCAATTCACCATCCATTGTGCAKGCCATCATTGCGCCGACAGGCCTTGGCGATGAGCCCCAAGTCTTCAAGATAGTGCACAGCCAGACCGGTCGCTGACTGCTAAGCCATGATTCAACATGGGATATTATTTGTTGCTGGCTACTTTGCATGGTCTCAATTCAGTAATGGCGAGGTCTGGAGTCGAAAATTGTCTAGACATAAGTTTTAGGTCAATCACACAATTCTGTCTTTCCATTTCCCGCGGCGGAAAACAAGGTAGCCTACTATACCGGTTAGAATATCCGACGCAAATACTGCCCAAAAGACCCCAACTGGCCCGAAGCCCAAACCAAGAGCCAAGAAATAGGCAAGCGGCACCTGAACAACCCAGAAACAGAACACATTGATCCACGTAGGCGTAATTGTATCGCCCGCACCGTTGAAAGCCTGGATGAAAGCCATACCGGCACCCCAAGCTACAAACGCCAAGGCAAAGATTGTCAGACACTGGACTGCGTATTCAACCACCGTAGGCTCATTTGTAAACAAGCCAACGATAGAGCGAGTAAACAACAGCATCATWACCGACGCAAAACCCATATAYATYACGTTGTATTTCACAATATGCCATACCGAAGCCTCTGCTCGWCCCGGCTGCCCCGCTCCCAAATTTTGYCCAACTARCGTTGCCGCCGCATTRCTTAACCCCCAAGCCGGYAGAATGCTAAACATCACAATACGAACAGCAATGGTGTAGCCAGCAACGGCTGCACTCCCGAAKCCRGAAACTATCTGCATCAGGAAGACCCAGCTCGCTGTAGAYACCAGAAACTGAGATACRCCACCTATCGAGATGCGCAACARTGCAACAATTACAGGYACCTGCAAAACAAGATTTGTAMTACGCAGGCGAATTTTCCCGCCACCACCACAYAGATAGTACAGTCCGTAAAGAACACCAACGCCTCGTCCAATATTAGTAGCAATAGCAGCGCCTTCTATACCMAGCTCTGGAAACGGCCCATAGCCATATATTAGACAAGGGTCGAGCACTATATTGATACAGTTTGCAAGCGTGAGCGCACGCATCGCTAAACTCGCATCGCCCGCTCCTCGAAATATGGCATTGATCAAGAACAGGAACACAATAGTGAAGCAACTACCGAACATGATCCGCGTATAGGACTCTCCCGTTTCCAGTACTGCCTCATCCGCACCCATTAACATGAGAATATTCTTCGCATAAAAAATACCGACCAGACCTACTACCACAGACACAAGCGCACCAATCCAGATAGCCTGGCCCGCGGCGAGTGAAGCAGCCTCGACATCTTTCTCGCCAATGCGACGCGCGATCATGGCAGTAGTACCCATGCTCAAGCCTATAGCTACCGCATAGAGCAATGTGATCATCGCCTCTGTAAGACCCACCGTCGCTACCGCAGCGGTTCCTAATCCGGCAACGAAAAAGATATCGACCACCGCAAAAACGGACTCCATGGCCATCTCTAGAATCATAGGAATCGCGAGCATTAGTGTGACCCGGCCTATGGAGCCTTCGGTGTAGTCAATTTCACCAGTACCTGCCACGGCCTGCTTAAAGAAAGTCCATCCGTTTTTAATTTTCTGTAATGTCATTTCTATTCCACGAAACTAATTGTTCGATACTGCATAAATATTTACAGTAATAAAAGCAAGAAAGCTGGATGATTAATCCGAAGTCTTTCAGGCTGTGGTATGCAGTTGCGCGAATACCAGCCGCCATAAATATGCGCTAAGCCAATAACAAAACAGACCGAACTGATGAATTAGATGGATGCTGTAGCACTAAAACGCATCCTAATTAAAGAGCGAAGGACTACATTAATGAACACGCAATTTGAGGCTTAGGCCTTGGCTTTGGAGGGGGTAAAAGATTTCATTGGAAGAGCTCCCGGAGAGTGCCCGCATTATATAGCGCTATAGAGAGCTATTCCTTGAGATGGTCCAATAGATCTGTACAGCCCAGTTAAGAGATAATACTCATAACTGGAGATTGAAGAAATGGCAGCAAGAAAGAAATACTCGAAGGAGTTTAAACTGGATGCGATTAGCCTGATGATCGATCAAGGCTACACAAGGATCGAAGCGGCGAGAAGCTTGGGGATCCAGGCGAATATGTTGGGTCGCTGGGTTAAAGAACAACAAGCAGACGATGGCCAAGCCTTTCGAGGCAACGGCAAGCTTACGCCAGAACAGGCTGAAATTCGCCAACTGAAGGAAGAAAACCGTCGGCTGAAGATGGAGAAAGACATCTTAAAAAAAGCGACGGTCTTCTTTGCCAAAGAAACGAGATGAAATACTTGTCTATTGCCCAGCACAAGAAGACCTGACCTGTTGACCTGATGTGTCGACTATTGGGCGTTACCCGCGGTGGGCATTATGGCTATCATCAGCGGCACCGTGACAGGGAGGACGATCTTTATCATCAAGAACTGCTGGAAGCGGTGAGAGATATAGCCAAGGCGAGTGATTACAGCTACGGTAGCCGTCGGATGAAGAAGGCGCTGAACATTCTGAGTTATCCAGCCAGCCGCAACAAGGCCAGTAAGCTGATGAAAGAAGCCGGTGTGCAGGTTAAGCATCGTAAAAAATACAAGGTCACGACCAACAGCAATCACAAGCAACCTGTGTTTTATAATGTACTGAATCGGCAATTTGATGTTGCGCAGCCTAACCAGGTTTATGTCGGAGATATTACTTATCTGTGGACGCAGGAAGGCTGGCTGTACCTGGCAGTTGTAATCGATCTCTATTCAAGAAAGGTCGTTGGCTGGAGCATGGGGTCGCGTATGAAGGCCCAGCTGGTATGTGATGCACTGATGATGGCCATATGGCTACGCAGGCCCGAGGCTGGTTTGGTTGTTCATTCAGACCGCGGCACGCAATATGCCAGCAAGGCTTACAGGCGTCTTCTGAAAGCTCATGGTTTTATCGGTAGCATGAGCCGAAAAGGTGATTGCTGGGATAATGCAGTAGCGGAAAGCTTCTTCGGGAGCCTGAAACAGGAACGAGTTCATTGGCGCAACTACCAAACACGGTTCGAGGCGCAACAGGATGTGCTGCAGTACATATCCATGTTTTACAACAGCGATCGTCTACATTCATACTTGGGCTATGTAAGCCCAAATCAATATGAATCAGAGACGGTTGGATTAAAGAAAGTTGCTTAACTGGGTTGTAAAGAAAAGCTGGACCACGTCAGTCGGCGATGTACCAAGTGAAAGCGGCGAAATTCTAGATACCGTAACCCTTGCCGCAAATCAGACAAAAGGCCAACATAGATGTCGCTTGTTTATTAGCAAGCTACTACGGAAACAGTTAGCCTTGTCCTTGGCGGACAAACTCCAGAATTCAGCGCAAAAAGTAAATGATTTACGCCACAAACAGTTATTGATCTTCTTACGCATCTTTGCAGGAAGGCATTTATTTCTGTTGCAAGCAGCCATTCAGATAGCAGAACGCTTATCGTTAACTTGGCAGAGCAGAGCGTTAGTCCGCGAGTAATACAGAAGCTAGCTCGGCACACCATTGTGGTTTGGAAAACAAAGCCAGAGATATTAATCATACTTGCCCCACTCAGGCTAGGTGTGTCATTGAGCTTTAATCCTTCCTGACATAGAGTACACATTCAGGGTGTAAATGGGTGGTTAGTGGCATTGAGAATTAGAATAGACAAGGGTCTGGATATTCCAATCCCTGGCTCACCAGAGCAGGTGATTTTTACCGGGCGGTCAGTGAAGTCTGTAGCACTGCTGGGTACCGACTACAGCGGGCTAAATCCCCGGCTTCTCATCGAACCCGGCCAGTCTATAAATCAGGGTGAGGCTCTTTTTGTAGATAAGCATGATGCTCGCGTTCAATATACTGCGCCGGGCACTGGCCGAGTAGTTGCGGTGAATCGGGGTCACCGTCGCGTGTTGCAGTCCGTTATAATTGAACTTGATGAAGCTGCAGAATCGAAGAAAATATTTAATTCGCTGCAACTGCAAGACCGTTCCGCCATTCGTGACCTGCTCCTGCAATCGGGCAGCTGGACCGCTTTCAGGACTCGACCCTTCGATCGGGTGCCGCTTTCCGATACCAGTCCCTCTGCTATATTTGTAACTGCAATCGACACTCGTCCGCTGGCGGTAGATCCAGAGGTTATTGTTGCCAAGCGTTCTGAGGAATTTATCAGGGGTATAGAACTTGTGGCAGCGCTTACCGATGGCACTACTTTTCTCTGCACCGGCCCGGATTGGTCAGGACCGGAACCCGAGACTAAAGGAATCCAAAAAGTCGAGTTTATAGGTCCGCATCCGGCGGGCTTACCAAGCACCCATATTCATTACCTACAACCGGTTAGCGCCCAGCGCACGGTATGGCACATTAACTATCAGGATGTGATCGCCATAGGGTATCTGGCTTTAACTGGTCGACTGCTGAACGAACGACTTATCTCTATCGCCGGTCCAGGACTATTGAAACCCCGGTTAATTCGTACTCGGCTCGGAGCGAGTATCTCGGATTTATTGGAGGGCGAGCTAGTCACGACCCAGAACTGTCAGCCGCTATCCGGTTCGGTGCTCGACGGATTTGCAGCAGTAGAGAGTTCTGCCTTTCTCGGACGCTATCATAATCAGGTTTCAGTATTGTTCGATTCGGCACAAAGTTATCGGCTCAGTGAGCGTGCGGTCGGATCGAAGAAGCTCAGTATTACCGAATTATTGGGAGCAGCGTGGAAGCGCCAATCCTCGCATGAAATTACCAATGGCTGTAGTGGACGCCGAGTGGCCATGGTCCCGGTGGAGGCTTTTGAGCGAGTGATGCCACTGGACATCCTGCCGGCTCCGTTATTGCGAGCCTTGTTGATCAAAGATACCGATGCTGCCCAGGCATTGGGATGTCTGGAATTGGCGGAAGATGATCTTGCCCTCTGTTCTTTTGTCTGCCCAGCAAAGCAGGATTATGCTGCTGCTCTGCGCGCCAATCTTGACCAGATTGAGATGGAAGGCTGATGACGCTACGGAGCTTACTTAGTAAATTGCAATCCAGATCCATTTGGGAGAGATACCTGAGTTGGTTCATACCCCGGCGGTTGATACTGCAGATCCCCAACTCCGATTCCCCGCGTAATCGCCTCCCTCCTTTTGTCAGAGACACCACCAGTGTGCAGGACATCATGAACGATTTTGTGATCGCTACAATTCCCTGCTGGCTAATCGGACTATGGAATATTGGTTATCAGTCAAACATCGCCATGGCCGACATAAAGTTGATGACCCTGCCGGGTTGGCGGGGATGGATACTCGACTTGGGTATAGGCTACGATTCGGGAAATGTGCTGGCTTGTTTTACACATGGCTTGTTGTATTTTCTACCTATATTCCTGCTGTCATTGCTGGTGGGTTCATTCTGGAACGTGGTTTTTTCGTCAGTGCGGCGTCGGCCTCTGGATGAGGGTCTGCTGGTGAACGCCTGGTTGTTTGCGCTGGTCCTGCCTGCGGGAGTGCCTCTTACTCTGGTAGGTATTGGCATAAGCTTCGGACTGGTGATCGGTAAGCATGTTTTCGGTGGCTCGGGTCGCTATTTGGTCAACCCGGTCGTACTGGGACTAATTTTTTTGCGGCTGGCCTATCCCGAACGGGTTTTTGGGGGGAGTAACTGGGTGCCTGTTCCCGGACTCGATACCACCCCTCTGCTGGAAGTGGCCACAACCGGCGGTATAGACGCTGTTCTGGCGGCTGGCCTGAGTTGGTGGCATCTGTTTCTCGGCATCTGGCCCGGGCCTATGGGCATGACTTCCCTGCTGGGCAGTCTGTTGGGAGCAGGCTATCTGATTGTAGTGGGATCTGCTTCCTGGCGGGTAATGTGCGGCGTTCTGCTGGCAACTGCGGGGGCGGTTTTTGTGTTCAACAACCTGGCAACCGATAGTAACCAGATAGTCGAGATACCGTGGGTTTGGCATCTGGTATTGGGAGGGCTGGGATTCGGTACGGTATTTATTGCCACTGATCCGGTAGCGGGTGCCATGACCAACCCGGGGCGGTGGGTCTATGGCTTGCTGGTAGGTCTTTTAGTGATAATCATGCGTGTGGCGAATCCGGCGTTTACTGAGTCCATCCTGTTTGCCGTATTCCTGGCCAGTCTGCTTGCCCCGCTTATTGATTTCGTGATTGTGCAGCTGAATATTAACCGACGCCGCCGACAGGGTTTGGCTGATGAATAACGACAGTCCCTTAAAAGCCATTATGGTAGTGACCGTCACAGCTCTGGTGTGCTCGGTCCTAGTTACAGTGGCAGCCGTTACTCTGCGGCCGATCCAGCGCGCCTATGAGGATCTGGAGCGGATTCGCTTTATAGTCAGAGTCAGCGGTCTGTCCGAATCGGTGGAGACGATGTCAGATCTGGAAGTCATCGGGGCCTTTCAGGATCTAGAAATACGGCTCGTAGATCTGGACCGTGGTGCCTTCGACTCATCGAACAATCCGGACACTTTTGATGCTCGGGAAGCGGCTACGGAGCCACAGTTCAGAGTCGCCATCCCTGCCGAACTGGATGTGGCAAGCCTTGGTACGCGGTCCAGCCTGGAAACCGTGTATCTGCTGCGCGATGGAGAAACGCTCCAGAGGGTCATTCTACCCATACATGGCCAAGGCATGTGGTCGACAATCTATGGCTTCCTAGCTCTGGAAAGCGATCTCAATACCATCGCCGCTTTGACTATCTCTGAACAGGGTGAAACGCCGGGCATTGGAGATGTGATTCTCAATCCGGAATGGCAAGCCCGCTGGCAGGGTCGACGCCTATATGACGAACAGCGCTCATTACGGTTCAGAATTTCCCGTGAGGTGGTTGCAGCTAACACGGAAGATGCGAGCTATCATGTCGATGGTCTGGCTGGCGCGACTGTGACGCTCAACGGGGTAATGAACCTGATGCGCTACTGGTTCGGTCCTCACGGATATAGCAGATTCCTGCAAAACTTATCCGAAACAGAAGGTAGTTGATGATGCGCGCTCGTCAGGCACTTTTGAATCCACTCATTGATGAGAATCCAGTGACCCTGCATATATTGGGAATCTGTTCCGCCGTGGCTATCTCCAATTCTCTCTATTCCGCTTTGGTTATGAGTGTGGCGTTGACGTCGGTGCTGGTCTTTTCCAATGTAGTTATAAGCATGATCAGGCGGCATCTGCCCAGTTCTGTGCGCATTATCGTGCAGATGACGATAATTGCTTCGGGAGTGATTGTCGTCGATGAACTACTGCGGGCATTCGCACCGGAAATAGCACAGACACTGAGCGTTTTTGTTGGTTTGATTATTACTAATTGCATCGTGCTGGGTCGAGCCGAGGCATTTGCGACTCAGCATGGGGTGGCTCTCAGTTTTCTTGATGCTATTGGCAACGGTTTAGGATTCAGCCTAATTCTTATCAGCGTTGCAATTATCAGGGAACTGTTAGGCACAGGCTCTCTACTGGACGTGGGAATATTCAAACCCGTAAGTGAGGGAGGCTGGTTCGAGCCCAACGCCTTCTTTATGTTACCTCCGAGCGCATTTTTCATAATCGGCGGCATTATCTGGGCCGTCCGTAGCTGGAAGAAGGAACAAGTAGAGTCGCCCGAGTTTGAGCCTATCAGCGTCGCGGAACTGGAGAGCGATTGATGGAGCAACTGGCAACCATATTTATCCGTTCTGTTTTCGTCGAAAATCTTGCTCTCGCCTTCTTTCTGGGGATGTGCACCTTTTTGGCGGTATCCAAACAAATCAAAACCGCCATCGGATTGGGGGCCGCGGTCATCTTGGTGGAGGGCATCACGGTGCCCGTGAACAATCTGATCTACACCTACTTTCTGCAAGATGGCGCGCTGGCATGGGCAGGATTGGGGCACCTAGATTTCAGTTATTTGGGACTGATCAGTTATATCGGTGTCATCGCCGCCGTGGTTCAGATATTGGAGATGATCTTGAACCGGTATTTTCCAGCCCTATATAACGCTCTTGGTATTTTTCTACCGTTGCTGACGGTGAATTGTGCGATCCTCGGTGCATCTCTGTTCATGGTGCAACGTGATTACAATTTTGTCGAAAGCGCCGCCTATGGATTGGGTGTTGGCGTGGGTTGGGCGTTGGCCCTGATTACGCTGGCGGGTCTGCGGGAAAAGATGAAATACAGCGACATACCGGAAGGGTTACAGGGGCTTGGCATCGTCTTCGTCACAGCCGGTCTACTTTCTATGGCATTCCTGTCGATCACAGCGTTAGAGTTTTAATCATGCAGGAAATCTTTCTAGGTGTGGGTTTGTTTACCGGTGTGGTGTTCACTCTGGCGGCACTTGTCCTTATCGCCCGCTCATTTTTGCTGCCCAGCGGCAATGTGACAATTACTATTAACGAAGAGCGAGAGATCAGCGTCCCGCTGGGAGGCAGACTACTCGCTGCATTGGCTGGTAATGAATTATTCCTTCCGGCAGCCTGTGGCGGTGTGGGTAGCTGTGGTCAGTGTCGAGTCAAAGTCGTAGCGGGCGGTGGCGCCTTATTACCCATCGAGTCTTCCTTTATCAGCAAGCGCGAAGCTGCCCAGGGTCTCCGTTTGGCCTGTCAGGTTTCGCTCTCAGGGCCTCTCAGCATTCAGTTGCCGGAGGCTGTTTTCGCTACTAGACGTTGGCAGTGTAAGCTGCGTTCTGTTCGTTTCGTGGCGACATACACTAAGGAATTGTCGCTGGAAATGCCTACTGGAGAGCAAGTGGGCTTTCGCGCCGGGGGCTATATTCAGATTGAATGTCCACCCCACAAGTTGCGCTATGCGGATTTCGACGTCCCTGAGGAATTTCGGGACAACTGGACTCGTAGCGGATTATTGCAACTGGAATCGATAGCCGAGGAACCTGTCGTGCGCGCCTATTCAATGGCGAATTATCCGCAAGAAAAAGATATAGTCTTATTGAATATTCGGATCGCTACGCCGCCACCGGCAGCACCGGAAGGAACACCGCCGGGAATTATGTCCTCGTATCTCTTCAGCCTTAAGCCCGGAGACATGCTCACTCTCTCGGGGCCCTTTGGTGAATTTTTTGTCAGGGAGGGCGATGCAGAAATGATCTTTGTCGGAGGGGGAGCGGGAATGGCGCCCATGCGGTCACATATATTCGATCAGCTCAAGCGTCTTGACAGTAAACGCAAGATCAGTTTCTGGTACGGCGCTCGCAGTTTGCGGGAAGCCTTTTACGTGGAACAGTTTGAACAACTTGCCAAGGAGCATAATAATTTTTCATGGCACCTGGTGTTGTCTGAACCATTGCCCGCTGATCAATGGACCGGTCTTACAGGTTTCGTTCATGAAGTATTGTTTGAGCACTACCTCAAACAGCACCCGACTCCAGAAGATTGTGAATTTTATCTCTGCGGACCACCGATGATGATGGTCGCACTAACTACTCTTTTCGATGAACTGGGCGTAGAGGAAGAGAATATTTTCTTCGACGATTTTGGAGACTAGCTAGCCTCCGGAGGTTTTCAATGGAACTATTTATTGGCAGTTTGCTGATATTCGGATTAACGGCACTGGCCATGGCTATAGGGACCTTGTTCAGAGGTCGCCCCATGCATGCAGGCTGCCGCAACTTACCAGGTGATCCGGACTGTGTATCTAAATCACAGTGTGGCGGCGCCTGCCGGCGGAGTACCTGATGCCGAAGATCGTAAAAGTCCGCGATTATATGGCGAAGAAGCTGGTGACTCTGAGCCCGGATACCGAGATTCTGCGGGCTGTGCATGTTCTGTTAGAACACGACATAGCCGCGGCGCCGGTGGTAGATGGGGCCGGTAATCTAGTAGGCATCCTCACCGAACGAGATTGTATTCGAGTGATGTTCAGCGCCGGTTATCATTCGGAATTCGGTGGTCAGGTAGCAGACTACATGAGCACGGATGTGCAGACCATTACAGCGGAGACCAGCCTTGTCGATGCGGCCAAACAATTTTTCGGTAAGCGCTTTCATCGTTACCCGGTTATCGATGATAAACGGCTTGTCGGCATCCTCAGTCGGCGGGATGTCATGCGGGCATTGGAGAAACTTCGCTAACAAACCGATCGGACACTGCTTGAGTCGGCTTTGTGTCTCCCTCGCAAGTTCATCTGCCTCTTCATTGGATACCGTTACTCGCTGGCTGTGAAGCATGTCTTCGTTCTGCCGGATTCAAGGGTGCTCGATGTGAAGCTCTCAGTTTCCCCTCAGCGCAAGCGACATAATAAAATCCAAATTTAGCTTATTGAGGTTTGCGTGTTCTAGTATAGAAGGATCAGAATTACCGGCCGCCCATGGTCAACATACCGTCATTCCGGTAGTCCTGAATATCATCCTTCTATGAATCATCAGTAATCGATCGAGGAACAACAAGCTAAAAACTAAAGATCAGTGAGACCTGAAAAATGTGCGCCGCGTACTCTGGGCTCTGGTTCCCCAGTAAGAGAATGTTGGAGAGCGTATTTATTCCCGCCCCATCCAGTGACCAATCATCGGATTGATAGCGCTCGTAAACATAACCAAATGACAGTTCTCTACCAGGCTGCAGCTGGTAATTGCTCGTGAGTGAAATTGTGCCAATCTCTGTATTGACATCAGGTAATGGCAAAAACGGTGTGCCTGCGCTGAAAGGATCTGTCTCTGTTTGTGCATCGGTATAGTTGATATCCAGGGATAGATCCAGTCTCTTCCCCATGAGTTTCCAGTCGATGCCGGCACCGAAAGTGTGAACATTATCTTCGCTCTGCACACTCCAGTTATTAGCCGGGTCGCGTACCGATTCTGGATAGAATGGCGTTGGGCGGCCACCTCCACGTCGGGCGAAACCGGTTTGCTGATTGGTATAATTGTCATAGTTGTAGTAAACGCTGACCATCCAGTTGGCCGCAGGGGTGAACGACAAATCGGCGGCCAAGCTACGCTTCTCTGATTCCTGTAAACCAATTTTTACCTCGGGATAATCATCGTCAGCCAGTTTCGCCAAGAGACTCAAACCAATCTCATCGGTCGGATAAAAATTCATGCTGGCGCTCAGTTCGTCCCGATTTCTCTCGGTTAAATGAAATCGTCGCAGTAGGGGATCATTCTCAAACAACTGATTGCCGACCAGGGTAGCGACATAATCGGGGTTATGTCCCATAACAAATGGCACCGTGCTGTCATAGTTGGATGCATCCCGCTCCGAACGGGATAGCTTAATTGAGCCACTAGAGGTTGAAGACGGCGCAAAGTTTACCTTTATAAAACCGGTGTCTTCCTCGGTAGTTGTTACGTCCACCATGCTGCGATCGGTTTTCTCAAATTCATAGCCTGCGGAAAGCCGAGTCTTGCCTGCAAAACGGTAGTTTACTTCGGCGCTGAGTTTATCTCTCTCCAGGTCGTAGGTGCGATTGATCCTAGCTTGGCTGCTGAGCAGACTACCCTGGGGGCCAGCATCTCCGGCTATGCGCAGGTAGGTTTCCTGAGGTGTCTTGTTATCACGGTCTCTGTAGTTATAACGCAGGCGCAGGGTGCTGCGGGAACTCAGCCGTGTAGAAAAATTCAAATTAGCTGTCAGGCTGTCTACTCGCCCGCTGAGACCTGCCCTCGGTAATGGTGTCGCTGCTGCAATCACGCTGCTATAGGGCAGGAAGCTGTCATTCTGCTCAAGTTTCGTGGAGATCACGCTGCCGCTCAAACGGGTAGCGCTGGAGAAGCTGCGTGTTCCGGAAAAGGAAAATTGGGAGGAGTTGTTATCCGGCTCAAGAGCTATCTGGCCAATAGCGCCATCTGAGAAATTGGCACCTTGTGTCCATTGCGGATGGTTAAAGGGGTTTTGAAAACGCAGAGTTTTATTGTTGTTACTGAACTGCATGACGCCGTAGCTGATATTGTACTGCGAACTCTGATTGGCGTAACTCAATCCCACAGTAAGCTCATCGGTCTGGTAGTCGATAGGGCGAGACACAATGGATCCGCGAGGGTTGCCGCCGGCAGTGCCGAAGATAGCTCCGAGTGCTCGATTACCCTGTTTGGTTTCATGGCGAAATTCACTCATTAGCTGCCAGGTCTGGTTCAGCTGCCACTCGAAACCACTGGTAAATCGATCCCGTTGCGTATCAATGTTCACCTGCTTGAGGCTGGAGGTCAGCTCGGTGAATCCGGCAGTGGAGCTGGCACCTGTCCAGTTTGCCGGCAGTGTTTGGTTCGGCGAACCGCTGCCATTGAATGGCGTGCGACCGTCGTTAAATTGATAATGGGGTAGCTGAGCATAATTCACTGACAAGGAGAAGCTGCCCCAGCGACCGTAAGTAGCATCCAGACTGCCTGATTCGAGCCCGAGGTTCTTGCCGCTGGCTCGCCAATAAGGCTTGTTAGTCTCACCACTACGGTCAGTTGGACTCTGTAGCGAAAATCCAGCTACCGAGAATCCTCCGGTTTGAGTAAGTCCTGAATATTGTCCAAGCTGATAGGAATCATCACTGTTGTAACCCAAACCAAGTTCGATGCTCGAAGTTTGTGCAATGGCATTTTTAGGCCATAACAATCCCGACATTAACAGTGCCGCTAGCAGCCAGATTGTATGCCGAATACCAAGATTAAAATTGCTATTCATAGCGGCCGCCTAACGGGTTAAACGCGACCCGGAGGGATGGTTAGAACCATGTACCGCCAAATGGCAGTTGGTACATGAAGCACCCAACAAGTTCTGCTGCGCACCTGCCGGGGGAAGGCCGGTACCGCTGTATAGTGTGCTGGGGTGAAATGCCTCGGCATGACAGGTCTGGCAGAGAAACGGCTGACGCGTAGCCAGCATGCTTGCTTGGGTAGATCCATGAGGATTGTGACAGGTGGTACAATCCTCACTCACTGGCTGATGTTCCCATAGGAAAGGTCCGCGCTTCTCTGCGTGGCAACCAGTGCAAGTTTCGTTCACGGTGCTTCTGCTCAGTAATGCCACTGTGTCTGAACCGTGGGGATTGTGGCAGTCATTACAGCTCATCAAGCCTTCAGTCACAGGGTGGTGACTGCGCCGATTCAGTTGCGAGCGCTGTTCAAGGTGGCAACTCAGGCAAATACTAGAGTCGTTTAATTGATTTAATACCGCGTTGTGGCCTGCATGGACTGTATGGCAGCTTGCACAGCTCAGGTCGGCAGACTGGTGAACACTGGCTGTCCAATGCACCGTTTCTCTTGTCTGGTGGCAGGTGAGGCAGGCCTGATTCTGGGTTTGCACATTGCTGGCTGGAAAACGTGAACTGCCGTCGCCGAATACCACCGACGGTGCCTGCATAGCGCCGGTGTGTGCCGTACTGGCGCCATGGCAGCTCGCGCAACCTCGAATGGCCGGTTGTGAACCGGGTATCGAGCTGTTGCCGTGGGCGGTTTCGAATACCGAAGTCACGACAGGATTATTATGACAAGCGAGGCAGACATTCGTGGCCGGCGTCGCAGATTGCTGATCCTGCGTGTTTTGGGTTGTTTGTGCAGAGGCAGGTTCGATAGAGGCCAGAAGGCCTATTCCTAAAGAAAATGCGACGACTACAAACAAGCCCACACCGATAGCTACTAACCGTTTGATTTCCACAATCCATACACCTTCACATGAAATATTGCTTCATATTGTAACGCTATAGGTGGGAATTGCTACCAATTGGAGTTGACGATGAGGTGCGTTGGCTGATTCAGGTCAAGAAACTGAGTCTATAACTAATTTTCCTGCGTCTACCGACTCCACATTAAACTTCTCATTACTTCTTCATCTTTCTCTGAACTATCGAACACCGCGATTCTCAACTCTCCTACTTTGTAGCAATGCCGATTTCTGTAGCACCCAACTGTCAAAAACTCTTCGCGCTATAACTCCAGCCGCACTTTTATCTACCATCGTGTTCATGTGGTCTACAGCGCGGGAGGAAGTATTAGAATAAGTTTCAATGCCCTGCTCTAACTCCTCCAACACATAGCTCGAAAGACCCGCCGGCAGATTACTCGAGGCGAGCTGTTCGGAAACCCTAGCACTCTGTCTAGCGAGCATAGTGACCGTTGCTCTAGATCGACTAGTTTCGATCGCGGGGTTATGAAAGTCATAGACTGGATTTCGAGTTAGCAAGGAGTAGTCTCGGGCATCACTTGAAGCGCAGTCATTAAACTCGCTCTCTTCTTCTAACTTATTGCAGTCATAGGTATAAAAGCGTGAAGCATCACTGCGCTGTAGATTACTTAACACACGCTGCACCGACTCCACAGATGGCAGGATAACCGTCTCCAGCGGCGGCAGTGAATTTGCAACTGAACTTTCTGATGGCGGAGCTTCCGCTATTTCAGATTCGCCGATCTCAGGAACATCTGTCTGATTGCCCTCAAGCTGAGACTCGGCCACTGGCAATGTCGAAGAAGATTCTGCAAGGGGTATTGGAGCCGCACTCTCAGAAGGAGTCTCAGGAATGCTTTCCTCAGCCTGGCTTAGCAAAGGATTGAACGGAACGAATTCCACTTTAATCGACGGCCGAACAAGCTCTTCGATTGTTGCAATATCACTCGCGACAAAATAAAACAGCGTAGATGCGAGCGCAAAATGAAGGATCGCTGAGACCGCGAAACTCAGCTGAAACCCAGAAAACGTCTTCGTTGTTCGTTGCTCTCGCCCGGAATAGTCGTCCTTATCAACAAGATCGTCGAGATCAACCGAGGTGAAATCTCCCAAGGCTATGTCATCAGCAAATTCCATCTATTCGCTCTTCGTCGGCCCTTATCTACTCTAGCATTGCTCCTAGTGCGCGACTGCCAGATAGGCTGAGCCGAGCACATAGAATCGCTTGCTCCCTGAGATATCTAGACAAAGGTTACTACCTAAAGTTCCTCTTCAGGCAAACTACTCTTGGCCTAAGCGAAGTTTAGGCGTGGCGCAATCTGCCCCGACTCTAGCTCAAGCAAGAACTGCTTGGTCTCTATTCCTCCACCAAAGCCGGTGAGCTTGCCAGAGGCACCTATAACTCTATGGCAGGGGATAATGACAGGAATAGGATTCATTCCATTCGCCGCACCTACCGCACGCGAGGCCTTGGGTTTTTCAATTTTTGCGGCGAGCTGGCCATAGCTCCAAGTTTCTCCGTAAGGAATTTCAGTTAGAGCCTGCCACACCGATTCTTGAAAGGCCGTACCCTTGGGCATTAGCGGAAGATCGAATTTTTTCAACTCTCCTGCGAAATACGCATCCAATTGGAAACAGGTATCAGCGAACGGGGCTGTATCCCTCGACCATTCGCGTTCGTGTCGCCGCTGCATTTTCCCATGAGGAAAGCCGAGCAAGGACAGATAATCCCCATCGCCAGCTAACAGCAACTCACCGATCGAAGTGTTGTGGTAGTGATAGAACATAGTCATGTTAGCTTCCTTAAATTGCTATTAGTACGAGCTGACTAGCAAGCTCACTTATTCCTAGCGATCTGTTGATAATGTTTCCACAAAAGAATTACGGCGTAAGCACGCCACGGTCGCCATACCTCTGCCAACTCTAACAGTGCTTTCGGCGTCAGTGTTTGCTGATTATTTGTTGCCGCGCGTCGCAAAATAAGGTCCGAATAGGGAAACGCATCTGGGTCATTTAATACACGCAGCGCTATATAGTGAGCTGTCCAATCGCCTATTCCTTTTATCTCGCAGAGCCGGCGAACGAACTCGTCTGTTTCCAATACACCGTCAAATACGATTTCATTCGTCGCTATCTTTGCAGCGACAACGTTAATCGCTGCAATACGTTGACCCACTATTCCCATTCCATTCAAGTCCGCCGTAGCGAGTGTTTCTGCAGTAGGAAAAACACGAGTTAAGTGCGCAGAGGAGCCGCTGTAGTTTTCGCCATAGCGCTCTGCCACTCTTCCTGCAAGCGTCGTCGCTGCCTTCACCGTGACTTGCTGACCGAGGATTGCTCGCACCGTAACCTCCAGCCCATCCCAACAACCTGTGACGCGCGTGCCCGGATTTTTCTTAACAACCTCCTTTAAGAGTTCATCATTCTTAAAAAACTCCTCAATCTCCACGCTGTCTGCCTTTAGGTCGAATAGCAGGCGAACTTTCTCAACAATATGGTACAAGTGACGCGTATCAGGAAAGTTTATCTGCAGCAGCACACTATGCTCCGTCTCCGAGAACTGAGCGCATAGTTCACCTACACTCTCACCGATTGAAATCGTTCGACGGTAGGTATTCTGCTCTAGGTCGATGTGTTCCACTCCAGGAATTTTCCTATACTCAAGATAGACAAGCATGGATTTCCAGTCGAGCGGCGGGCGATAGGAAAGCCGCACTTGTATTCCCTCCCCCTTTGATCGTCGCCTACCCCGAACACCCTTGCGGAGTTCCTTAGGCGATCTTGCATAGGTTGATTGAAAAACGGCATTGAAGCGACGCACACTGCCGAAGCCAGCCGCAAAACAGACCTCTGCTAGAGGCAGGTTCGTTTCATCGAGGAGTTTCTTCGCGAAATGCAGCCGCTGCGTCTGCGCAACCGCGACCGGTGAAGCCCCCACATACTGCTGAAACAACCTGCTCAACTGACGCGGGCCTATACAAAGCTGCTCCGCGAGCTTATCCACTGAACTTCCATCGAGATTGCCTCTCGCGATTAGATGCAGTGCTTTAGAGACCTTGTAAGGAGCGCCTATCCATGCCGGTGTACCCGGCGAAGATTCGGGGCGGCAGCGCAGACAGGGGCGAAACCCAGCCTCAGCCGCACTGGCAGCGCTTCTATAGAGCTGCACATTCTCTTTTTTAGGAATTCGAACAGGACAAATTGGGCGACAGTAAATCCCTGTCGTTAGTACACCAACGAAGAAGCGCCCATCGAAGCGCGGATCTCTACTCTGTCGGGCGTTTTCAAGATCATCCGTATTAATTAAAGCTGTCATTTCGGTGATGTTCAGCAGCCAAGGTTAAGTAACTAGAAAAAGTAAACAATGCGGGCAAGCATACTCCTTTCTTCTGTAATTACTGGCCGTTTTCGGACACCATCATCACTAGAATAGCGACATGAAATACTTAATATGATTTATTCGAAAAATTCTTTAATATATTGTATTTTAACAATATTTAAACATTTTATATACATTGTTCATTCGCAAGAACACGACCTGTAGTCTCGCTTTCAAACTTTCTTACCAGCTCTGTGCTGTGCTGGTGATGGAGAACTAGCCGCTCGCTCATCACTGCGATCACGATAAGATCGTCTATTGCCATTGCCTGCCCCGAACCCGCCCTAGCAACTGCGCTAGGCGTAGCTGCGCCTAAGAATCGAGCTGATACAGGCACGTCGTATACTGTATCACCCAGAATTGTAATGCCTGCCTGTCATGCCCATTTGAGCGAGGGCGCTATAGATTAGATCCCGAGGCCGCCAAAGGAGAATGCGATGAGACTCTTGCTGGTGTATATTATCCGCCTCTTGGGCATTGGAGGCGCTCACACTTTCTGCTAAACATGCCTCTAGATGACTAAACAGAACTATTAAACCAAAGCTGTATTAATCTGGATTATTCATGAAGAACAAAGATTTACGGAAGCATTCTAAGATTGTAGTTGATGGTGTTGAACAGTCAGCGAGCCGCGCGATGTTGCGAGCCGTCGGCTTCGACGATGCCGATTTCAAGAAACCGCAGATCGGCATCGCCTCGACCTGGAGCATGGTCACCCCCTGCAACATGCATATCAATAAGCTCGCCGAGGACGTCAACAAAGGCACTGACAGTGCCG